>JANLJK010000106.1 GCA_029255525.1 Pseudolabrys sp.
CCTCGCTCGACGATCTGTCGGCCATGCCGGCCGAGGTCAAGAGGACATTCGGTTTCGCGATCCGCGCCGCGCAGCGGGGATCGAGGCATCCCGACGCAAAGCCCCTCAAGGGTTTCGGCGGCGCCGGCGTCCTGGAAATCGTCGAGGACTATGACCGCAACACTTATCGGGCCGTCTACACGGTGAAGTTCGATGAGGCCGTATACGTGTTGCATGCGTTTCAAAAGAAAGCGCGCTCGGGAATCAAAACGCCGAAACACGAGATCGACCGGATCAGGGAGTGTCTTAAGGAAGCTGAGAGACAGCACCAAGCCCGGCAACGGGATAAGAAGATCACCTAGACGACGCATACAGCAGGACCACGCCTATGACCAAGCCCGCCACCAAAGTCACCAGGAGCACCGGCAATGTCTTCGCCGACATCGGACTACCCAACGCGGACGAACACGCGCTCAAAGCCGATATTGTGATTAAACTTGCCAAAACGATCGAGGCCAGAGGCCTCACGCAAGGCGAGACGGCCAACATCACCGGCATCGCACAGCCCGATCTGTCCAAGCTTCTCAGGGGGAAGTTTGAGGGCTTTTCGATGGACAGGCTGCTGCAGGCGCTTATGGCCCTCGGCAGCGACATTGAAATTCGCGTCAAGAAACCTGTCCGTCACCGGCGAGGACATGGCCGTGTCCTTGCGGCGTCGGCGTGATGCCGGCGCACGGCGGCTTAGCGAACAAGATCAGCCGCGCCGAAGACGTCATGGCCGAACCTCGCCCCTCACAGTCCTTGGCGAGCCCCCTTACAGTTTCCGAATCCTTAACGTTTCTGTTGCAAACAGACACATGCCCCGGGGGGTAACTCGGAGGATTTGGCATTGCGCGAACTCAACGAAGAGCCCTGTCCCGTATCGGATAATGTCCTCGGTCAGCTTTACCGATCGAGCCCGCACAGCCTGGCCGCGCTGATCGACAGCGTTGCGCCCGATGCCCGCGCCGCGCTCGCGGTCTATTGCTATCGCCGCGCGCATCTGACCTCGATTGGCCTGGCCATCGCCGCGACCTGCGACGAAGGCGATCTGACGTGGCACGGCGGCAATCTCGGCGCCGACCTCTTCGCCAAGTCCCGCACCGACGAACCGGCCGCCGCCGGCTTCCAAAACCAACGGCGCAAGATCACGCTGTCGAGCGGCCCGATCCGCCAGATGCCGCCGTTCGAGGATGCCGCGGCCTAAAGCGTTTTCGAGCGAAGTGGAAACCGGTTCGCGTGAAGAAAACGCGTCAAAACAAAAAGCTAGAGCCCCGGCTTTGATTCTATCAAAGCCGGAAAGGCTCTAAGCGCGAATCGGCGCACGCGCGGTGCGATGATCGCCATCGAATCATGCGCCGATCATCGTCGTCATGTCGGCCACATCGCCGGCTGTCTTCTGACGGCGGACGATTCAGCGCGGTCGCGAACAAAAATCGACGCGAGAGCGATGTGATGTTGCGCGTATATTCTTCATCGCACGCGTTGCGGGCCGCGCGCGCTTGAGCCCGCTCAGCGCGTAAAAATCGCTGCGTATGATAGCCTTAACGCTGGCTTAACTCCTGGCCTTGCATCTTCAGCAAACGTGGAGAATGCAATGCAAAGCCAGCGTCAAGAAGATCCCTGCCCCGTTCCCGATAGCGTCCTCGGCGACATCTTCCGGACCAGCCCGCACGGCCTGCGTGAGCTGGTCAGAACCATCCCCCCCTTCACCCGTGCCTTGCTCGCGGTCTACTGCCGCGGCCATGCGCATCTGCACAGCATCGGGCTGACCATCGCATCGACGTGCGACAAGGAAGACCTGATCAATGCCGGTGGCGATGCTGGCGCGCAGCTCTATGAGCAGGCCCGTCAGCCGCGCCGCGACCTGCTGAAGCTGGTCGCGCAGGATCTCATCTAAGCGCGATCCGGTTTGCGATTCGCGTTGATCGGCACCTGTCCGGCGCCGATGGGCGGCCTTGCCGCGCCGGCGCGGCTTTAAAGCGCTGGCTTACAGCGCCCGCTGTTTGTGGCCGCATTCCTTACAGGTGTATTCCACCCGGGTTTTCCCCGGTGCCGCGGTGATCTTGTTGGGCGCGCCGCATTTGCCGCATTTCGCCTCGATCCGGGTATCCACCCGTTTCACCGCCACGGCCTTCTTTTCCATGGCCTCTTTGATCAGCCGCTCGGCTTCCGCCCGCATCGCTTCTTTCGACATGTCCCCCGCCTGCGCTGACTCGATGTTCTGTGGCTAGCACTGGAAGCCGGCCCTCGACAATCGCGGCGGAGCCGATTTTGCCCGGTATACCGTGCCGGCGGGGTGCCAGCAGGAACTTTCGGCGTGCCCGCGGCTTTTCCATCAGGCGCCGCCGGACGTGCCCGCCGTAACGAACTTCGCCGGGAGTTCGCCATGAATGCCAGCATGAACACGAATCTGTCCGCCGCCGAACTGCGCCACTGGGCGGCGCAATGCGACGCGCGCGCCAGGGACGCCATGTGCAGCGGCGAGGAATACGAACGGCTGATCAAGATGCGCAACGGCCTGCTGGCCGTCGCCGCGCAGCAGGAATGGCTGGACGGTGTGCCGCTGCGCCAGGCCAGCTAAGGTCGTCCTTGGACAAGGAGGCCCGCGCCCGGCGCCGGCCCTGCGGCCGGCCCGAACGCGGGCTCTCGCGAGACCCCAGAGACTCGTTTTGGGGGGTAGATGAACGCCCCCTGGGCTCTCCGTCCGGCACGGCATGGGTTGAGCGCCGCGCCGAAGATCGCGCGTCTCACTCGGCTTGGCCGTGATCGGCCATGCAGGCGCGATACACGTCGAGTTGCTGCACACCCCAGGTCCGCTGGTCCCACTTTTGCTCGAGCGCCGTGCAATCGTGCAGCGCCCGCACGCGCGCCGCACTCATCGGCACGCCCGCCGCGCCGCTATCGGCGGCGCGCGCAGGCGCCTGGGCATGGGCGCGATAACCGGTCCGATAACCCGATTGAGCGAAGGCCAAAGTCGGCACGGTGAGCAGCGCGGCAATCGTCGCGGCCTTCATGATGTTGCGCATGATGTATTTCCTCATCCTGTTTTCCGGCGCCGGCGCTTGAATGCATGCCCGGCCGCCTTGCGCCGAGACAGGTGGCGCTGAAAGGCAAAATCCGCCCGATCGATCTTGCGCAAAGCTGCTGGGCCTTGCGCAATTTCGTGACCTGGCTGCTCTGCATAAGGCGCATTGGCCAGGACGCCTTATCGGCTCGCATTAACCTGTCCGACACCGCTTGCTGGCATGATGGAGAGATTGCCGACAAGGGGCCGCCGGACCGCACCGTCATGATGATGGACATGAAATGGGTGAACGCCGTGATGGCGTTTCTCTGTGCTTCCAATTTCGTGGTCTCGTCGATTCGCACGGTGCTGCTGTTCACCGAGCAGTAAGGCTTTCGATCACGAGCGCGTGTGCTTGCGTATCGGTGTCCGCACTTTGTGTCGGCGCGGAAACAAAACTTTCATCCTCTAACGTGCTGATATGACTCGCCGTCCGTTGATTTTGCGGCGCAGCACCGGCGCGCTTACCGCCGCGCGCGTCACGAAACTTTAGCCTCCCGGCCACCGCGTTTTCATTGTTCCGTCTCCGCGCTGCCACGATGCGCCTCTACTCACGACCGTGGGGTCAACACGACGACCGAGGAGGCAGAGACCATGCAGCTTCATTGCCACGCCATCACACCGAAGCTTGCCGCCGCCCGTACGTTCACCGCGCCCGCGCGCTGCCCCAGTTGCGACGACTGGATGGTGGCGCCGGTCTCATCGGAGTTTGTCGAAGGCGGCGAGATCCGCCATCATTGGGAATGCGACGCCTGCGGCGAAGCCTCCTCCACCGTCATCGCGCTCGAAACCTGTTGAGCGGATGCTCCCGGAATAGGTGCTAGGCTTCGGGTGTTGATTTAAGGCGCCGCCGATTTCGGCCCTGCCGTCAGTCAACATCCCGAAGAAAGCCCCAAGGGAGGAGCCCCATGACAACCACGTTGACAACCACGTTGACAACCGCGTTCCGCTGGCCCCTGCTCGCCGCCTTTGCCGTCTCCGTCGCGCTCGGTGCGCCCGCTATAGCCGAAACGATCAATCTGAAGGCCGAGCTGAAACCTTCGAACGAGGTGCCGCCGACCGACAGCAAGGCCACCGGCTCGGTCACCGCGACCTACGACACCGCCTCGAAGAAGCTGGCCTGGAAGGGCAGCTACGCGGACCTCAGCGGCCCGGCGACCGCCGCCCACTTCCACACCGGCGAGGCCGGCAAGAACGGTGGCGTTGCCATCCCGATCGGCGGCGCCGAGAAGAGCCCGTTCGAAGGCACGGCTACCCTCACCGATGCGCAGGCATCCGACCTGATGGCGGGCCGCCTCTACGTCAACATCCACACCGCCGCCAACAAGGCCGGCGAGATTCGCGGCCAGGTCACCAAATAGGCCTTCCGAATTGCCGTCCCTGGACCGCCGCTTCAGGCTGTCCCGGCGGCGGGCGTTTCTCAGGCCCACAGCCGCCCGGCGCACAGGATGTTATTTTGTTGTCCGTGGGGTTTGCGTCCGGCCGCGTCCGGCTTTATCTTCCCCGGCAAAATTTGACAGTACACTGAGGAAACTCCCATGGCGCGCGGTAACGGCTCGGCTCCCATCCTCATCTCCGGCGGCGGCATCGGTGGGCTCATCGCTGCCTATGCCTTGGCCCAGAAGGGCTTCCCCGTGCGGCTGTTCGAGCAGTCGCCCGAATTCAAGGAAGTCGGCGCCGGCATCCAGCTCGGCCCCAACATCTTCCGCGTGCTCGAGAAGGTCGGCCTCAAGGAGGCCGTGCTGGCCGATGCCCATATCCCGCCGTCGCAGGAAATGCGCGACGCGCTCACCGGCAAGCTGATCACCAAGGTGCCCCTGGGCGCGGATTTCCAGAAGCGCTTCGGCGGCCAGCCTTACGCGGTGATCCACCGCGCCGACATTCACGGCGCCATGCTGAAGGCCTGCCAGAGCAGCAACCTGATCACGCTGGAAACCAGCCGCCGCGTCGAGAGCTTCAACGACCACGGCGACGGCGTCACGGTGACGCTCAACAATGGCGAGACGGTCGAAGGCCGCGCGCTGATCGGCGCCGACGGCATGTGGTCGAACATCCGCGAGAAGATCGTCGGCGACGGCAAGCCGCGCGTTTCGGGCCACATCGCCTATCGCGCCGTGCTGCGGAAGGACCAGGTACCGGAAGACCTGTGGCGCCCGGACGTCGTCCTGTGGGCCGGCCCGCGCACCCATTTCGTGCATTACCCGTTGCGCCGGGGCGAGCTCTATAACCTCGTCGCCGTGTTCCACTCCGACCATTACGAGGAAGGCTGGGACGCCGAAGGCAGCAAGGAGCTGCTGTGGAAGCACTTCCAGGGCCAGGTGCCGGACGTGCTGCGCTTATTGGAACGCATCGAGACCTGGCGCATGTGGGTGCTGTGCGACCGCGAGCCGGTGAAAAACTGGACCAAGGGCAACGTCACGCTCCTGGGCGATGCTGCTCATCCGATGCTGCAGTATCTCGCCCAGGGCGCGTGCATGGCGACCGAGGATGCCGTCGTGCTCGCGGACAAGGTCGCGGCCAAGCCGAACGACCTGCCGGCCGCCTTCCACGATTATCAGCAGGAGCGCTATCTGCGCACCGGCCGCGTGCAGATCATGGCCCGCGTCTATGGCGAATTCTATCACGCGCGCGGCGTCACCGCGGAGCTGCGCGACATGGCGATCAGCAGCCGCAGCGAAAAAGACACCTACGACAGCATTGCCTGGCTCTACGGCGGGCCGTAACGACCGGAGCGGCTACGCCACATTCGTTGCCGGCGTAGCCGCCTTGTCCACCAAGGCGGCCCGCAGCAGCAGATACAGCCCCAATCCGTTCAGGCTGTGCCATAGGAAGTGGGTGCCAAGCGGAAAGCTCTCGCACGCGGCCATATCGATGCTGCGGAACGTCAGCGACACCGCGATCGTCACGCCCGCGGCGATGATCAGCGGACCGGCACGCCGTTTGAGCGTCAAAAGTCCAATTGCAAACGTGGCGGCGAGCGCCGGCAGATAGGCATGCGAGCCGTTGAGCGCGCCGCGCGGCACCACGGCCGCCTCCGCATACGTCGCCGCCAGGAAGGCGACGAGCAGCGCCGCCGCCATGACGAGCGATAGTCCGAGATAACGCCGCAGAGCGAAGAACAGATAGCCATAGATGAAAACGGCGATCGGGATGGTGTCGAACAGCGCCGCGCCCCGCGTCGCCACCGTGTGGAAGATGAACGAGCCAATGCCGATGGCAGCCGTGAGCGCGATCAGCCCCAGCACCGGCCAGTCGCGCGCCTCACTGCGTCGCCATTGGATGAAAGCAACCGCCGCGGCGATCAGAAACGCCGCATTGGTGATCGCATTGACCGGCTCCGCCCAGAAGGACGGATCGGTCCGCTCGCAATAAAGATCGACCGGGCGCGACCAGTCCATGGGGGCTCTGCCTTGCCATCTCCGCGCTGGATATTGTCCATACGCATTACATCATTGATACGTCATGGCCGGGCTTGTCCCGGCCATCCACGTCCTACTTTGCGAAAACATTCAAGAACGTGGATGCCCGGCATAAAGCCGGGCATGACGGCGAATGTGCGCTTCGCCGGGGGTTAAGCCGCCCTCGCCTGCGGGTTTGACGCCGGGCTGTCGAGATCGGCGCCCCAGGCGTCATAACCGTAGAGCCAACTGGTGTCGGAGGCGCCCTCCTTCATCCAGGTATTGGCGCTGGAGATCGCCTGCACCACGGAGGTGCGCGGCTTTCTGTGCGCCTCGTAGCGGCGGAACGCGCCCTCGATATCGTCGCCGTCGACCGCCGCCAGGCAGCGCGCCAATATCGCGGCATCCTCGATCGACGTCGCCGCGCCCTGCGCCATGTAAGGCGTCATCGGATGCGCGCTGTCGCCCAGCAGCACGACACGGCCATCGCTCCAACGCGACAGCGGCTCGCGCTCGAGGATCGCCCATTTGTGACAGTCGGGGCAGGCCTCCAGCACCTTGCGCACATCCGCATGAAAGCCGTCGTAAGCCGCGCGCAATTCCTTCACGTCGCCCTTGGCCGACCAGGACTCCTTGGTCATCCAGCTCGCGTCCTCCGGCACGCTGGTGACGAAGTAGACTTCGCTCTTCGCCTTGGTCGTGTAGTAGATGACGATGTGCCGGTCGGTGCCCCACCATTTGGTGCGCGAGCGGCCGATGTCGAAACCGCCCATCAGCGACGCGGGAAACACCGCGCGATAGGCGATGCGGCCTTTGTGCAGCGGCGCATCGGGGCCGACGATGATGTCGCGCACGATCGAATGCACACCGTCGGCGCCGATCACCGCGTCCGCCGTCGCCGTCGTGCCGTCGGCGAAGGACAAGGTCACCTGCCCGCATTTCTGGTCGAGGCCGACGAGCTTCTTATTGAGATGGATGATGTCGCCCGGCAGCACCGAGGCAAGGGCGTCGTGCAAATCGGCGCGATGCATGCATAGATAGGGCGCGCCATAGAGGCTCTCCGGCATCGGCAGTTCGCGCGTGATCTCGCCGGTCGTGCCATCGCGGTTGAGATGCGAATACGGCGCGAAGGCGATTCCGCGCAGCCGCTCCTCGACGCCGATGCCGCGCAGCACCTTCATCGAATTCGGCATCATCTGGATGCCAGCGCCGATGCGGCCGAAGCGCGAGGCCTGCTCGTAAACCTGCACGTCGATGCCGACACGCCGCAAGGTGGCGGCGACCGCGAGCCCGCCCATGCCGGCGCCGACCACGGCGATCGAAAGTTTTTTTGTTGTCATAGCCGCTCCTGCTGCGCGCGCCCCATGCCCTAAATGCCATC
>JANLJK010000107.1 GCA_029255525.1 Pseudolabrys sp.
AGCCGCCGCCATACATCGACAGGATGATGCAGAAAGCGGTAACGAACAACAGCTTCGATCCCATGCCCGCGAAGGTCGGTGCCAGCGCGTAGAGTGCGATGCCGAGCAGGAAGAAGACGAAGTAGGTGTTCTTGCGGCCGATATAGTCCGACAGCGAGGCCCAGAAGAAGCGGCCGCCGATATTGAACAGCGACAGGAGGCCGGTGAAGCCGGCGGCGATCGCAGCTATGGCGACCTTCTGCTCTCCGGTCAGGGCGTTGAATTTGACGCCTGGCAGCCCGATCAGCGAGCCGGCGAAGATCTCCTGCAGCATCGGCGACGCCATGCCGATCACGCCGATTCCCGCCGATACGTTGAGGCAGAGGACCCACCAGATCAACCAGAACTGCGGCGTTTTGTGCGCGTCACGCAGGTGTACGTGGTGCGCCGTGATCATCGCGTTCTTCTTCTCCGGAGGGGTCCAGCCGTCGGGCCGCCAGCCGGCCGGCGGAATGCGATAGCGGAACGCACCGATCATCATGAAGCAGAAATAGATGGCGCCCATCGTCAAAAACGTCTCCCAAGCGCCGACCGAGGCTGGGGTCTTGAAATAGTTCATCAGGAGATCGGCAAGCGGCGCGCCGATCATGGCGCCGCCGCCGAAGCCCATGATGGCCATGCCGGTCGCCATGCCGCGGCGATCGGGGAACCACTTCACCAGAGTCGACACTGGTGAGATGTAGCCGATACCAAGCCCGACGCCGCCGATCACGCCGGAGCCGAGCCACAGAAGCCAAAGCTGATGCGTAATGATTCCGATGGCGCCGAGCACCAGGCCGCCGGCCCAGCACAGCGCGGCCACAACGCCGGCCTTACGCGGGCCGGCGCGTTCCAGCCAGCCACCCCAGATCGCGGCAGAGACGCCGAGCAGCACGAAGAACAGCGTGTACATCCAGCCCATGCTGGCGACGCGCCAGTCGCAGGTGGTTGTGAACAGTTCCTGTACCAGCGTCATGTTGGGACAGGCCTTCACTTGCGTCACGCCAAGCGCGCGCGACAGCGGCAGCCAGAACACGCTGAAGCCATAGGCCATGCCGATGCAAAGATGGATGCACAGCGCCGCCGGCGGCACCAGCCAGCGATTGAAACCGGCTTGGGCGATGATGCGTTCGCGATCGAGGATGCTCAGAGCGCCAGGGGGCGCAAATGCGGTGTCGGCTGTCGTCATAGGCGTAAACCTCCAGGTCCGTGGCCCTTGCCGGGCACATCTGTTTGAAATCAAGGGTGATGGGTCGGATGGCGGCCATTCCTCCGTTTGGCCATTCTTACAAAGGTTGCAGCAACGTGGCCGCGCTGGCGGGTGAGCGCCGCGCGCGACCTATCGGTGTTCGTTTCGAAGGGAGATCGACCGGTCAGCACGTGCTCGGTCTGGGACCGAGTTGCATATCGATGGAACGGCGGCCGGCGGTTACCCGCACGGCCGAATGCCCTTCGATCGATGTCCGGTCATGGCGCGCCCCCTTCGAATTTCTTCTTCTTCTCGATTGGAAGGTGAGCAATCCGTATGCCAAATGCCGCGATACGGAAAATCAATCACTTACGGAAGCGCGGGTGAGTAGCTTGGACAAAATGTCTGGAAGCGTCGGACAAAATGTCCAGCTAGCTCGCTTCGGGCAGCCACACGGTGAACGTTGTGCCAACCCCAGCCTGGCTTTCCACCGAGATATAGCCGTTCTGGCGCTTCACCAGCGTCTGGCTGATGGACAGGCCGAGGCCGGTCCCTTCGCGCCGTTTTGTCGTGAAGAAGGGATCGAAGATCTTGTCGATGAGGTCGGCGGCAATGCCGATGCCGGTATCCGCCACCTCGACAGCAATGCCTTTCTTGCCCTCGCGTTCGGCGTCGAAGTTGCGCAAGGTCAAGGTGCCACCATCTGGCATTGCGTGGATGGCATTGACGATCAAGTTCACCAGCACCTGCTGAAGTTCGTTGCGGTTCATCAAGACCAGCCGGGTCGCGCGGTCATCCCTGATGACATTGATTTCAGTCTTGTTGAGGAGGTGCTGGACGAGCGGCAGGCAGTCAGACACGACATCGCTTGGTGCATGACGGTCGAGGTAGCCGGCATATTCCTCCGGTCGCGCGAACTGTAGCAGTTTGGTGATGATCTGGCTGATGCGATAGATCTGCTCATCGAGCAGGCGGAATTCGACCTTTGCCTTCTCGGCTTCCGTGCCGATCGCCATACGAATGACGTCGAGGTTGCCTTGCATCACCGCGATCGGGTTGTTGATCTCATGGGCAACGCCGGCGGTAATTTCGCCGATGGCCGCCAGCTTCTCGGACATGATGAGCTGTTTGGTCGTCGCCTCAAGCTTGAGGTTGGCCAGTTCCAGGTCCCGGGTCCGCTCGTGCACGCGCGTGTTCAGTTCTTCGTTCCATTCCCGAAGCTGCCGGTCGCGCTCCTGAATTTGGTCGAGCAATGTGTCGAGGTGGAATGCGACTCGACCGACTTCATCATGCGCCTCGGGAAGATTCGTGCGCGCCGACAGGTCGCCTTCCTCGACTTTGCCGATGGTCGCCGTGACGCGCTCCAGCGGCATGAAGATCGAACGGGCCCAGCGCAGGAAGATCGGCACGGTGGCCGTGGTGATCGCGATAAAGGCGAGGGCGATGATCAACAGGGTCGTATATTTCGCCTCGCTGAAAGGCTTCTGCAGGAAGCCGACATACAGCATGCCGACACGCTTGCCGTAGCTGTCGACCAGCGGTTCATAAGCCGAGATGTACCAATCGTTGACGACGAAGGCGCTATCCAGCCACGTCCGCCCTTCGTTCAGCACCGTGGACCGCACGGCTGCCGACACGCGCGTGCCGAGGGCGCGCCGGCCCTCGAACAGTCTGACGTTGGTGCTGACGCGGACGTCGTCCAGAAAAAGTGTTGCGGTGCCCTGGCTGCCTTCCGGCAGGCTGGCCGCCTGGTAGACAAGGTCGTTGATGGTATCGATGAATTCCAGATTCTGATTGAGCAGAATGCCGCCGACGAGCGCGGCGGTCCTTCCGTCGGGCGCCGCCGCCTGGCTGGCCGCATGGACGACCATGCCGCGCGTTTCCGTGCTGCGCTCGGTCGGTACCGCGTTGGGCGTCGGCACCAGATCGAGCCGAGCGCGCTCCGCCAGGGCCGGCGAAATCGTCGCGAGCTCATCGCTGGCGAAGATGTCTATGTCGGTTGACTGCGGCTTGCCCGACAGCGCCGAAGCAATGATCGGCCAGTCACCCTTCGGCTTGCGCGAAAACGCAGGCGAGGATGCAAGGACATCTCCGCTCTCGGTCGTCAGGTACAGAAAGTCGAGGCCCATCTCCTTGCGGCTGCGCTCGAGCAGATCGCGCATTTCCGAAAGTTCGCCGCGCTGCGCCACGTCGCGGAACCGGGCAGACAGGCTGAGAGCGCGAATCTGCACCCCGGTCTTTTCAAGGATACGGGCGAGATATTGGTGGGCGATGGTGAGATCGCCGTTCACCTTGGAGATCAAGGTTGCGTCGAACTTCGCGTTCCAGCGGATAATGGCAACCCCGAGCAGGAGCGGCAGGATCACCAGCATGGGCAAGAGGGCGATGGCGAGCAGGCGGAAGCGGACGGAGCGTCCGCGCGGGGGGCGATCTATGCTGCCGGAAGCATCAACCATTCCATGACGCGCATTTGCGATCGATGGTCTTGCGTGAAATCCCTAACCGTCGTGCCGCTTCTTCGCGGTTGCCGTTTGTTTCCTTGAGCACCGCGAGAATGTGCTGACGCTCCATGTCGGCAAGGCTGTCGACCGCTTCGGCGCGGTCTTCGTGCCTCGGGCCGGCAAAGTCGTCGGGGAAGGCGCCTAGAATGAGCGTGCGCTCGATGAGATTGCGCAGTTCGCGCACGTTGCCCGGCCAATCGTAGCTCGCGAGCGCGGCCTGCACCGATTTGTCGATCGCGACCGGAGGCATGCCCAATTGCTGTGAGAGCTTCGCCATAAAAATCCGTGCAAGATCCTGCACGTCATTGCCGCGATCCTTCAAAGGCGGCAAATGAATCCGCATCACATTCATGCGGTAGAATAGATCGGGCCGGAAACGCCCTTTCTCAACGGCTTTCTGCAGATCGGCATTGGTCGCAAAAATGAACCGCAGGTCGACGGAGGCTTCGCGCTCCGAGCCGACGGGGCGCACGCGGCGGTCTTCGAGCACGCGCAGCAACTTGCTCTGCAAGGGCAGTGGCAGTTCGCCGATCTCGTCGAGGAACAACGTGCCGCCATGCGCGTAGAGAAAGAGACCATCGCGGCTGCTGTCCGCCCCCGTGAACGCCCCTTTGAGGTGGCCGAACAGTTCTGCCTCGATCATATCGGGCGGAATTGCCGCGCAGTTCACCGGTACGAACGGTTTGTCGGCGCGATCGGATAGCGTATGGATCGAGCGTGCTGCGACTTCCTTGCCGGTGCCGGATTCTCCGGTGAGCAAGATCGATGTCGGCAACGGGGCGACGCGCGAGATCGTCTCTCGTACGCCGCGGATGGCAGCGGAGTCGCCGATCAGGTTGTCGCGCAGCAACGCATGGTCCGACGAGGCGCGCAAGGCGTACTGGAGAACGTAGTTCTCGCGCTGTAGCCGGACGCGATCGAGACAGCGCGCGACCGCGTTCAGGATTTGGTTCGAGCGGAACGGCTTCAGGACAAAATCGACGGCGCCGGCGCGTAGCGCCTGTATGGCGGTGTCGAGGTCGGCATAAGCGGTGATGAGAATGGCATCGGCGAAGAAGCCGATCGCCCGTTGTTCCGCGAGCCAGTCGACGCCGTTCTTGCCCGGCATGATGTTGTCGAGGATGACGATGTCGAATCGATTCTCGTCGAGCTTGCGCGCCGCTTCTTGCGTGTCGGCCGCTTCGTCGACGCGTTTGCACCGGGGGCCGAGCGTGCGAACGAGAAAGTTGCGCATGCCCGGCTCATCGTCGATGACCAGAATCGATGCTTGCGCCAGCGCCGCAAATTCCGTGCTGCCGGTCGACCGGCCGGCTTTGCCCGCCGGGTCGCTACGTGTCCGAGCCGCAGTTTGCGCGCTCGCTTTGGACGCCGCTAAGTTCATGCCCGAAATTTGTAGGTTCAAATCGCGCAAGCCGCAACGAAGCATTTTTGCCCGCATGGCCTTATGTGCGATGGGCGAAAAGGGAGGACTCCTCGTCGCCCACCGGTCATAGGATGAAGCTATCGGCCGCAATGATTGCGCATGATTGGCGCGGTTCGCGTGCGCCCGACATCGTCCAGCATGGGAGCGATGTAGAAACTATTGTGCGGTGCACGCTCGGTGCGACGCGCTTGCGCTCAACGTCACTCGGGTTCGGAGTTCAGTCGAGCAGCGACGGCGCAATCCGGCGCGCTTGCGTCACGAGCGCCGCCGTCAGCGGCGTGAGCGGTTCGCGCGCCGGGGCCACCAGGCCGATGCTGTGCGTCACCTCCGGCCCTTCGATCGGGACTGAGCACAGCTTGTCTGAATCGGTGAGGCCGAGCGTGGTGGCGAGCCGCGCCGGCATGACGCTCGCCCAGCGGCCGGTGCGCACATGCGAATAGAGCAGCACCATGGAATCGGATTCGAGCGTGATGTTCGGCTCGACGCCGGTGTCGCGCAGCATGCGCTCGATGATGCGGCGGTTCTGCATGTCCGGCGTCAGCAGGCAGAGCGGCACCTGCGCCACCTCGGCCCAACTGACCGACTCGCGGTCGCTCAGCGGCGCGTCGGCGGCGACGAGCAGCCGGTAGCGCTCCATATAAAGCGGAACGGCCGTGACGCGGCCGAGCGGCTCGTTGTCGAGATAGGTCAGGCCGGCGTCGATCTCGAGGTTCTCCAAGAGCGCCAGAATCTCGGTCGAGGTGCGCGATAGCACGGTGAACTGCACCGCCGGATGGCGGGCACGAAACGGTGTGGTCAGCGTTTCCACCATGGCCAGCGCGGTGGGGATCGCGGCGAGGCGCAGGCGGCCGGCGAGGCCGTGCTTGAGGGCGTGCACCTCCTGGCGCATGGCGCGGCTGTCGCCGACGATGCGCCGCGCCCAATCCAGCACCCGGTCGCCTTCCGGCGTGAAGCCCTGAAAGCGGGAGCCGCGGTTGACCAGCAGGACGCCGAACGTTTCCTCGAGTTGCTTCACCCCGGCCGACAACGTCGGCTGGGTGACGCCGCAGGCTTCCGCCGCGTGCCCAAAGTGCTTCTCCCGGGCCAGGGCGAGCAAAAATTCCAGCTTATCGATCACCAGTACCTCGTCTGCGTATTTATGTTTTGATTTCAAAAAAAGCGTGAAGCGCAAAAATAACACGCAATAGTACCGGAAGAAGTCAAGTTTAATCGGAAAAACCATGGCCGACAAGCTATCTTGATAGATATATCCTATCGATTGATCGATGATCGGCCCTTGTTTGGGTTGATTCAAAACGGCTTTTCTCTTCTGGGAGGAAAAAATGAACGCCCCAGACAAGGGAATTCCTGCTCCGGATATCACCCGGCAAGGCCGCCGGAAGCCCAGACGCACGCCCAAGGGGCGCCAAGTCGATCTGCAGGCGCTGGACGATGTCCGCGCGCTGCTCACCGACCGGCCGCGCCGGCGCGACCTCTTGATCGAGCATCTGCATCTCATCCAAGACCACTACGGTCATCTCTCCGCTGCACATCTCGCCGCGCTCGCCGCCGAGATGCGGCTGGCGCTGACCGAGGTCTATGAGGTCGCGACCTTCTACGCGCATTTCGATGTCGTGAAGGAAGGTGAGACATCGCCGGCGCCGGTGACCGTGCGCGTCTGCGAGTCCTTGTCCTGCGCCATGCGCGGCGCCGAGAAGCTGCTGGCCGAATTGCCCGGCAAGCTTGGGCCGAATGTGCGCGTCGTGCGCGCGCCCTGCATGGGCGCCTGCGATCACGCCCCGGCCGTCGCCGTTGGCCATGTGCAGAGCTTCAACGCGACGCCGGACTCCGTTGCTGTCGCCGTGCAGGCGAAGCCGCATGCGCACGCTTGGCATCCGACGGTCGATTTCGCCACCTATCAGAAAGAGGGCGGCTATACGCTCTTGAAGGATTGCCTCGGCGCCAAGCGCACGGCTGACGACCTGATCAAGCTCGTCAGCGACGCGGGCCTGCGCGGTCTCGGCGGCGCCGGCTTCCCGACCGGACGCAAGTGGTCGCTGGTGCGCTCGGAGCCCGCGCCGCGGCTGTTTGCCGTGAATGCCGACGAAGGCGAGCCCGGCACCTTCAAGGACCGGCACTATCTCGAACGCGATCCGCACCGCTTCCTCGAAGGCGTCCTGATCGCCGCGTGGGTCGTCGAAGCGAAAGACACTTACATCTATATCCGCGACGAATATCCCGAGATCCGGCTGATGCTGCTCGACGAAATCGAACGCATCGAGAAAGCGGGTCTCACGCCGCACACCAAGCTGCACCTGCGCCGCGGCGCCGGCGCTTACATCTGCGGCGAAGAATCGGCGATGATCGAGAGTATCGAAGGCAAGCGCGGCCTGCCGCGCCATCGCCCGCCTTACGTCGCGCAGGTCGGTTTGTTCGGCCGCCCGACCTTGGAACAGAACGTCGAGACGATGTTCTGGATCCGCGACATCATCGAGAAGGGCCCGGCCTGGTTCGCCGGCCACGGCCGCAACGAGCGCAAAGGCCTGCGCAGCTTCTCGGTGTCGGGGCGAGACAAAGAGCCGGGCG
>JANLJK010000108.1 GCA_029255525.1 Pseudolabrys sp.
GCTTCGGTCATGGCAAGGCGCGCGAAGTGCCGGAAGCCATCCGCAAGGCGACCGAGGGTGCCAAGCGCTCGCTGACCCGCGTCGCGCTGCGCGAAGGCCGCACGCTGCATCACGACGTGCTCGGCCGCCATGGCGCCGGCAAGGTGTTCCTGCGCTCGGCGCCTCCCGGCACTGGCATCATCGCCGGCGGCCCGATGCGCGCTGTGTTCGAAACGCTCGGCATGCAGGACGTGGTGGCGAAGTCGCTCGGCTCGTCGAACCCGTATAACGTCGTGCGCGCGACCTTCGATGCGCTCAAGCATCAGGATTCGCCGCGTTCGGTTGCCGCGCGCCGTAACCTCAAGGTATCCACGCTGCAGTCGCGTCGCCGCGAAGGTGGCGAGGCGGAAGCCACGGCGGAGTAATTGATCATGGCTCAGACGAAGACCATCAAGATCGAGCAATACGGCAGCCCGCTGCGCCGCCATTTCGTGCAGCGCGCGACTTTGGTCGGGCTCGGGCTCAACAAGGTCGGCCGCGTCAAGGATCTCCCGGATACGCCGGAGACCCGCGGCATGATCCGCAAGGTGCAGCACCTCGTCCGCGTGGTCGGCGAGGCGAAGTAATTCAATTCGTCGCCGGATGCGCTCCGGCGTGAGGTCGAGGACAAGACGATGAAACTGAACCAGATCGCCGACAATGCGGGTGCGCGCAAGAAGCGCATGCGCATCGGGCGCGGCATCGGCTCCGGCAAGGGCAAGACCGGTGGCCGTGGCGGCAAGGGTCAGACCGCGCGTTCGGGCGTGCGCATCAAGGGCTTCGAAGGCGGTCAGATGCCGCTGCATCGTCGCCTGCCGAAGCGCGGCTTCCGCAACACGCCGTTTGCGCTCAAGTTCAATGAGATCAATCTCGGTAAGGTGCAGGCGGCGATCGATGCCGGTCTGCTCGACGCCAAGGCGGCGGTCAACGCCGAAGCCATGGTCAAGGCTGGCCTGATGCGCCGCGCCAAGGACGGTGTGCGGCTGCTCGGCAACGGCGAGATCAAGGCCAAGGTGGCCTTCGAAGTGTCCGGCGCCTCGAAGTCGGCGGTTGCCGCGGTCGAGAAGGCCGGCGGCAGCGTGAAGATCCTCGCCCCGGTCGTCGAGGAAGACGCCGAGCCGAAGGGCAAGAACAAGCGCAA
>JANLJK010000109.1 GCA_029255525.1 Pseudolabrys sp.
CCGTAGCCACCCATCAGCATTTCCGTGACGACGGCGACGATCAGCGATAGCGGTCAGGCCACCTGCTGGCCGGTGATGATTTGTGGCAACGCGGCCGGCAGCACGATCTGCCACAGGATCTCCCGCTCCTTGGCGCCCATGTTGCGCGCCGACCAGAGCAGTTCCTTCTCGACGCCTTGAATGGCGATCACGGTCGCGCCGACTACCGGAAAGATGGCGTCGAAGACGATCATGGTGATCTTGGAGACGTCATAGACGCCGAGCCACAGAATGATCACCGGCAGGAAGGCGATCTTCGGCATCGGAAAGCCGACCGAGACGATCGGGTCGAAGAACCAGCGGGCGAGCCGCAGCCGCGACATCGCCATGCCAAGCACGACGCCGCCGACCGCGGCGATCAGGAAGCCTGCCATCGCGCGATAAAGCGTCACCGCGGTGTTGATCGCGAGGTCGCCCGACAGCGCATCGCTCCAGATGCGCTCCAGCACTTTGCTCAGCGCCGGCAGCTGGAACGGCGTGAAGGTGCCGCTTCGTGCCAGCCATTCCCAGGCGACGAGCAGCACCAGGATCGAGAAGATGCGTGCAAAGCCCCACAGCAGGCGGACCGTCACGCGCGCGGCTTTCTCCGGAAAGCCGTTCACCGTCTCGTTGCGCGTCTGGTCTAGGCTCGCCATGCCAGCACCCGCTTGGTGACGAGCAGATAGACGCGGTCGGCGGCGAAGCCGAGGAAGGCGACGGTGAAGACGACGGCGTACATGGCGTCGTAGGTGCCGTTGGCGCCGAGGGAGCCGATCAGATAGCCGAAGCCCTTCTGCGCCACGATCAGTTCCGACGACACCAGCAGGATGAAGGACAAAGCGAGCGCCGTGCGCACGCCGTTGAGCAGTTCGGGCATGGCGCTCGGCAGCACCACGTCCCACAGCATGCGCAGGCGGCTCGCGCCCATACTGCGCGCCGACCAGACCAGGACCTGCTCGCTGGCGCGCGCGCCGTTGAAGGCGCCGATGGTCACCGGCAGCATGCAGCCGAGGAAGATCAGCAGGATTTTGGAGCCGTCGCCGAAGCCGAGCCAGATGACGGTGACCGGGATGAGCGCCGATTTCGGCAGCGGATAGAAAATCTCGACGATCGGCGCGATCAGGATGTTGACCGGCCGCGACCAGGCCATGGCGATACCGAGCGCGCCGCCGATCACGACGGCGAGCGCCAGGCCGGCGAAGGCGCGATAGATCGAGGTGATGCCATTGGTGATCAACTCGCCGTCCTTGATCATGTCGATCCAGGCGAGAATGACGTCGGACAAAGGCGGCAGCGCCAGTTCCGACACGAGATGCAGCCGCGACGCCGCCTCCCAGGCGACGGCGATCAGCAACAGCGGACTGTAGCGGATGAGGGCGTTCACCCCTTCTTCCCCTGCGCCTTGATCGCCTCGTCGCGCACCAGGTTCCAGATTTCGTCGACCTTCTCGACGAAGAATTTGTTCTTGAAGATGTCGGGATCATTCTTGTCGAACTTGGTATCGACGATGGTCTTGATGCGGCCCGGCCGCGCCGACATCACCGCGACGCGGTCGGCGAGAAAGACCGCTTCCTGCACGTCGTGGGTGACGAAGATCACGGTCTTCGGCGTACGCTGCCAGATGGCCAGCAATTCGCGCTGCATGAGCCCGCGCGTCTGCGCATCGAGCGCGCCGAACGGCTCGTCCATCAGCAGGATCTTCGGATCGAAGGCGAGGGTGCGCGCGATCGCCGTACGCTGCTTCATGCCGCCGGACAGTTGCGACGGGTAGCTATCCTCAAAACCGGAGAGGCCGACGAGATCAATGAAGGCCTGCGCGCGCTGCTCGCGTTCGGCCTTCGGCATGCGCTGGCGTTCGAGGCCGTACAGGATGTTGCCGCGCACGGTCTTCCACGGGAACAGCGCGAAATGCTGGAAGACGATGCCGCGGTCGGGGCCCGGGCCGGCCACCTTCTTGCCGTCGACCGTGATCGAGCCGGTTTCGACCGGCAGAAAACCGCCGATCTTGTAAAGCAGCGTCGACTTGCCGCATCCGGACGGGCCCAGCAGGGCAATGAATTCGCGGTTGGCGACGTCGAGCGATACTTGGTCGAGCGCAAGCACCTCGCGTCCGACCGGCGGCCGGTACATGTGGTTGACGTTTTCGACAACGATTTGTGCAGGCGCGTTCATGGTGACATGAAGCCTCTCCAATCGAGAGCGTCTGTCAAGCGTGCATGACGTCGTTTCACCCCGGTCTTGATCTCGCTTCGTCAATTTGTGTCCTGTTATGCGGGACAGCATGACGACGTTGTCGCTGTGGGGTCGTGACGATCAGACGAGCTTGGCTGCCTCGGCATGGAGGCGCAGCAACTCCGGTATCGACGTGGGATCGCGGCGGCCGAAGCCACATTCGGTGGCGATCGCGAAGTCGGACACGAATTGCTGCGCTGTTTCGAGGCGTTTGCGTGTGCCGTCGAGGCCGTCGGTGTAGTGCACCAAGCCGAGACAAAGACGTGTCCGCGGATCGAGCTTCAGGCGGCGTAACGGCACGAAGTAGGCAGCGTCGGAACGGTCGCGCGGTACCGGCATATGAATTTGCGTAATCGGACGCTTGAGCTGTCCCGTCAAGCGGTTCGCGTAATCCACCATGTCGCCCATGTCGGTCGGTTCGACGACATGGCGATGACCTGCATCGCCGTAGCAAAAGTGGAAGAGGAGATCGATGTCCGCCGGCACGTGTTCGGCCAGGCGAATGACGATCGACGAGAACGTTGCCTGCATCTCCTCTTTCGTCTTGCCGTAGGGGGTCGCTTGATCGCGTTCGAGCCGGGCGAAGACGGCCGAGGCGATATCGAACTGAATGGCCAACTCCTCGTGCGGAATCGCGGCGGCGATCTTGTCTATCTCGCGCAATACCGCATCGTTATAAATTGGGTCGATGGCGCGTTGCAGATCCTCTTGTACGAACAGCCAGATCACCGAATGCGCCGGGACGAGATCGACTTGGAATTTCACATGCGCTGGAATCTTGCTCGCGCGCTTGAGCGCCGCGAAGGTGGCGTAGGACCGTTTGGCCACGTCGGCGTAAAAGAGGTTGTCGAACGTCACGTCTTTGATCGATTTCCCGGGCTTGAGCTGATAGCGGCGATGTTTCGCCGCAAGACCGTGTAATTGGAAGGTCTCCGTCGAGAGTTCGAAGGCCGGATTGTCCCTGAACACCGGCTCGAGCCAGGTGATCCAGTCGATCCGTTCGCCGGTCTCGCCGTCGGGCAGGGTCAATAAAGAGGGCCCCAGCGCCGCGCTCACCGTCTCGAAGACCGTCGCGGCATCCGCCATCGGCACGCTGCCGACAAGATAGACTTTACGCGCGCTCATCCTTGGCACTCCCTGTTTCGTCGTTGAGTGGACGGTCAGAGGCCGCCCTTGCCGTCAAATTGACGATGGACTGGCAATCATGTCCAATACGAACAATGCGGCTTGCCATAAATTGAGCTTATGCCTCTCGATCCCAAGCGCTTGGTCGAACTGCTCAGCATTGCCGACGCCGGCTCATTCACGAAAGCCGCCGCGGCGCGCCGCGTATCGCAGCCGGCTTTGTCGAGCAGCATGGCGCAGCTCGAAAAGGCGATCGGCGTCAAGGTGCTCGAGCGCAGCCGCAGCGGCGCGGCTTTGACCGATTACGGCCGGCTGCTGGTTCTGCATGCGCAGGCGTTGACGTCTTTGCTCGATCGGGCCGCCGACGATGTGCGGCTCAAGAAGCAAGGGCTGGAAGGGCTCTTATCGGTCGGAGCGTCGCCGCTCGCTTGTGCCGAGCTGGTGCCCAATGCCGTTGCCCAGGTGAGCCGAAAGGGCGCCAACCTCCAGGTGCAGATTTTTGAGCGCCCCGACGATCAGCTTATGCATGGGCTGCGCACGGGCGAGTTCGATGTCGTGGTCAGTCCGGCGGGACCGCAAAGCGATCCACCCGATGTGGTGCGGGAAACGCTTCTACGGGATCGCTCCGTTGTTCTGGTGCGGCGGCGGCATCCCTTGGCCCGCCGCAAGAGCGTGAGCCTGAAGGAGTTGGAAGGCCTTCCATGGGTGATGCCAAATCCGCACACCGCCATGTGGCGTCACATAGAGGCGCTGTTCGCCGCGGAGAATGTGTCCTGGCCGGCAAGCTATGTGACCACGAACTCGTTTCTGGCCTTGCGCGCGCTGGTCATGGGGACCGATAGCGTGACGATTTCCTCGCCGACGCTGATGAAGCAGGAGCTGGCGGCCGGTCAATTGGCCGGGGTGCCTTTGCGTAAGCCGCATTTCGCCCGTGAGATCGTATTGCGCACGCGCCGGAACCTTCCGCTCTCGCCATTGGCGCAACGTTTCGTGACTGCGCTGCGCGCAGGGGCGGCTACGTTGCGCGGACGGGCTTGAAGGCGTCCTCCTACCGGCATAATGCTCAGTATGCTGACAGACTCGCCATTCGTTCCGCGCCAGAAGCAGAGGAAACGCCAGTGACCAACCTGATCGAAGCCCGTCGCGAGCTTGCGCTCGCCAATCGCATTGTCGCCAATGAAGGCGTTCTCGATGCTTTCGGGCATGTTAGTATGCGCCATCCCGACAATCCGAACCGCTATTTCCTCTCGCGGTCGCGTGCGCCGCAACTGGTGTCGCCGGAGGATTTCATCGAATACGACCTGGATTCGCGGCCGGTCCGCGAGCCCTCCGTGACGCAGTATTCCGAGCGCGTCATCCACGGCGAGATCTACAAGGCGCGGCCGGATGTCATGTCGGTCTGCCATCACCATTCGCCGGCCTTCATGCCGCTGCTCGCCACCGGCACCGACTACGTGCCGGTCTTTCATCTCGGCGCCGTCGGCGGCATTAAGCCGCCGGTCTGGGACCAACATGACGAGTTCGGCGACACGAACATGCTGGTCGTCAAGCCGGCGGAGGGCGCCTCGCTGGCCCGCGCGCTCGGTCAGGCGTCGATGGTGCTGATGAAGCGCCATGGCGTGACCGCCGTCGGCGTCAACGTCCGTGATTGCGTCTTCCGCACGATCTACTCGGACCGCAATGCCGCCTATCAGGCTCAGGCGTTGGCGATCGGTGGCAAACTCGATTTCCTTTCACCCGGCGAAACCGAGATCTCCGGCTCGATCGCAACCAAAACCACGGGCCTCGTGCGGGCCTGGGAATACTGGGAGATGCGTGTGACGAAAGCCGGCGGCGGGCTGCCGGCGGTGAAGAGCGCCGCGCGTGCCAAGTCGGCGGTGGCCAAGAAATCGGTAGCGAAGACGCCCGCGCGCAAGACGAAAGGCAAGCGCCGCTAATTTACGCTTTCCCCCTGGGCGGTGACCGGTGTTCAATGCCACCGCCTGGGGGCGCTCAACGATTAGAAAATACAAGGGAGGACTTCACATGAAAGCGTTCAAGACGCTGACGGCTGCGCTCGGGCTGATGATGCCACTGGCGCTGATCCATCCGGCCACGGCCGAGGACACGCTCAAGGTGGCGATCGGCCAAATCAACAATTGGGAGAATCAGCAGCCGACGCTCGGCCAGGATGCCGGCATCTTCAAGAAGCACGGCCTCGTGCTCGAGAATGTCGGCACCGCGGGCGCGGGCGAGACGATCCAAGCGGTGATTTCGGGCTCGGCCGATATCGGCCACGGCGTCGGTGCGGCCGGCGTCATGCGCGCTTTCTCGAAGGGCGCGCCGGTGCGCATCCTGGCGCCGGCCTTCACCGGCACCGGCGATCTGTACTGGTATGTAAAGGCGGATTCTCCGCTCAAGACGCTTAAGGATGCCACGCCGTCGAACACCATCGCCTATTCGACCAACGGCTCGAGTTCGAACAACATCGTCGTCGCCTTCGGCGAAGAGCTTGGCTCTAAGGCGAAACCGGTAGCGACCGGCGGGCCGCCGGCGACGCTCACCGCCGTGATGTCGGGGCAGGTGGATATCGGCTGGGCGGCGCCGCCCTTCGGCTTGCAGGAGATCAAGGACGGCAAAATCCGCATCCTCGTGCGTGGCAGCGAGGTGCCGTCGCTGCGCGGGCAGACGGTGCGCACGCTGATCGTCAACCTGAACGCCTGGAACACCAAGCGCGATGCCATCTTGCGTTTTGTGGACGCCTATCGCGAGTCGGTCGACTGGATGTATTCGGACCCGAAGGCGGTCGAGATGTACGCCAAAAAGATGAGCCGTTCGGTCGAGCTTCTGAAGGAATCGATGGCCAAGTTCCAGCCGAAGGAGACCTTGCAGACCGACACCTTCGCCGATCTCGACGGCGCGGTGCGCGACGCGGTGAAGCTCAAGTTCCTCGACAAGCCGCTCACCAAGGAGCAGCTCACCGAACTCATCGTTACGCCGCCGCGGAAGAAATAACGTCATTATCGCAACGCAGCATGCGGCCGGCCTCTTGACGGAGGCCGGCCGTGTTGCGTATGGCGCTTGGGTCAAAGGGATAGGAGATTGACCTATGCGCCGGACCGTCGCCGCTCTTATCGCCGCCGCCTTAGCGGCACCCGCCCAGGCCGACGACACGCTGAAGATCGCGGTCGGCCAGCTCACTACCTGGGAAAACCAGATGACGCTGATCGGGCAGGAAGCCGGCATCTTCAAGAAGCATGGCATCGTGCTGGAGAACTTCGGCACCAATGGCGCCGGCGAAACTTTGCAGGCGGTGATTTCGGGCTCAGCCGATATCGGCATCGGCATGGGGACGTCCGGGGCGATGCGCGCCTTCGTGCGCGGCGCGCCGGTGCGCATGCTCGCGCCGGCCTTCACCGGCAGCAACGATCTCTACTGGTATGTGAAGGCGGATTCGCCGATCAAGACGCTCGCCGACACGACCGGGAGCCAGACCATCGCCTATTCGACCAACGGCTCGTCGACCAACAGCCTGGTGATCGGCTTCGGCAGGGAACTCGGCTCGAAGGCGAAGCCCACGGCGACCGGCGGCCCACCGGCAACGCTCACGCTGGTGATGTCGGGGCAGATCGATATCGGCTGGGCCTCGCCACCGTTCGGCTTAAAGGAGATCGAGGAGGGCAAGATCCGCGTTCTGACGCGCGGCAGCGCGGTGCCCTCGACGCGCAATCAGACGGTGCGCGTCCAGATCGTCAACGCCAATGTGCTCAAGGACAAGAAGGACGTCATCGAGCGTTTCATGAAAGGTTATCGCGAGGCGATCGAGTGGATGTACAGCGACCCGAAGGCGGTCGCGATTTATGCTGAGAAGATGAAGGTGCCGGTCGAGATCATCAAGAAGGCACTGCCGGAATCGCATCCGCGCGCGGCGCTGCAGGTCAATGAGCTGTCCGATGTCGACGGCATCATGCGCGATGCGGTGACCAACAAAGTCCTCGACAGGCCGATGACCAAGGAGCAGTTGGCGGAGTTCTATCCGTTCCCCAATCTGGGGAAGTAACGCCTGTCAAAAGGCGAAGCGCACCAACTGAAAGGGCCGCTGCGGGAGCAGCGGCCCTCATTTTTTTTGCGACGCAACAAAGCGCCGGTTATTTCTTCGCCTTCTTGGCTTTCTTCTTCTTGGCTTTCACGACCTTCTGCTTGCACGGGCCCGGTCCAATGACCTTGGCACCGTCCTTGATCGCGTAGCAGGTGTTGAAGTAGGTGAACTTCTGGCCGCCCTTGTCGGCACACACCAGCGCTTGCGGACCAAGGCAGGCCACCGGCGGCGGCGGGGG
>JANLJK010000110.1 GCA_029255525.1 Pseudolabrys sp.
TCCCGCGCCAGACGGGCGGCCTCGGCGGCGGCACCAAAGCCGGCAATGGCGGCGATGTTTTCGGTGCCGGCGCGAAGGCCCCGCTCCTGGCCACCACCCCGGATCAGGGGGGCGGCAATGTGGATGTCGCCCCGGCGGATGAGCGCGCCCGCGCCCTGCGGCCCGCCGAGCTTGTGCGACGACAGGCTCAGGAGATCGGCGTCGAGTGCCGCCATGTCGCAATCGATGCGGCCGACGCCCTGTACGGCGTCGACATGCAGGAGGCCATTAGCGGCGTGGACGATGTCGGCGATCGCGCGGATCGGCTGAATGACGCCGGTCTCGTTATTGGCCAGCATGACCGACACCAGCGGCCGCTCGGCTTGCGCCAGCTCGGCGGCGAGCGCCGTAAGATCAACGAGGCCATCGTGGTCGACCGGCACAGTCTCGATGCGATCGAAACGGCCGCCGGCCAGCACCGAGGGGTGCTCGACGGCCGAGACGAACAGCCGGTCGCGCGGCTCCTTGCGGCCGCCGACCTCCAAAGCCGGGGTGAGGGCCAGGGCATTGGCCTCGGTGGCGCCGCTGGTGAAAGTGACGTTCTTGGCCTCGGCGCCGACCAAAGCGGCCACCTGGGCGCGGGCCTGCTCCAGGAGCCCCCGTGCCGCTCGGCCTTCGGCATGGACCGAGGAGGCGTTGCCGGGACGGCCGAGAGCGGCGCGCATGACGGTACCGGCCTGCGGACGCAAAGGTGCGGTCGCGTTCCAGTCGAAATAGGCCCGGTCGTTCGTTGCCGCCGTCACTATCCAAGTACCTTTTGGCCGCTAGGTCCCGCAAAAAGCTTGCTTTTTGCCCTGAGCTTCATGGTAGAAGCCGTTCCGTTCACATCCGGGCAGCTTATAGCCCCTGTTGCGACGGTGAACAGTGGAAATCATATAATTAGAATAATTCTAATCTGTTGTCCGGCTCAAACCGTTGCCGGACGTGGTGCAAATCGGACGCCGTAATTATCTATTGCGGCAGCTAGTTTCGAGGTCGATCGCAATGCCTGAGGTCATCTTCACCGGTCCCGCCGGACGTATCGAGGGCCGGTATCATCCGGCGCGTCAGAAGAACGCGCCGATCGCCATCGTGCTGCACCCGCACCCGCAGTTCGGCGGTACGATGAACCACCAGATCATCTACCAGCTCTACTATCAGTTCGTGCACCGCGGCTTCTCGGCCCTGCGCTTCAACTTCCGCGGCGTCGGCCGCAGCCAGGGCTCCTTCGACCACGGCACCGGCGAACTGTCGGACGCGGCCGCAGCGCTCGACTGGGCGCAGACCATCAACCCGGAAGCCAAGAGCTGCTGGATCGCCGGCTTCTCCTTCGGCGCCTGGATCGGCATGCAGCTCCTGATGCGCCGCCCGGAGATCGAAGGCTTCATCTCGATCGCCCCTCCTGCCAACCTTTACGACTTCTCGTTCCTGGCGCCCTGCCCGTCCTCCGGCCTGATCATTCACGGCGACAAGGACGCGGTCGTCCCGCACAAGGACGTCAACACGCTGGTCGAGAAGCTCAAGACGCAGAAGGGCATCGTCATCGAGCAGAAGGTGCTGCAAGGCGCCAACCACTTCTTCGACGGCAAGGTCGAGCCGCTTTTGACCTCGATCAGCCAGTATCTCGACAAGCGCCTGAAAGCCCCCGAGCGGAAGCCCGCGGCGTAAGCGCCTTTAATCGGAAATCGAAGCCGCGTGCGATCGCACGCGGCTTTTTTTACGCCAGCGCCATGGCGTTGCGTGCGCCCTGCGGAATCGTCGGCGGCGCCTTGTTAAGCTGTTCGACGGCAAAACCCGCGGCGGCGCGGTAACCGGCCATGAACTCGGTGCGCTCCTGCGCCGAGATGACATCATCGATGTTGTCGAATGTGCCGCCGCAGCGTTCATCGACGATATTCAAGAGCCCAAAGGGTCCCGCCCCGCGATTGCGCAGGATGACCTGCGAGATCGGCCCGCACAGCCTGTCGTCGTAAGCGGCCAGCGCCCGCGGCGTGACGCCGTGCTCGACCATGGCAGCGCCCAGCACGCGCGCATCGACAATGGCCTGGCTCGCGCCATTGGAGCCGGTCGGATACATCGCGTGCGCCGCATCGCCCATCAGGGCAACCGGCCCATCCCGCCATGTCGACACCGGATCGCGATCGATCATCGGATTTTCAAAGGCCATGTCGGCGCCGCGGATGAAGGCCGGCACGTCGAGCCAATCCCACACCCAGCCGTCGAAGTGATGGACAAAGTCCTCGATGCGCACCTCGCGGAACCAGCCGCTCTGTTTCCAGCCCTCGGCATTGTCCATCGTGACCTCGGCGATCCAGTTGATCATCGCCAGGCCCGTCCGCGGATCCGGGCGCGAGATGGGATAGAACACCATGCGCTGACGATGCGTGCCGAGGCCGACGAAGGACGCGCCGGTGCGGATCGGCTTCGCCCAGGTGGTGCCGCGCCACATGATCGCGCCGCCCCAATGGATCGGCGGCTGCGACGGATGCATCTGCGCGCGAATGGCCGAGTGAATACCGTCGGCGCCGATAAGCAGGCTTCCCCTCGCCTCTGAGGTCGAGCCGTCGGCGTGTTCGATGAGTGCGCTCACGCCGCCATCGACATGCTTGCGATAGCCGGTCACGCGGCTGCCGAGCCGCACCGCATCAGGCCCGATACGCTCGACCACCTTGCGGTGAAGCATCATCAGCAACTGACCGCGATGCACCGCGTATTGCGGCCACTTGTAGCCAGCGAGCAGCCCACGCGGCTCCGAATAGATGTCGTTGCCATTGAGCCCGACAAGCGCCCATTCGCGCGCAGGCACACCGACTTTGTCGAGATCGGCCTGCGTGATGCCGAGGTCATAAAGCTCTCGCACCGCATTGGGCTGCAGATTGATGCCGACGCCAAGCGGGCGCAATTCGCGCACCGCTTCATAGACGACGCACGGCACGCCGATCTGGTGCAGCGTCAGGGCGGTTGCCAAGCCGCCAATGCCGCCACCGGCAATGATTACAGGATTGTCCGTCATACGCTGTCCCGGGCTAATACAGGCGCGGATTGTTATCGTTTGCCTCAGCCGCGAGCAAGCCGGCCTCCTGCTTACGGCCGCACCACCACACCGCCCGCCATCGGCCGATTAATGCCGGTGGTCTTGGGGAACGTAATCGGCAGATCATTGAGCGTACGCACCGCCAGATAGGCAAAGGCCTGCGCCTCGATCGATTGCGACAACCAGCCGACCGCATCGGCCGTCTCGACGGTCGCCGACGACAGACGCGCCGCCAGCATCTTCATCAAGGTCGGATTGCGCGCGCCGCCGCCGCAGACGATCCAGGCTTTCGGCGGCGCCGGCAGCAGCGGCACTACACGCGCGACCGACGCGGCGGTGAGCGCCGACAAGGTCGCGGCACCGTCGGCAACGGAGAAATCCGGCAGGCCGATACTGGCGAAGGCGAAGGCATTGCGGTCGAGCGACTTCGGGCACGGCGCATCGAAGAACGGATGGTCGAGCACGCGCGTGACGAAGCCCTCATCGACCTTGCCGCGCGCGGCCTGATCGCCGTCGCGATCCAATGGGCTGCCGGTCCGTGCGCGCATGAAATCGTCGATCAGCGCATTGCCCGGGCCGGTGTCGCAGGCGATCGGATCGCCGCCGTCGACCCAGGTGACATTGGCGACGCCGCCGACATTGAGCACGGCGATCGGATGCGGGTGCTCCAATTGCTTCGCCAGCGCCTGGTGGAACACCGGCACCAATGGCGCCCCCTGCCCGCCCACCGCGACATCGGCAGCGCGGAAATCATAGGCGACCGGCAGCGCGAGACGCTGCGCCAGCGCCGGGCCGTCGCCGATCTGCACCGTGAGCCGGCGCTCAGGCCGATGGATCACGGTCTGGCCGTGAAAGCCGACGATATCTATGCTGCCCCGCGCGATGTTGTTCTCGGCGAGGAAGCTCTCGACCGCCTCGGCATGCGCGGTGGTGACGAAGTCCTCCGCCTCTTTGAGCACGCCCGGGCGCACCCAACGGTCGGTGAGCGTAGCGCCCGCGGCGAGCGCCGCCCGCAACAAGTCGCGCTCAGCCTCGCTGTAAGCCCGGTAGCCGACCGGCCCGAAGGCGGCGATCCGCTCTCCGTCGGTCTCAATCAAGGCCACATCGACGCCGTCGAGCGAGGTGCCGCTCATCAGCCCGATCGCCCGCACCACCCCAGCCAACCGACCTACCCCTTGTTGAATCCGACGCCGGACCTGTTACACCACCCGCCCGAGGGATGCGACCCGCCTGCCGAGATAAGTCCAATGAGCGCCTATAAGTCTGATTTCCTTAACATTCTTGCCGAACGCGGCTTCATCCACCAGGTCTCCGAGCCGGAGGCCCTGGATGCCCGTGCCAAGGACGGGACGCTCACCGCCTATATCGGCTATGACTGCACCGCCGCCTCGCTGCATATCGGCCACCTGTTGCCGACCATGATGCTCTACTGGCTCCAGCAGACCGGCCACCGGCCGATCGCGCTGATGGGCGGCGGCACGACGCGCGTCGGCGATCCGTCCGGCAAGGACGAGAGCCGCAAGGTGCTGACCGAGGAGGTCATCAACGAGAACCTCGCCTCGATCAGGAAGACCTTCTCGAAGTTTCTCAAATTCGAGAGCGATGGCGGCAACGCCATCATGGCCAACAATGCCGACTGGCTGAACACGCTCAACTACATCGACTTCCTGCGCGATGTTGGCCGACACTTCTCCGTGAACCGGATGCTGTCTTTCGACAGCGTCAAGCTGCGGCTCGAGCGGCAGCACGAATTGTCGTTCCTGGAATTCAACTACATGATCCTCCAGGCTTACGACTTCGTCGAGCTGAACAAGCGCTACGACTGCGCGCTGCAAATGGGCGGCTCGGACCAGTGGGGCAACATCGTCAACGGCATCGATCTCGGCCGCCGCCTCAATAACGCGCATCTTTTCGCGCTCACCGCGCCGCTGATCACCACCGCCTCCGGCGCCAAGATGGGCAAGACCGCCGCCGGCGCGGTGTGGCTCAACGCCGATCTGCTGGCGCCTTACGGCTACTGGCAGTTCTGGCGCAACACCGAGGATGGCGACGTCACGCGCTTCCTCAAGCTTTTCACCACCATGCCGCTGTCGGAGATCGCGCGGCTCGACGCCTTGCAGGGCAATGAGATCAACGAGGCCAAGAAAATCCTCGCCACCGAGGCGACTGCGCTGATGCACGGCCGCGCTGCGGCCGACGAAGCGGCCGAAACGGCGCGCAAGACCTTCGAGGAAGGGGCGCATGCGGAGAACCTGCCGACCATCGAGATCGCGCGTGCCGATCTGGAGCAAGGCGTCGGCGTCCTCGTCGCCTTCGCGGAAAAAACCGGCCTCGTCTCATCGAATGGCGACGCCCGTCGCCAGATCAAGGCCGGCGGGCTGAAGGTCAACGACGCCACCGTCACCGACGACAAGATGACGCTGACGTCGAAAGAGCTGACGCGCGAAGGCGTGATCAAGCTCTCGCTCGGCAAGAAGAAGCACGTGCTCTTGAAGCCGGTGTAACAGAACCGGCGCCGACGGCTTCCGCCGGCGTGCGGGGTGCTATACGCTCGCGGGCCATGCCCGCTCGCAATCGCACGATCAATCTGCCGGCTCCCTATCTCAAGCGCGTCTGGCTCGACGAGACGCGCGTGGCCGATGCAGAGGCTTATCCTTTCTGCCTGCCCTTCTTGCGCGGCGGCTTCGAACTCTCGTTCGAGCAACCGATCACCATCATCGTCGGCGAGAACGGCAGCGGCAAATCGACGTTGCTGGAAGGTATCGCTGCGCTCGCGGGCTACGACGAAGCCGGTGGCGGCAAGGGCTATCGGCCGGTCGACCATTCGCAGGCGCTGGAGAGAATGGGCGGCGCGCTGGCCACGGCACTGCGCGCGAGCTGGCTGCCGAAGATCACCAATGGCTGGTTCTTTCGCGCCGAAAGCTTCTTCACTGTGGCGCGCTATCTCGACGAGGCGGCGCTGACGAGCGGCGGTCGGCCGCCGGATTTCCTATCGCACTCACATGGCGAAGGCTTCCTGCGCTTTTTCGAGGAGCGCTGCCAACGGCAGGGGCTGTTCATTTTCGACGAACCGGAGTCGGCCCTCTCGCCGTCGCGGCAGGTCGACTTCCTGAAGCTCCTGCATGCGATGGACCGCTCACGCATCTGCCAAGTCGTCATGGCCACGCATGCGCCGCTGTTGATGGCCTATCCGGGCGCGCGCCTGCTGCAACTGTCGCCGGGCGGCCTGGAGCCCGTCCGAGTGCGCGACACCGAGCATTTCCGCATGCTGCGCGAATTCTGGCGTGATCCGGACGGATTCATCCGCGAGATCTTCGCCGCTCCATAACCGACGCAGGACTCGAATACATAAAAGCCCCGGACCGAAATCCGGGGCTTTTTGCGTGGGAAAGCCGGGGGCTCTATGGCCGCCCCACGAGGGAACCGTGTTGGCGGCCACAGAAAAATGCAAATGACGGCAGCCAACAACTGCAGAAAATTGGTCGCGATGACCGCGCGCCTGAAAATATTTGGTTGGATGCAGCGGAGGAAAAGCCGCACGCCCGCTCCTCAGGGGACGGCCCGCACCCTCACCGCGACAGCGGCACGAAATTGCGGTCGAAGCTCCCCGGCGATGGGATGAACTTGCGCAACAGGCCCGGCGCGATGGCCGTCACCGGATTGACCATGATGCGCGGCGCGCCCGGCGGGCCGGTCGCCTCATAGGTGATGCCGACCAGGCCTTCGTTGCTGCCGCCGCCGAGGAACAGGCCGACGATCGGGATCTGCCCGAACATATTGTTCAGCCCGTAGAACGGCACGAAGGTGCCGCTCAGATAGACGTTGTCGCGCACGTAATCGATGTTGCCTTCGACCGTGGCGCCGACCAAAGGTCCGCGCACGATGCCGTCGCGGATCGACATCTTGCCCGGCGAACGTATGAACTCGGCGCGCATCTCGCTGAATTCGACCGCGCCCTTGCCCGCGCCACCCGGCGCATTCGATACAACGCGCTCGAGCGCCGGTTCGCCGCGCACAACGAAGCTGCGGATGAACAAGGTACCGACCTGCGGCGACTGGTCCTGCGTCGGCGGATCCATGGCCACCCACATCTGGCCGCCGAACATACGCGGATACATGTCGGTGAAGCGGAACAGCGCGCCCGCGTCGTCGGTCTCCAGATAAATGACCTGATGATTGTCGCGCGCGCGCAGGCGCAAGTCCCCGATCAGCGGCGTATCGCGGCCGATCTTCGAGCTCATCGAGAAGCTGCGAATGTTGCCGTTGCGGCGCGCCAGCTTGAGGTCGAGGCCGCGCAGAGTCTCGCCGTTGTGGCCGGCAACGATGCCGATCTTGATGTCGAGGTCGACGTCGGTCGACTTGCCTTTGCTCTTGTCGGAGGTGTTCGCCATCGACGACTTGACGAAGCCGCGGCCGTCATAGACGTCGCCACGCATCACGACGCGCAGCACATTGTCGTTGCCGCGATCCGCCTTGAGCGTGACCTTGTCGCCTTCCGACACGCTGAACACCGGGAAGTTCGCCGCCACGATGTCGCCCGACGCGTCGAGAGCGCGC
>JANLJK010000111.1 GCA_029255525.1 Pseudolabrys sp.
CATGTGCGATGGTGCAGCCGAACGGCGTGGTCGCCGCGCGCGCTGGATCGACATGGATGTATTGGTGATCGTGCGTGACCGCGGCAAATCCGTCGATAAGTGGCTGGTCGATCAGTCGCCAGGACGACAGGCCCACTTCCTGGCCGACTTTGCTATGATACGCGTCAACGGTTAATTGGGCCGTCATTGCCTTCTCACATTGGAGCTGTCCGCCGTTTGCGAGTCGGATGGGCTCGTTCGATGATTTCAGGGAGTTAGTTACGGCCTTGCAGATGTGGGGAGGCGCTAGCCCCGCTTGCCGCCGTCTAGGAGCTTGGCGAAGTGCTCGATGTCCTCGCGCAAAGTGTCGAGTGCGACCCGTGGATTGGCGAACCGCTGACGGCGGCTCTTGTCCACCGCCACCGACTGCACCGCCATGTCGGCGATCTGCTTGGCGATTTCCTCGGCGTTGTCCTTGCGTCCTTCGACGAACCAGTAAGTCGTCCAGTTCACCATGCCGATGAGGCCAAGCGCGGCGATGCGGTCGTCCACCGGTCGGAAGTCGCCACTGAGGATGCCATCGCTGACCAGCGAACGATACTCTGACAAGATGTTGCGTTTGGCCGCGGTGTGGCGCGCGAGCAAGTCGGGCGGCAAAGCCGCCTCGGTTACCTCGATCATGCGCATCTGGAGCGGTCGTTGCAGCACGCCGAGGACGCGCATGCGGATGAAGTCGCGCAGGCGCTCGGCCGGCGCTTCGGGAGCGCTGGCGCGCCACGTGGTGATCTCGTGCAGCGGCCTGAGCGTCACTTCCTCGACGATCGCTTCCAGCAGCGCTTCCTTATTTTTGAAATAGTAGTAGACGGCGCCTCGCGTGAGTCCGACAGCATCGGCGATATCGGTGAGGCTCGTGCCGGCATAGCCCTTCTCGGCAAAGAGCGCGCAAGCCTTCTCCATCATCTGCCGCTCGACCAGCGCCTTGCGGCGGTCCTTGCCTGGCTCGGCGTCTTCGTCGTTCTTGCCTCTGATCTTTTTGTTCGTCTTTGCCATGGGTGCCGTTGCCTGTCTCACACCGAATGCCCCTCGTGTACAGATATTTGCCGGCCAGTTCCAGCTTCGGCGCGTCCGGGCGCGCGCTAGTGCGCAGGTGGCGTCGAGTCGCCGGCGAACGGACTTGCTATATCGTCAAATAATTGATACTAGCATCAAATCTGTAGGGAGCTAGTGCAATGCCGGTCATCTATGTCGTCGACGTTCCCGAATTTCTGCCCATCGTGGAGGCGGCCCGTAAGAAACCGCAGTGCCGCGTGAGCGGCGGTGAAAAAGGTTATTACAAGGTCGAGTGGGACGGCGAGGTTGTGTTTAACCGCCGGGAAATGAAGATGAAACCCGCGCTCTGGTTCGGGATGTTCACTGGCGGTCTCGACGGCGAAATCAAGTCCTTCAACATCGATGAAGTCGTGGTGATTGGCACTAACAAGTCGCTCTGACCGGCGCGGCGGCGAAGGCCAGCGGCCGTTGGTTGCGTTTTTGCGGAAGTCTTCGCCGTCGGTGCACCGGGCTTGACGAGGTGCGACCGTAGTCTTTAGTCTAAATCGTCAAAAATTTGACGATTCTGAATAAGAGTGGTGTGCGACGCTCGCGTCGACGATGCTTGCGCCAGGGAGCCTGAATGCAATGAACGCGATCTACCGGATCGGACAGATCGTCCCCAGTTCGAACACAACTATGGAGACCGAGGTCCCGTTGTTCATGCAGCGCTTCGCGGCGCAACGCGGTGGCATCACCTTCACTTTTCACGCGTCGCGCATGCGTATGAAGCACGTGAAGAAGGAAGAACTCGCGGCCATGGACGCCGATTCGCACCGCTGCGCGCGTGAGCTCGCCGATGCGCCGATAGACGTTGTTGGCTACGCCTGTCTGGTTGCCATTATGGCGATGGGGCTTGGTTACCATCGCACATCCGAATCGACGTTGGCGCGCATCGCGGCCGAGGAGGGGCGCCCCTTTCCCGTCGTCACTTCGGCTGGCGCGCTGGTGTCCGAGCTCAAGCTGGCCGGCTATCGCAAGGTCGCTTTGCTGATGCCCTATACTGACGCGCTCGCGGCGCTCGTCGTCCAATATCTCGAGCACGAGGGCATCGCCGTGACCGACTTCCGCAACTTCTCCGTCGCCGACAACCAGGAGGTCGGCCGTATCCCCGGCGAGCGGCTCTTATCCGTGCTCGATGAGCTAGACACAGCGCGCGCCGATGCGATCGTGCTCTCCGCTTGCGTACAGATGCCGTCCCTTTCGGTGCTCGATGCGGCCCGTCGCAAGACCGGGCTGCCCGTGACCTCGACTGCGGAATGCACGGCCAAGACCATGATTCGCGCGCTCGGCATTCCGATCCATCAGGAGTTCGCGGCGGTCGCCTGATCGCCATGTACAATCAAGAAGGTTCGTTCCATGAAAGTCGCAGTGGTGGGAGGGGGGCCGGCCGGCCTTTTCTTCGCCCGCCTGTTGAAACGGCGCCAGCCGGAGCACGAGATCCTCGTCTTCGAGCAAAATCCGGAAGCGGCGACATACGGCTTTGGCGTGACGCTCGCTGGGCCCGCGCGCGACCGGCTTCGCAATGCCGACGCCGACGTGCATGATCGCCTCGCCGCCTGCATGGTGTTCAACGACGAGCAGGCGATCGACCTCAACGGCAAGCGCATCTTGCTCAAATACGCGCACAAGGGCGGTGCCATCGCGCGGTTGACTCTGCTGCGGGTGCTTGAGGAGCTTTGTCGCGCGGTTGAGATACCAGTGCTGCACGAGCGCCGCATTCAGACGGCCGCGGACCTCGATGCGTTCGACTTGGTCGTCGGCGCCGACGGCGCTAATTCGGCCGTGCGTGCGCTGCATCCGGAGGCTTTTGGTATCCGCACGCGCCTGCTCAACAACCGTTTCGCTTGGTACGGCGTCGCCAAAGCATTGAAGCCGAACGCCCTGGTGTTCAAGGACACGCCACAAGGCCGGTTTGTCGGCCACTATTACGCCTATGCCCCCGACATGAGTACTTTCGTTGCCGAATGTGACGGCGAGACGTGGGATCGGCGCGGCCTCGGCGCAATGTCGGACGGGGAGCGCAAAACGCTCATCGAGACGCTGTTCCAAGATGAACTGGAAGGTCAGCCTTTAGTCGAGAACAAGTCGGTCTGGCGCCAGTTCACGGCCACAACGACGGAGCGCTGGTCGCATCGCAACAGCGTGCTGATCGGGGACGCCCTGCGGGTCGCGCATTTCTCGATCGGCTCGGGCACGCGCCTTGCCATGGACGATGCCTTCGCCCTGCATGAAGCCTTGCACGCCTGCGACGATGAAGTGCCGGCGGCGCTCGCCCGGTTCGTCGAACTGCGCAAGCCGACGCGCGACCTCTTCACTGCAGCGACCGTACGCAGCTTCGAGTGGTACGAGAACATTACGACGGCGATGCAGGCCGACGTGGTTGACTTCACTCACGGCTTTCTCACCCGTACCGGGCGCGTGGATGACGTGCGCCTGCGCGATTATGTGCCCGGCTTCTATCGGCAGTACATCGAGCCCCGCCGGCTTGCCGGCGCGGCCGCGCGCGGAGCGTAGGCATGAGCGGGGACCTCATCGCGATCGAGGCGATCGTGAAACGCCATCCGCTGACCGTGCGACGTATCGTGCGTTGGGCGGAGTGCGATCCGGCCGGCGTCGTCTATGCCGGCAATTTTCCGGAATACATGCTGTCGGCTGCGCACCTGTTCCGCCAGACCGTGCTCGGCGCGCGGCCCGGCCAGCGTGATTTCGGCCAGAGCTACGGCACGCCGGGCAAGGCGATCAGTATGGTGTTCCTTGGGCCGCTCTGGCCGGGCGACGTTTTCGACATGGAGGTCTATGTCGGGGCATTGCGCGAGCGCACCAGCGATCTCCTAGTCTACGCTGCTCGCGTCGACGACGGTTCTCCCGTCTTTGTCGGACGTACCACCTCGATCTACGTGTCGATCGACGACCGCAAGAAGACAATTGCTCTTCCGGACGATGTGCGCGCCGCCTTCGAGCAGTATCACGCGCTCACCCCCGACGTACCTAAGCTTCTGGACCAGGTCGCGCGCTGATCGAGCGCGCCGCGCTGCAGGGACAAGAGAACACGACGATGAGCCAGCCGAACGAAGGGGCGCCGCGGGTCGCGACCACGACCGCGGGATTGCGCGGGACTAAATGGGATCCGGCGCGGCTGCCCAAGGACGTCAACATATCCGTACATCCGCTGACCACCGAGGATAAAGCAGATGTCACCGGCTATCTGTTCCGTCGGGGAGGCGAGCAGACAGTGGTCTGCGCGATGCATCCGCGCGAACTTAACGTCGCTCAGTATTTGGTGCCCGACCTGCTGGCCGCCGGCACCGCCGTGTGGATTCAGGGCTCGCGTTCGCCCGGCAACGATATCCGGCTCGAGCACGAGACGGCGGTGCTCGATCTGGCAGCGGGCCAGAAGTTCTTGCGCTCCGCCGGCGGCTTCACCAAGACCGTTTTGCAGGGTACGTCCGGTGGCGGACCTCTCGCCGCTTTTTATTGCCAGCAGGCGGCGCTCGCGCCTGAGCAGCGCATCAAGCGCTCGCCGGGCGGCCGTCCGACGGGCTTCGAAAAGTCGAGCCTGCCGGCGCCGGATGGCGTGGTGCTGGTGTCAGCCCATCTCGGCCAAGGCGAGCTATTGCTGCGCTGTATCGATCCCGCCGTGATCGACGAGAACGATCCCTTACAGAGCGACGAGACGTTGTCGGCCTTCAATTCGGCGAACGGCTACAAGGAGGCGCCGGCCTCGTCCTCCTATACGCCTGAATTTATGGCGCGCTACCGCGCGGCGCAGCGCGCGCGAATCGAGCGCATTGATGCTTACGCGCGTAAATGTCTGGCCACCAAAGGAGAGGCCCGCAAACGCCTGAAGGAAACGCCATCGCGCGCGGATGCGATCCTGGCGGCCTATAGTCCGATCTTCACCGTGTGGCGCACGGATGCCGATCCGCGCTGTTTCGATCTGTCGCTGGAACCTTCCGACCGCGCCTATGGCACCTTGTGGGGCGCCAACCAGACCGCCTCGAACTACGGCAGCGTCGGCTTTGCGCGGGTGTGTACGCCGGAAAGCTGGCTTTCGAACTGGTCAGCCCCGTCGTCCAACGCTTCGATGGTGCGTTGCGCCGGCGATGTGAAACAGCCGGTGCTGATGATCGAATACACAGGCGACAACAGCGTCTTTCCGAGCGAAGCGGATTTTATCTTCGGTGCGCTCGGCGCCGCCGACAAGACGCGGGTCAAGATCCACGGCAATCATCACGGCCGGCCGGTTCGTCCGGATGCACCTAACGGACAGATTGAAGCTGCAAACACGATCACAGGGTGGCTGCGCGCCCGCGGTTTCGTCTGAGCATGTGGCCGTAGGGTCCATCGGACGCGCCGAAATCATAAAAATGTTGCGAATGGGGGAGGGGACGGATGTTGAAACGGACATTGTCGGCGGCCGTGTTGCTGATGATTGGCATTCTTACCAACGCCCAGGCCGATCCGTATCCTGATCGCCTCATCCGTTTCATTGTCAGTTCGCCGGCCGGGACGGCGCCTGACATCGTTGCGCGCCTGCTGGCGCCGAAAATGTCGGAAGTGCTCGGACAGAACATCGTGGTCGAGAACAAGTCCGGCGCAAACGGCAACCTGCCAGCCTCCGAAGTGGCGAAAGCGGCGCCGGACGGTTACACGCTGCTGGTCACCGTGGCGGGTACGATGACCGCCAACCCGTGGCTCTATCCGAAGACAGCGGTAACCGAGTTGCAGGCGGTGTCGCAGTTCGCGACTGTGGACTTCGTCATTGCCGCCCGACCGAGCCTAAAGCTGAAGTCGCTGCCAGACCTGTTCAAGGCAATGCGCGACAAGCCCGGCACATTCAATGTCGCGACCAGCGGTGCCGGCAGTTACCCTTATCTTATCGCCGAAATGCTCAAGCGCGACGCTAAGGTCGACTTCCTCATCGTCAAGCATAATGGCGGCGCGGCAGCGGGCGCATCGGTTGCCGGCGAGCATACTGACTTCGTCATCGAGTCGCGGGCCGCCATCAATCCCTTGGTCGTGGCCGGCAAGCTGCAACTCTTGGCGTCGACCGGAATGCAGCGCAATCCGATGACGCCGGACGTGCCGACCATCGCCGAATCCGCGCTGGAGAGTTTCTCCATGTCCGGCTGGGTCGGTCTCTTGGCGCCGAAGGGCACGCCGGTCGAGGTGCTCGACGCGCTCGCAAAGGCGAGCACTGTCGCACTCGCAGCTCCGGACATCCGTGCGCGTCTGGCCGTACTGGACTTCGTGCCGTCGGGCGCCGGCCACGAAGCGTTCAGTCGTCTGATCGCGGCGGAGCGGGCCAAGCTCGGCGAGATCATCAAGAGCGCCAAGCTGCAGATTGAATGACGGTGCCGGCTGGCGCGCAAGACAACAAAAAACTTGTACGGGGAACCGATATGATTGGCGTAAAAAATCCGATGGCCGGCGTGGTCTATCCGGAGACCGAGGATATCGAGCGGTACGTCGCGGCCGGCCTGTTCGCGGACAAGACCATGGGGGAAGCGTTCAGCGCGCTCGCGCAGCGCTTTCCCTCGCGCGTCGCCGTGTCCGACGCCGACCGTGCGATGACGTTCGCCGAGCTTGACGATCTGACCGATCGCGTGGCCGCCGGTCTCCTGGACATCGGTCTGCGGCCGCTCGACCGCGCAGCGTTCCAAGTGCCGAACGGCATCGAGCTTGTCGTCAGCTTCGTGGCGTGCCTAAAAGCTGGCATCATTCCGATCTGTACGCTCACCGCGCACCGCCGCGCCGAGATCAGCTATCTCGCGCAGCATGCCAAGGCGCGCGCCCATTTCATCTACACCGATGATGCAAAGTTCGACTTCGTCGCCTTTGCACGCGAGATGCGGGCGGTGGTGCCATCTCTCGCCTTCACCATCGTCACGCGCGGTGCGAACGAGACGGGCGACGCGTCCTTCGTCACGCTCGATGATCTTGCCCGGCGTGGTGCCGCGGCGCGCGGGCGTCTCGCCGAGGTCGCGCTGGATCCCTATCAAGTCGCCGTGTTTCAGCTCTCCGGTGGCACCAGCGGCATTCCGAAGATAATCCCGCGCTTCCACAACGAGTATCTCTATCAGATGCGCTCGGTGGCGGCTTGGCACGGATTGAACGAGGAGAGCGTTGGCTTCTCGCCTGCGCCGATGATGCATAACGCGCCGATCATTTGTTACTGGGGCGCGGTTTTATGGAGCGGTGGCGAGGCTGTGTGCGCGGCCGCGCTCGACCCACAGACGCTTGCGCGCACCATCGCAGCGCGGCGGCCAACCTGGATGAGTATCCCGCTGCCGCTGCTGCTAAACATGAAGAACGCTGGGCTGATTGATCGAACGATCTTTTCCCAGGCGCGCATGTCGACGCCCAACCATGCGCAGCGCCTCTCCGATCTCACCGGCGCGCGGGCGCTGCCGCTCTATGGCATGACGGAGGGCGTCATCTCCTATGGGCGCGTGGGCGATCAGGCTCAGGTCATCTCCAGGACAGAGGGCCGGCAGTTCAGCGCGCTCGACGAATTCAGCATCGTTGA
>JANLJK010000112.1 GCA_029255525.1 Pseudolabrys sp.
GCTCGCGCAAGGTCTCTTCGTCGAAGGCATCCCAGCGCATGGGGCCGATCAGTCCCCAGGCGTTGCGCGCCGTCGGCACATAGACCGGGATGCCGCCTGAGATCATCAGCGCGCCGTGATGCGCGGCCTTGTGGTTGTTGCGGTCGAACAGCACCAGGTCGCCGTCGGTGACGAGCGCGGCCAGCGCCACCTTGTTGGAGGTCGAGGTGCCGTTGAGGACGAAATAAGTCTTCTCCGCGCCGAAGATGCGGGCCGCTTCTTTTTGCGCCTGCAGCGCCGGGCCTTCATGGGTCAGGAGATCGCCGAGATCGAGCACTGAGTTGTCGAGGTCGTCGCGGAACACGGCTTCGCCCAGATGCTCCATGAAGACGCGGCCGATCGGGCTGCGGCTGTAGAACACGCCGCCGTTATGGCCGGGGCAAGTCCAGAGCTGGTTGCCTTCCTCGGCGTAATCGACGAGGGCGCCGAAGAACGGCGTCTTCAGCGTCTCGGCATATTGCTTGAGCCGGCTGATCAGGTTCTTGGCAATGAAGGAGGGCGTCTCTTCCGACAGGAAGACATAGCCGTCGATGAAATCCAGCACCTCGACCGGCAGGTCCTCGAAGCGCTTGCGGCGGATCAGCAGGATGATCGGGAAGTCGAGGCCGCGGCGGCGCATCAGGTTGATCAGGGCGGCGGTCTTGCCTTCCAGGCCCTTCTTGCCCCAATCGACCACCATGCAGCCGATGGCGGCGTCGGTCTTCACCGCGATTTCGGCGTCCTCGAGCTTGCGCGCCTTGATGACCTCGAAACCGGAACGCTCGATCTCGGTCACGATCTGGTTGTAGCGGTTACCCTCCAGATCGTCGGCGTCGAAGGTCGGCGCGGCGAACAGGAACGTGAAACGTCGGAAGTAGTCCATGGATGCCCCTCATGGTGTCCGACGCGACCTGCCCGCCATTTGATGACACCTCAGTGACGGCCGCCACGGATCGGCGCCAAAGGCTTGGGGGTCTTGAATTTCTTTGTTGTTTCAAGGCTCTGTGGGTGTCGTCGGCGGACTTGGCGTCCACTCCCGTGGCCAGCCGCGGACGGCCGAGGGCCGGATTCGGCGGTAAATCGACCGGTCCTTGACCAAATCGCCAAGGATTGTTGGCACCTGGGCTCGCGATGGCCTAAAGCATCCCCACATCACCAATCCGTCGCTCCCATGGCGGCCGCGTTAGAAACGCGGCCGCAATCCGGTGGCCCTTTGAGCGATGCCTTATTGATCCGCCACCAGCCAAGGTTTTGATTTCTCGTGACATTCCTGCCGACACACCCGCAGCTCGCCCGCGCTTTGGCTGAGCGCAATTATACCGACCCGACGCCCGTGCAGACGGCGGTGCTCGCCGATGAGGCCGCCGGCCGCGATCTCCTGGTGTCGGCGCAGACCGGCTCGGGCAAGACCGTCGCCTTCGGGCTGGCGATTGCGAAGAATCTGCTGGGCGAGGCGGAGCGGTTCGGCCGCGGCGGCAAGCCGCTGGCGCTGGTCGTCGCGCCGACGCGCGAACTGGCGCTGCAGGTGCAGCGCGAGCTGACCTGGCTGTATCAATACACAGGTGCGCGTGTCGTCTCTTGTGTTGGTGGTATGGACCCGCGCCGCGAGCAGCGGGAACTGGCCGACGGGGCGCATATCGTGGTCGGCACGCCGGGGCGGCTGTGCGACCATTTGCGGCGAAACAGCCTCGATATGTCGGAATTGAAGGCCGCCGTGCTCGACGAGGCCGACGAAATGCTCGATTTGGGCTTCCGCGAGGACCTGGAGCTGATCCTGCAGGCCGCGCCGGCGACCCGCCGGACGCTATTGTTTTCGGCCACCTTGCCGCGCGGCATCGTCGCTCTGGCCAAACAGTATCAGCACGATGCCTTACGTCTCGAAGCCTCCGCCCCCCGCGGCGGCCATGCCGACATCGAGTATCGCGCGATCCGTGTCGTGCCGAGCGATGTCGAGCATGCGGTCGTCAACGTGCTTCGGTTCTTTGAATCGCCGAGCGCCATCATCTTCTGCAACACGCGCAACGCCGTGCGGCACCTGCACGCGTCGCTGATGGAACGCGGGTTCTCCGCGGTCGCGCTGTCAGGCGAGTTTAGCCAGGGTGAACGGACGCATGCGCTACAGGCGCTGCGCGACGGACGCGCCCGTGTTTGCGTTGCGACGGACGTGGCGGCGCGCGGCATCGATTTGCCCAATCTCGATCTCGTCATTCACGCGGAATTGCCGAACGACCCGGAGGTTCTGCAGCATCGTTCCGGCCGCACCGGCCGTGCGGGCCGCAAGGGTGTGAGCGTCATGCTGGTGCCGCCGTCGCGCCGGCGGCGTGCCGAGATGATGCTCAACCAAGCCGGTATCAACGCCCAATGGGGCGCGGCGCCGCAGGCCGACGAAATCCGCAAGCTCGATCAGCAGCGTATGTTGCAGGATGCCGTCTTCACCGAGGAGGCGACTGAGGACGATCTTGTGTTGGCGCGTGCTTTGCTCGCCGAGCGCTCGCCCGAAGCCGTAGCCGCCGCGTTGGTCAGGCTTTATCGCGCGCGGCTGCCGTCACCCGAAGACATTGTAGACCCCGGTCAGGGCCGTGACTTCGCCAGAGAGCGTGGGCGTGACGATCGTGGCGAGAGGCGTGGGCCGCGCGAGCGCGACAGCGGCCCCGCACCAGGAGGGCGCACCGGCTTCCGTCGTCCGATGGAAGGCGGCAGCGTCTGGTTTCGCGCCAATGTTGGGCGGCGGAAGAATGCCGAAGCCCGTTGGCTGCTGCCGATGATCTGCCGCCGCGGCGGCATCGACAAGACCGCTATCGGTGCGATCAAAATCTACGAATCGATCACCGAGTTCGAGATTTCAGGGCAGGCGGCCGAGCAATTCACCGCCCAGATCATGCGTCCCGACAAGGAAGAGCACATCACGATCGAGGCGCTGCCGGAAGGTCCGCGCGGCGAAGCACCGGTCGAACAGGGCGCCGAGAAGTCGGCAGGTCCCGCCAAAGCCCACGATGTCCCTCCGCGCCGTTTCGACAAGCCACGCTACGACAAGGGCCACAAGCATCACGCAGAGGGCCGCAAGCCTCAGGGCGAGGGCGCGAAGCCTCACGGCGAGCGTCCCCGCGACGGCGCGGCAAAATTCGACAAGAAGCCGGGCTTCGATAAGAAAAAATGGCGACCCAAATACAAGCCGGCCCAGGCAGGCCAGCCACGGCGCGATGACGCCGCCGCTCCGGGAAAGCCCGCCTTCGGCAAGAAGCCCAAGCACAAGATGAAGCATAAGCATCGCGGCTGACGCGTTGCCTCGGCTCTGCCGTCAGGCGATCGGTGGCGCGCCGACCGACTGCCGGACGATCAATTCGTGCGGCAGCACCACATTCATGGAAGGCTCTTGTCCGGCGATCAGCGCGAGGAGATGGCGTGCCGCCGTCTCGCCCATCGCGGCGAAGGGCATGCGCACTGTGGTCAGCGGAGGGTCGACATATTGGCCCATCTCGGTATCGCCGCAGCCGATGACGGAGATATCGCGCGGCACGTCGAGCCCACGCGCCCGGCACTCGGCGACAAGGGCGAGCGCCAGGATGTCGCCCGTCAGCGCGACCGCGGTCGGAAGATGGGGGCTGTCGAGCAAGCGCCGCGCACCGGCCCGCGTCGTATGGCTCTCATAATCCTCCGTCACGACGCACCATTCGTCCGGGAAGTTGAGGCCGTGATGGCGGATGCGCGCGGCTGCGCCGCGCAGGCGGTCGCGCACCGGCGGCGTGTTGTGAACCGGCCCAGAGAACACCGCGATGCGGCGATGGCCGATGGTGTGCAGATGGTCGATCGCGGTCTCCAGCGCGCCGGCATTGTCGAGCGCGATACTCGGCCCCATTGGCTGATCCAGCGAGATGTCCTGCGAGACATAAGGCACGTTGTAGCGGGCCATCAGGGCCGGCAATTCGGGCAGATGCTCCGAGCCGGTGATCAGCAGGCCGTCGACGCCGCGCTCGATCAGGGCCCGTACCTGGGCGAATTCGCGCCGGGGGTCGCGCTCGCAGCAATGGATCAACAGCGCATAGCCAGCGCCGTCGAGCTCGCGCTCGATGGCCGCGATGGTGGGCGCGAACACCGGGTTGGAGATGGTCGGCACGATCAGGCCGATCGCCTTGGACCGGCGCGAGATCAGCGAGCGCGCCTGCTGATTGGGGATGTAGTCGTGGCTGCGTAGCGCTTGCAGCACGGCTTCCTGCTTGCCGGCGGCGACCAGCGTCGGGTTGTTGAGCACGCGCGAGACGGTGGCGATGGAGACGCCCGCAGCGCGGGCGATATCCTTGACCGTCACTTTGCCCCCGCCAGCCGTTGCGGGCGGGGGTAACGTCTTGCTCGGACGATCTTCGCTCATGGCGTCACGCCCCTGTAACGCGGTGGATACCGCGGTTATGCCGCGCCGCGATATTTCTGCACGTCGCGGAAACGGCTCAGCAGATAGTCGCCAGATTTGATCGGCGGATACTTCGCCGGCTTGTCCGCCGACTGGCAGGTCGGCAGGCACGATACCATGGCATTGTAATCGAGATTGAAGAAGGTCGGGATCGAATAGCGTTCCTTGCCGGTGCGGTTGACCACCCGGTGCAGGTTGGACACGTAGATGTCGTTGGTCCAGCGCTGGAACAGATCGCCGATATTGATCACCAACGTGCCGGGGATGTGCGGTGCGCTCACCCATTCGCCGTCACGCTTCTTGAGCTCAAGGCCGCCGATCGGGTCCTGCAACAACAAAGTGATCATGCCGTAATCGGTGTGCGGGGCGACGCCGAAGGCCTTGTCGTCGCTGACCGGCGTCTGCGGCGGATAATGGAACAGCCGCATCTGCACCATCGGCTTGGTGCAATATTGCAGGAAGTGGTCTTCCGGCATATCGAGGCTGGCGGCGCAGATCTTCAGAAGCCGGCGTCCGAGCGCGTCGGTCTGCGCGAAATAGGCTTCCGAGGCCTCGCGGAGCCAGGGGCATTCCGCCGGCCAGCGGTTGGGGCCGTGCAGCGGTAGCCCGGCGACGACGTCGGGATCGGTGAGCGGCAGGTCGACGCCGATCTCATAGCTTTCTTTGATGTCGGGCGCGTAGCCGGGGTGCTGATTGATGCCCTGCGGCATGAATCCGCGCCGGTACTTCTCGTCCATCTTGTGCGGCATGCGCTCGCCGACCGGCAGATCGAAATAGCGCTTGGTGGCGGCGAATACGTTGTCGATGACCGCCTCCGGAATGCCGTGCTTGGCGACGTAGAAAAAGCCGGTGGTGACGCAGGCATGACGCAGTTGCTTCGCCAGCGGCGCCAGATCGCCGCCTTCGGTAAGCGGGGTGAGGTCGAGGATGGGGACCTCGTCGGCGCTGGCGGCGCGTACAGTCTGATGCATTGTGGCCTCCTTCTTTATCGTGTTGTGAATGTCTCGTCAGGCGCCCATCACGCGCTCGCCGCCGGTATCGATCCAAAACACGATGCGGCGTTGTGCGGCGCTGATCAGCGCATGCAGGCCGACGCCGATCAGCGACAGGATGATCAGGATGGCGAAGGTGCCGGCCATGTCGAAGTTGAAGTTCTTCTGCAGGATCAGATAGCCGAGTCCGGCCTTGGCGCCGACGAACTCACCGACGATGGCGCCGATCACCGACAGCACGATGGCGACATCGAGCCCGACGAAGATGTAGGGCAGCGCCTGCTTGAGCCGCACCATGCGGAACACCTGCCAGCGCGAGGCCGTGTAGGACACCAGCATCTCGATCTGGTCGTGCGGCGTGGCGCGCAGCCCCATGATCGTGTTGGCGAGCAGCGGGAAGAAAGCGATGGTCGCGGTGATCACGATCTTGGAGGTGACGCCGTAGCCGAACCAGATGACGATGATCGGCGCGATCGCCACTTTCGGCACCGTCTGGAAGGCGACGATGTAGGGATAGAAGATGCGCTCGGCGAGCGGCACGAGGGCGACGAGGAAGCCGAGCAGCAGGCCGGACAGCGCGCCGACCACGAAGCCGGCCAGGATCTCGTACATGGTGACGGCGAGATGCCAGGAGAAGTCGCCGGCGAGCAGGCCGTTCCAGAACGCCAGCGCGATATCGGAAGGCGGCGGCAGCACGATCTTGGAGATGCCGGCCAACCGCACAATGGCTTCCCAGCCTCCGACGAAGACACAGAAGGTGGCGACCGGTAGCAGCACGGTGTTGGTGAAGCGGTAAAGGGCGGTCCGGCTCATGTGTCGAGGGTCCCGGCGGAATTGAAATGCGCGCGGATGCGGGCGACGAAGCGGCCGAACTCCGGCGTGTTGTGCATCGCCAGCGTGCGTGGCCGCGGCAGGTCGACCGGGATCACGTCGACGATGCGGCCCGGCCGCGGCGTCATCACCACCACGCGATCGGCGAGATAGACGGCCTCCGGGATGCTGTGTGTGACGAGCAGCACGGTCTTGCGGCTCTCGGTCCAGATGCGCTGCAATTCCTCGTTCATGGTCTCGCGCGTCATGGCGTCGAGCGCGCCGAACGGTTCGTCCATCAATAGGAATGAAGGGTTGTGTACCAATGCGCGGCAGATGCCGACGCGTTGCTGCATGCCGCCCGACAATTCATTCGGGTATTTGTTTTCGAACCCGGCTAGGCCGGCCATGGCGAGCAGGTCGCGGGCGCGCGCCTCGAAGCGAGTGCGATCACGTTTCTGGACTTCGACCGGCACCAGGACGTTCTGCAGCACCGTGCGCCACGGCAGCAGCACCGGCGCCTGGAAGACGACACCGATCTCGCGGCTCGGGCCGCTCAAGGCCTGGCCGTGGATGGTTACTTCGCCGGTCGAGCGCGAGAGAATGCCGGCGAGGATCTTGAGCAAGGTTGTCTTACCGCAGCCGCTCGGGCCGACGATGCTGATGAACTCGGTCTCGCCGATGTCGAGGTTGACGTCCTTGAGCGCGTGGATCGTCTGACCATCCTTGGTCGCGTAGATCTTCTCCAGGCCGTTGATGCGCACCAAGCTGCCGTCGCGCCGACTCTCGGCCGCTACCGCCCGCGTTTGCGCGGGCGTAGTGGCAGCCGTGCGCCAGGGCAGGCCGGTCGGCAAAGGCAATACGCGCGTCAAGGACATCAGTTCGCTCCGCTCAGAACTCGCCCGTTAGAACTTGCAGGCTTTGGCGCTGTCTTCGATCGCCTTGACGTCGAAGTTGTTCACCTTGGTGAAGAAGTCCGGCGTGGCGACGATCATGCTTTTGGCCGGTGCGACGCTGTCGATCTGCTTGGCTTCCTGCATGAAGGTGATCAGGCGGTCGAAGGCGGCCGGATCGACATTGCCCCAGAGCCTGCCGCCGTTGAGCTTGAAGCCGTCGGCCAGCGAATCGAGCTGGGCCTGCTGGGTGTTGAGGTCCCACTTCACAAGCGTCGCCTCGTCGGCGCCGGTCGCTTTGGTTGCCGGATACTGCGCCCAGTGCAGCTTGCGGGCGCAGTCGGGATTAGCGAGCGCGAAGACGGTCGCCTTGGCGACGCCGCGGGCAACCGCCGTCACCATCTCCGGGTTCTTGTCGATGGTCGCCTGCAGCGTCGACAGCGAATAGTCGGGATAGGTGCGCCAGTT
>JANLJK010000113.1 GCA_029255525.1 Pseudolabrys sp.
CGGCGATCGTCGACCGCCCGCCGCTCAAGCTGCCGGGCAAGGCCCGCATCGTCTTCTGGACCATCGTCAATTACGAGGTGTGGGACATCGGCAAGCCGATGGCGCGGCAGGTGCTGCCGGCGCCGACCGGCGTGTCGCTGATGCCCGACGTCGTGCACTGGGCGTTCCACGAATACGGCATGCGGGTCGGCTGCTGGCGCTTCTTCGAGCTGTTCAAACGGCTCGGCATCAAGCCGACGCTCTCGGCCAATGCGCGCATCTGCGAGGATTACGAGCGCGTCGCGGCGCAGGCGCGTGATGCCGGCTGGGAGTTCATGGGCCACGCCTATGAGCAAGGCCCGATCCACAAGGAGGCCGACCAGGCGGCGATGATCCATCGCTCGATGGACGTGCTGGAGAAGTTCACCGGCAAGCGCCCCGTCGGCTGGCTCGGGCCGGGCCTGACGCAGACCCTGGAGACGCCGGATCTCTTGGCCGCAGCGGGCGTCAAATACATCGGCGACTGGGTCTATGACGACGAGCCGACCACCATCCGCACCACGCATGGGCCCTTGGTGACATTGCCTTACACCATCGAGCTCAACGACATCCCGATGATGATGGTGCAGCATCACGCGAGCGACTATTTGCTCAAACGCACGATCGATCAGTTCGACCGGCTTTATGCCGAGAGCAAGGACCGCGCGAAGATCGTGGCGCTGGCGATCCATCCCTACATCAGCGGCCAGCCGCACCGGATCAAATATCTCGAGCAGATCTACGACTACGTGAACCAGCACGACGGCGTGCTGCACTGGAACGGCGAGCAGATACTGGAGTGGTATCTTGGATTGAAGAAGACCGAGGCCGCCGCCTAATCGTTTCCCGTCGTCCCCGCGAAAGCGGGGACCCAGTACGCCGCAGCTTATCGATAGGACACGGCGTACTGGATCCCGGGTCTCGCGCTGCGCGCTCGCCCGGGATGACCACAACAATAACATCGGGGAAGAAATGCCATGAACTACGCCAAGCCCGCTGTCGGCATGCTGCCACACGAGCGCATCGCCTATTCGCCGATCGTTGCCCGCAAGCCGCTCAAGCTGCCGGGCAAAGCGCGCATGGTGGTGTGGACGGTCACCAATGTCGAAGACTGGGATCCGACGCAGA
>JANLJK010000114.1 GCA_029255525.1 Pseudolabrys sp.
ACGAGGGTGTCCGCCTCGCCCGCATGGAGGTCGTGATCAGCGAGCACATTCGGGTTCATCCGATGGCGCTGGTCCATCCGGAAAAAGTCGCTTCGCCGCAGGCGCGCGAGGAGATCGCGCAACTCGTGCGCGGCTATGCCAACCCGACCGACTATTTCGTCCGTAAGCTGTCCGAAGGCATCGGCATGATCGGCGCGGCCTTCTATCCGAAGCCGGTCATCGTGCGACTGTCGGACTTCAAGACCAATGAATATGCCAAACTCGTTGGCGGCGAGGGCTTTGAGCCGAAGGAAGAGAACCCGATGCTCGGCTTCCGCGGCGCGGCGCGCTATGCGCACCCGGCCTATGCCGAGGGCTTCGCGCTCGAATGCGCGGCGCTGCGGCGCGTGCGCGAGGACATGGGGCTGTCGAACGTGCTGGTGATGGTGCCATTCTGCCGGCGCGTCGAGGAGGCGCGGCGGGTGATCGACACCATGGCGGCGAATGGCCTCAAGCGTGGCGAGAACGGGCTCGAGATCTACGTGATGTGCGAGATTCCGAACAATGTCATCCAGATCGATGCCTTCGCTCAATTGTTCGACGGCTTCTCCATCGGTTCCAACGATCTGACGCAGCTCACGCTCGGCGTCGACCGCGATTCCGACATTGTCGCCTTCGACTTCGACGAGCGCGATCCGGGCATGCTGGAGATGTTGCGGCTGGCGGTCACCGGCGCCAAGCGCAACGGTCGGCACGTCGGCATCTGCGGCGAGGCGCCGGCCAATTATCCGGAGATCGCCCGCTATCTGGCCGAGCTCGGCATCGATTCGATCAGCGTCAATCCGTCGAGCCTGTTGCATACGATGGAAGTGGTGGCGCAGGCGGAGAAGGCTGGGGCGTGATGCGCGTCCTCAGCGTCCGGCGGGAACAGGATGGCGCGCGAGCAGGTCGATCACCTCAGCGTCCGACACCTGCGGGAAGTCGGCGTAAAATAGGCTGATGGCGCCGAAGTCCTCGTGGTCTTCCAGGCACACGATCGCATCTGCTTCGCTCCTCAGTTGACGCAGCGTATCGCTCGGCGCCACCGGCACGGCCAAGACCAGTTCACGTGGCTTGCGCAGGCGGATCGCGCGCAGCGCGGCGCGGATGGTGGCGCCGGTGGCGATGCCGTCGTCGACGATGATCGCCGTATGGCCGTCGATAACGGGATGCGCGCGGTCGCCCAGATAGAGCTTGCGCCGCCGTTCGATCTCCGCGAGTTCGCGGTCGCGTACCGCGTTGAAGTCGGCGTCGGCGATGTCCGCCAGCCGGATGATATTGTCGTTGCGCACGACAACTGGCGTTTGGCCGTCAACGACGGCGCCCATCGCAAGCTCCGGCTGGAACGGAGCGCCGAGCTTGCGCACCAGCACGAGATCGAGCGGTGCGTTCAGTGCTGACGCGATCTCGGCGGCGACGGGCACGCCACCGCGCGGCAGGGCCAGGATCACCGGATGCTGGCCCTTATAGGACGCCAGGGCTTTGGCGAGCTGGCGGCCGGCGTCGATGCGATCGCGGAATGGCATGACAACAGGCTCCGCTATTGGCGCCGGTGCGGGACAAGGTGAGCGTCGAACCAGGTCGCGGCCAGCGCGATCACACGCTCCAGCGCGCCCGGCTCCGGAAACAAATGGGTCGCGCCGGGGACGATCTCGAGCATCTTCTCGATGCGCAACTGCGCATAGGCTACCTCGTTGAGTGTGATCACCTCGGTGTCGAGACCGCCGACGATCAGCAAGGTTGGCGCCGTCACCTGTCCGAGCGCGCTTTCGGCGAGGTCGGGCCGGCCGCCCCGTGACACGACAGCCCCCACGCGGGACCTAAGCCGGGCCGCGGCACTGAGCGCGGCGGCGGCGCCGGTGCTGGCGCCGAACAAGCCAAGCGGCAGCGCGGCGAGCTCCCTTTGCCGGTCGACCCAGGTCACGGCATCGACCAGCCGGCCGGCGAGCAACGCGATATCGAAAACGTTGCGGCGATCCTGTTCTTCTTCGGGCAGAAGCAGATCGAACAACAATGTCGCGATGCCTTGCGCGTTCAGTGCCTCGGCGACGGCGCGATTGCGCGGGCTGAGCCGGCTCGATCCACTGCCATGGGCAAACAGCACCAAAGCGTGCGCGGCTGCTGGAATCTGTAAGTCGCCCGGCAGATGTAGGGGGCCGACCACGACCTCGCGCGCGCGGGAGTTTCTCGACCTCGGCCCGGTAACGATGGCGGCGGCCATCACAGCGCCCTCCGCAGGTAAACTCGGTCAAATATGACCATATGTTCCGGTTCACGGTTTGACGAGAATCAAGCGCGGCGGGACGATTGGCATCTAACCTTCCTAACGTTTGGCGGGAGCCGCCGGTGCATCGGATGGTCAACGAAGTTGCCGGGCCGGCGCTCGAAGAGAAGGTCGCGTTCCTCCGCCGGCCCGAGAGCTATGCGCCTTCCGTGCGCGACGTGGCTTGCCACGAGACCCACATGTCATGGGTCTTTCTGGCCGGCGAGCACGTCTACAAGCTCAAGAAGCCGGTACGCTTTCCCTATCTCGATTTTTCGACGATCGGGCGGCGCGAGCAGGCTTGCCGCGCCGAGCTTCGGCTCAATCGCCGGCTGGCGCCGGATGTCTATCTCGATGTCATTCCGCTGGTGGATAGTGGGCGGGGGCTTGCGCTCGGAGGTGCCGGCGCGCCGGTTGACTGGCTCGTTTGCATGATGCGGTTGGACGAGCGTTTCACGCTCGATCGGCTCATTCTCGATGGGGAGGTTAGGGCCTCTCATATCGACCGGCTGATCGACGCGCTTGCCGGTTTCTACCGGACAGCCGCGCCATCCTTGGTCACGCCAGAGACCCATCTCGCCGAATGGCGGCGCAGTCTCGCCTATAACCGGCGTGTCCTGCTCGATGCCTGTTTGAATGTGCCGGCCGGGCTGGTGCGCCGCATAGATCGAACGCAGCGGTTGTTTCTCGATCGTTGCGGCAGCCTTATCGCTGCGCGCCTGCGCCACCGGCGGATCGTCGAGGGGCATGGCGATCTGCGGCCGGAGCATATCTGGCTGGACGACAAAGTCCGCATTATCGATTGCCTCGAATTCAACGCGCGGCTGCGGATCGTCGATCCTTTCGATGAGATCGCTTATCTCGGCCTGGAATGCGAGCGGATGGGAGCGGCCTGGATCGGCGACTACTTGCGGCGCCGGATGAGACATCTATTGCGCGATGGTCCGGCCGACGTGCTGTTCACATTTTATCATTGTTATCGCGCGACATTGCGGGCACGGCTGTCGATCGCGCATCTGCTCGAGCCGCAGCCGCGTACGCCGGAGAAATGGCCGCGGCTCGCGACCGAATACCTTGCACTCGCTGACCGTAGCGCGCGGCAGCTCGACCGCTGGTTCAGAACACGATCAGGTCGGTGAGGCAGCGCTCGTCATGCAGGCGCTCAATCGCTGCCGCGAGCAGAGGGGCCGCGGGCACGATCGTGAGCTTCTTGTTGGCCTCCGGGTGATCGAGCCGGAACGGCGGCACGACGTCGGTGATTATCAGTCTGTCGATGGCCGGATCGGCAAGAACCCCGGCGGCGCCTTCCATGAACAGGCCATGCGTGACCAGCGCCATCACGCGCTTGGCCCCGGCGGCGCGGGCCGAGCGGGCGGCGCGCAAGAGCGTGTTGCCCGTGCTGATCAGGTCGTCGACGATCAGCGCGGTGGTGTCAGTTACGTCGCCGACAAACAGATCGCCGGAAACGACACCCGCGCTGCGGTGTTTTTCGGCGAGGCCTTTGTCGATCGGCCGGCCAAGGGCGTTCTCCAATGTTTCGCGCAGCAGTTCGGCTCGCTTCATGCCGCCGGCATCCGGCGATATCACCGACAGTGCCGTCTCGCTGAGGTTCGCCTTGATGTAGTCGACGAACAACGGCGTGCTGGTCAACGCGATGGTACGGCAGCGAAATGCATTCTCGAAGGCGGCCGGGTTATGCACCTCCAGCGTGACGACGCAATCGGTGCCGACGCTTTCGAACAGGCCGGCGACATAGCGCGTGGTGACGGGATCGTTCGGCTTGGTGCGGCGATCCTTACGCGCATAGCAGAGATAGGGCGTCACGGCTGTGACGCGGGCAGCGCCAGCATCCTTGAGCGCGCCGATGAAGAACAAGAGCCGGCAGAGCTTGTCATTGGCACTTTGCAGCGGTCCGCCATGCGTGCTCTGCATGACATAGACGTCGGCGCCGCTCACATCGTCGAGCGGGCGCGCTTTGTGTTCGCCATCCTCGAATTCGCGTTCTTCATGCGCCGCGAGCGGTTGCCTCAAGGCCGCGGCAACGGCCTCGCCCAGCGCGGCGCTGGCCTCCAGGGCGAACAGGCGGATAGGACGCTGAGCCATGCGGTCTCCCGTCTCGCTACGCAACGGTTTCCATTAGCCACGTCCGGCGTGCCAGGCCCTTGATCTTAAGCAAGTCCGCCTGGGCTCCTAACCGGTGTTGCGGCGGGCGGCCGGACTGCCCCTATTGGTCCATGATTCTGGACCGCCGTTTCTCGGGCGGGCGTAGAAAATAGTGAAATTATATCAATCGTCTAAGGACGAATGGGTTCAGGACCAAAGAGCGGGCCGAGGCGCAGCGTTTCGGCCCGTTTCTATTGCGATCGATTTCGTTTGAGTGGCGCCTGGCTTTTGCATTCTTCAGCCTTGTGCCGACGGTTTCGGGTTAGAAGCTTCCTCACCAGGAAGGTCGGTTTCTCGGCCAAACGACATTCGCCGGATCGTTTTTGGAGCGCGTCGCATAACCTTCACACAAGGTTGATATCGCCGTCCGATAGTCATAATCGGCGGCAGGCGGATCGAATTAGTGAAAAACGTCGTGGTCCGGTCGGTGACCAAGACGTGGGGCGAGACCTCCGCGGTTGCTGACGTGTCATTTGAAGTGGAGCAGGGCCATCTCGTCGTCCTGCTCGGGCCCTCGGGCTGTGGCAAGTCGACGACGTTGCGCATGATCGCCGGGCTCGAAGAGCCGACGGCGGGCGCGATCGAGATCGGCGGCAAGGATGTGCGGGGGCTGACCGGCGCGGCACGCGGTGTCGCCATGGTGTTTCAGTCCTACGCGCTGTTTCCGCATCTCACGGTCGCCGACAACATCACCTTCGGTCTGTCGGTGCGCGGCACGCCGAAGGCGGAGATGGCGCGGCGACTCGACAAGGTGGCGAGCCTGCTTGGACTCGGCGCGCTGCTCGTCCGCAAGCCGAGCCAGTTGTCGGGCGGCCAGCAGCAGCGCGTGGCGCTCGGCCGCGCGCTGATCGCCGAGGCGCTGGTCTGCCTGCTCGACGAGCCGCTCTCCAATCTCGATGCGCAGTTGCGCCAGGACCTGCGGCGCGAGATCCGTGCGCTGCAGCAGCGGCTCGGCATCACCATGATCTATGTGACGCACGACCAGACCGAGGCCATGAGCATGGCCGATCGGATCATTCTCATGCGCGGCGGGCGCATCGAGCAGAATGGGCCGCCGGCAGCTTTGTACGAGCGGCCGGCGAGCTTGTTCGTCGCGCGCTTTGTCGGTGGCGCGCCGATGAGCTTCCTCGATCTTGATGACGGCCCCCAGGGCGCGGTGATCGCCGGTACCTCCGCGCCGCTGATGTTGCCCGTCACCGGTCGCGGCTGCGTACTCGGCTTGCGACCGGAAGATGTCGCAGTGGACATCGGTGAGAACGCAACGCGGCTTCATGCCCGTGTCACGGCGGTCGAATACCTCGGCGCCGACGCGCTCGTCACCTGTGCGGTTGGCGACCGCTCGATCATGGCGCGCACGCCAGGCGGCGCGGTACCGCAAGTCGGCGCCAGCGTTGGTCTCACGTGGAATCCAACGGCCGCTCATGTTTTCGACAAGACGAGCGGCGAGCGCGTTTCCGTAGCAAGCGGCGGCGGTATGCCGCAGCCGGCATCTGACAGCGAAACCCAAAAGGGGAGCCTATACGCATGAAACATTTTTCCCGCATCGCCGCGGCTGCGACGCTCGCAGCCACGCTCGCGAGTGGTACGGCCGCATCCGCGACCGAGATCACCTTCTATTATCCGATCGCGGTCGGCGGCCCGATCACCAAGGTCATCGACGGTTATGCCGCCGAATTCCAGAAGAAACATCCCGATATCACGGTGAAGCCGGTCTACACCGGCAGCTACCAGGACTCGATCGTCAAGGCGATGACTGCGGCCAAGGCCGGCAACGCGCCGGATGTCGCCGTGCTGCTCTCGACCGATATGTTCACGCTGATCGACAACGATCTGATCGTGCCGGTCGATACGATCGCCACGTCGGATGCCGACAAGGCCTGGATCAAGGCGTTCTATCCGGCCTTCATGCTCAACAGCCAGGCCCAGGGTCATACCTGGGGCGTGCCGTTCCAGCGCTCGACCATCGTGCAGTATTGGAACAAGGAAGCCTTCAAGGCCGCCGGCCTCGATCCGGACAAGGCGCCGAAGACCTGGGACGACATGGTCGCCTTCGGCAAGAAGCTGACCAAGCGCGATGGCGACAAGGTGCAGTGGGGCATCGAGATTCCCTCGTCCGGTTTCCCGTATTGGCTGTTCCAGGCGCTGACCACGCAGAACGACGTGATCCTTGCCAATCAGGACGGCACCAAGGTCGACTTCAACAGCCCGAAGGTTGTCGAGACCGCGCAGTTCTTCGCCGATCTGAGCCAGAAGCATGAAGTCATGCCGAAGGGCATCGTCGAGTGGGGCACCACGCCGAAGGACTTCTTCGAAGGCAAGACGGCGATGATGTGGACCACCACCGGCAACCTGACCAACGTCAAGGCCAACGCCAAGTTCGCGTTCGGCGTCGCGCCGCTGCCGTCGAAGGTGCGTGGTGGCTCGCCGACCGGCGGCGGCAACATTTACATCTTCAAGGGCGGCGACAAGGCGAAGCAGGCGGCCGCGCTCGAATTCGCCCGCTTCCTGACCTCGCCCGAACTCGCGGCCGACTGGGGCATTGCCACCGGTTATGTCGCGACGCGGCCGGATGCCTGGGAAACCGATGCGATGAAGAAGTACGTCGCTGACTTCCCGGCTGCGCTCGTCGCCCGCGATCAGCTCAAGGATGCCGTCGCCGAGCTGTCGACGCATGACAACCAGCGCGTCACCAAGGCGCTCAACGATGCGCTGCAAGCGGTGCTCACCGGCACCAAGCAGGCGAAGCCCGCGCTCGATCAGGCACAGGCGGAAGCCGGCCGTATCCTGCATACGTATCAGAACTGAGCCTACTCGTCATTCCGGGGCGCGGGCGTTAAGCCCGCGAACCCGGAATCCAGATACGAGATCGAACAATCTGGCTGGATTCCGGGTCCGCGCGTTTCACGCGCGGCCCGGAATGACTGCTTAGTAGCGCTCTCATTCGCGCGGCAATGCGCGGAGTGTGGCAACTGGTACCGATGACGAATATCCGCCTGAGTACTCACATCCAAGGCTGGCTGCTGGCGCTGCCGGCGGTGGCGCTGCTCGCGGTGTTCACGCATATTCCGGCGGTCGCCACCGTCATCGACAGCTTCT
>JANLJK010000115.1 GCA_029255525.1 Pseudolabrys sp.
CAACGGCAAAGGCGGCCTGCTCGGCCGCAAGGTCCAGCTCTTCCACTACGACGACCAGAGCAATCCCTCGAACGTACCCGGCCTCTATACGAAGCTGCTCGACGTCGACAAAGTCGACCTCATCGTCTCGCCCTACGGCACCAATCTGATCGCGCCGGCGATGCCCATCGCGATGCAGAAGGGCCGCACCATGATGAGCCTGTTCGGCGTCGGCGTGAACGAGCAGTTCAACTACGATCGCTACTTCCAGATCATGCCGCTTGGCGTGAACTCGGCCGAGGCGATCCCCGCCGGCTTCTTCGACGCGGCCAAGTCGCTCAATCCCAAGCCGCAGAGCGTCGCTCTGGTCGGTGCCGATGCCGAGTTCGGCAAGATCACCATCGATGCCGCGCGCAAGATGGCCAAGGCCATGGGGCTGAAGATCGTCTACGACCGCGCCTATCCGCCAAGCACCGTCGACTTCACGCCGGTGGCGCGCGCCATCCAGGCGGCCAAGGCCGACCTCATCTTCATCGCCGGCTACCCGCCGGACTCGGTCGGCGTCATCCGCAGCCTCAACGAGATCGGCGCCAATGCCATGCTGGTCGGCGGCGGTTCGGCCGGCCCGCAATTCGCGTCGATCAAAATGCAGCTCGGCCCACTCTTGAACAATCTGTTGGGCTACGAACTTTACGTGCCGTCGCCGAACCTCAAATTTCCGGGTGTCGAAGAGTTCCTCAAGCGCTACCAGGCGGCCGCGGCGAGCCAAGGCATCGACCCGCTCGGCTTCTATGTTCCGCCCTATGTCTACGCGGCCATGGACATCCTCGGCCAGGCCGTGACCAAGACCGGCTCGCTCGATCAGGCCGCGCTCGCCAAGACGCTGCATGCCGAGACCTTCTCGAGCGTGGTGGGCAGCATCCGCTTCGCCAAGAACGGCGAGTGGGAGAAGCCGCGCGTGTTGATGGTGCAGTATCGAAATGTTGACGGCAGCGGGCTCGACCAGTTCCGCGATACCAGCCGTTACACGATCCTCTACCCACCAGAGCTCAAATCCGGCGATGCGAAAACGCCCTATCGCAAAGAGTGACCTGCACAACCCGTGGGCATTCGGCCGCAGCGGCGAAATAGACTAGCCAAGCCGCCAACCTTCCTGCACACTGTCACAAAATCGGGGGCCGAGACCAAAACTCGGCCCCTCACTGTCCGGTCGGCGGAGAAAATCCGTCGAATGGGCAGCGCAAAAACAAGTCAGGGGGAGACATGCCGATCGCTCGGTCATGCCATCAGCGTTTACGCGATTGCGCCGCCGTGCTCATGCCCGGCGCGATATCCGACTGACATCCCCCGTCGTGACGATGCGTGAGAGTGCCGGCTGAGGCCCGTATGGATATTTCCCTCGATCTCCTGATCAACGCGATCATCGCCGGGCTGCTGCTCGGCGGCTTCTATGCCGCCGTCACCGCCGGCATCTCGATCTCGTTCGGCATGCTCGACATCGTCAACATCGCGCATCCCGGATTCGTCATCCTTGGCTCGTATCTCGCCTATTACCTCAACATTCATCTCGGTATTGACCCGATCATTGTCAGCATTCTGATGCTGCCGTTCTTCTACGCGCTCGGCGCGCTGATCTATCAAGTCTACCATCTGTCCTTCGAGAAACGCGGACAGGATGCCTTGCGCGGCCTCGCCTTCTTCTTCGGTCTATTGTTCGTCACCGAAGTGGCGCTGATCCTCGTCTTTGGCGTCGACTACCGCTACGTCGAGGCCGCCTATATCGGCCCGAGCCTCCATGTCGGCTTCGTCGATCTGCCGTTGCGCATGCTGGTGCCATGTATCGCCGCGCTGGCGTTGTTCGCGGCCATTCAGCTCTTCATCACGCGCACCTTCACCGGCCGCGCCATCATGGCCGTGTCGCAGGATCAGCTGGCGCTGCAGCTGATGGCCGCCGACCCGATCAAGATCAAGCGCATCGCCTTCGGCCTGTCGATCGCGACCGCGGCGGTGGCCGGCGCGCTGCTCATCATCATCCAGCCGGTCGAGCCGTCGGTGGGCCGCGAATATATCGGCCGCGTCTTCGCTATCTGCGTGCTCGGCGGCCTTGGCAGCATGCCCGGCACATTGATCGCGGCCATCCTGCTCGGCATCGTCGAAAGCCTGACCGCCACCTTCTACGGCCCCTCCTGGGCGCCGGCTGTAGCCTTCGGCTTTCTCCTGCTCACTCTCGCCTTCCGCCCGGCGGGCCTACTCGGACGGTGAAAAGCGTGACCACGGCGAAATTCTCACTCATAGCGGGGGCCATCGGCGTCGTGATCTTGTTGATCGCGCATGCGGTCGGCGTCGATTACCTGTACTTCGCGAGCTACACGATTCTGCAATTCATCGTGCTCGCCACCGCCTGGAACATTCTCGGCGGCTATTGCGGCTACGTGAACTTCGGCTCCGCGGCCTTCTTCGCGCTCGGGGCCTATTCCTCCGTCTTCATCCACAAACTGTATCCGCTGCCGGTGCCGCTCCTGATCGTGATCGGCGCGATGGTGTCCGGCGTCGTCGGGCTCGGCATGGGTTATCTGACGCTGCGGCTGCGCGGCTCGTTCTTCGCCATCGCCACCTTGGCGCTGGCCGTGGTGTTACAGACCTTGGTCGTGAACTGGGATTTCGTCGGCGGTTCGCGCGGCGCCTATATCATCCGCCCCGAATATCTCGAGATCGGCAGCTTCAAGATCCCCTATATCGAATACCTATTCGCTCTGATGCTGGCGCTCGCCATCATCGCGCTCGTCAGTGCCCGCACCATCGAGCGCTCGCAGCTCGGCTTCGGCTTCGCCACCATCCGCGACGATGAGCTGGCGGCGGAAGCCTGCGGCGTCCCGACGCTCAAGCTCAAGCTCATCGCCACCGCGATCTCCGGCGCCTTCATGGGCATGGCCGGCGCGCCCTTCCCCTATTACATCGGCTACCTGCAGCCGTCATCGGCCTTCGGCCTCGAATACGCCGTCAACTCGATCGCCATGCCGATGATCGGCGGCACAACGAGCTGGGTCGGCCCGCTGGTCGGCGCCGTGCTGCTCGGCTCGGCGCAGCAATACGCCACGGTCACGATTTCCTCGGCGGTCAACCTCTTGATCGTCGGCCTGATGCTGGTCGGCTTCGTCATCATCGCGCCCAACGGCATCGTCGGTCTGGTCCAGGAACGTCTGCGGAGGAAGCGGTCATGAGCGCGCTTCTCCATGTCGACAACATCACCAAGCGCTTCGGCGGCTTCGTCGCCCTCGACGGCGTCGAGATCGAAGTCGCACGCGGCGAACGGCTCGGCCTGATCGGCCCCAATGGTTCCGGCAAGAGCACGCTCGTCAACTGCATCTGCGGCACGCTGCAGAACGAAACCGGCAATGTGCGCTTCGACAGCCAGGTCATGGACGGCATGTCGGCGCATCAGCGCACGCATCGCGGCCTCGCCCGCAGCTTCCAGTTGCCGCGGCCGTTCCACAGCATGACCTTGGCCGACAACCTGCGCATTCCCCTGCTCTATACGGTGCATGCGCGCTCCGGTCCGCTGCGCTCGCCCGGCGACCTCACCGATCGCTGCCACGAATTGCTCGAAATGGTCGGCCTCGCGCCCAAGGCCAACCAGATGCCCCGCGACCTGACGCAGGTCGAGATGCGCAAGCTGGAGCTCGCCCGCGCGGTGGCGGCCGAACCGAAGCTCCTGATCGCCGACGAGTCGATGGCCGGCCTGTCGAATTCGGAGGTGGAGGACATCCTGGCGCTGCTCATGCGGCTCAACGAGCGCGGCATCACCATCATCCTCATCGAACACATCATGAGCGCGGTGATGAAGTTCTCGCAACGCCTGGCCGTGCTGGTGTCCGGCAAGAAGATCGCCGACGGCAGGCCGGAAGATGTCGTCCGCAACCCCGAAGTGGTGAGGGCTTATCTTGGCGAGTAGCATCACCATCGAGAACGTCAACGCCGCCTATGGCGCGGTGCGCGTCATCGAGGACGTGTCGCTGACCGTCAAGGCCGGCGAGACCGTGGCCCTGCTCGGCACCAACGGCAACGGCAAATCGACGCTGATCAAGTGCATCATGGGCATCGTGCGCCCATCCGCCGGCCGCATCATCGCGGAAATCGACGGCGTGAAGCACGATCTCGTCGGCCGCACCACCCAGGAGATCGTCGATCTCGGCATCGCGCTGGTGCCGGAAGGCCGCCGGCTGTTCCCCAAGCTGACGGTGGAAGAGAACCTGCTCTTGGGCGCGTTCCGGCCGACGGCGCGGGCGCAGATCAAGACCAATATGGACTTCTGCTTCGAGGCCTTTCCGCGGCTGGCGGAACGGCGCCATCAACTCGCCGGCTCGATGTCGGGCGGCGAGCAGCAGATGGTGGCGCTCGCCCGCGCGCTGATGCTGGCGCCGCGCATCCTCCTGGTCGACGAGCCTTCGGTCGGCTTGGCGCCGCTGTTGGTCGCGCGCACCATCGACGCGATCAAGCAACTCAAGGATCACTACAATCTCACCGTGCTGATGGCCGAGCAGAACTTCACCCAGGCCATCCGCATCGCCGACCGTGGCTACGTGATCGTGCACGGCAAGATCGCCTTCGAAGGCGGCTCGGCGGACGAACTCAACAACAACGACCTGATCCGCCAGTTTTATCTCGGGATGTGATCCACTCGGTCATTCCGGGGCGCCCGCCTCCGGCGGATGAACCCGGAATCCAGAGCGCTACACTCAAGCTATATATTGCTGCTGGATTCCGGGTTCGCTCGCCGACGCTCGCGCCCCGGAATGACAGAATGAAAAACGGCGCGGGAAACGCTCCCGCGCCGTCTGCATTTCTGATGCCTTTGGAAGGCTTACTTCGCCTTCTCGTAAGGATAGATCACCTTGCCGGTGGCGAGATCGGCGGGCGTCAGGACGGTCTGCACCGCCATGCCGCGCCATTGCTCGATGTCGTTGCCGTCCTTCACGCCGTGATACTGCACCTGCATCATGCCGGACTTGGTCCACTCGCCATTCGGGCCGTAAGACCAGTCGCCCATGATGGTCTTGAAGGTGCTCTTGCGGAAGTAGTCGGCGATCTTCGCATCGTCGATGCTCTTGGTGCCCTCGATCGCGGCGCCGAGAACGCCGGCAAAAGCATAGCCCCAACCACCGAGATAATAGCCGAGCGGATCGACGCCCTCGGCACCCGCGCGCGCCTGGTACTTCTTGAAGAACTCGGCCGCCGGCTTCATCATCTTCTCGGACGGGACCCAGGTTTCGTAATTGACGATGCCGTTGAGCTTTGAGCCGAGCTTCTGCTTGAACACCGTGGCCTGCAGGCCGACCATAGCGCCGCCGATCATCTTCGGCTTGAAGTTCATCTCGTTGACGGCGAGCGTGATACCGACCGACGAAAGCGGATACGAGCACACGATCACGAGATCGGGGTTGGTGGCTTGCACCGCGCGGACGATCGGCGAGAAGTCGGCCGTGCCCGGCGGGAACGCTTTGTCGTAGACGATCTTGACGCCGAAGGTCTTGGCGTTAAGACGCGCACCCTCGCAGGCATTGCGCGAGAACTCCGCGTCCTCGGCCACCAGCGCGACCGAGGTCGGCTTCGGATTCTGCGCCATCGCAACTTGGTAGAAGCCCTCCGTGAACGACTCCTTGGTCCGCTGCCCGGTCGGCAACACCGCGAAGTAGTTCGGATATTTGAACTCGTGGTTCACATCGAGAGCGAACAGGCTGACGAAAGTCTTCTTCTTCTGCATGACGATGGGCATCGCCGGCGCCACCATGTTGGTAGCATAGCCGCTCATCACCAGATCGACTTTGTCGACGTCCAGCAGCTTGGTGTAGATACCTGGCACCGTCGACGGGTTGGACTGGTCATCGTAGTAGACGAGCTTGACCGGCCGGCCGATCAGACCACCTTTGGCGTTGGTCTCTTCCTCCCAGATTTTCATGCCGAGCAATGTCTGCTTGCCGTTGGCGGCCAGCGGACCGGTCAGCGCCATACTGAAGCCGATCTTGATCGGCTCCTTAGTCTGGGCGGTGGCGCCCCCCATGGTCACGGCAGCGGCAGCCAGTGCAACCGCGGTACAGGCAACAAGGCGCAATTTGAGTCTCTGAATCATATCGTTTCCTCCCGATATATCGCTTCGATTGAAGTCGTTTTTGTTATTCGGTGGCCGATCATGCCAGCGCTGCGCGCGCCGGTCTACCGGGGATTACGAAGCCCACCAGAAGCTGAAGGCGCCTGGACATGCAAACGGCACTGCCAATAACCACGCCGACGCCATGCGCCAGTGTGGGCAATGGTGGGACTGCCTACTATTTACCACCGTTCTGGACAGTACTGCTGACGTGAAACAGACTGCGACATCGAAAAACAAGCCGGTACGAAGCTCATGACACGCACGATCGTCGACATCTCGGTCCCACTCGAAAACGACGTGGCCGCCGACCCACCGGGCTATGGACCAACCATCGAGTATCTCGACCATCAACAGACGGCGGCCGATGTTCTCAAGTTCTTTCCCGGCCTGAAAAAGGAAGACCTGCCGGACGGCGAGGGCTGGGGCTTCGAATGGGTGCGTTTGTCGACGCACTGCACAACGCATCTCGATGCGCCGTGGCATTTCGCCTCCACCATGGATCACGGCAAGCGCGCGATCACCATCGATGAAGTACCGCTGGACTGGTGCTTCCAACCCGGCGTGAAGCTCGATTTCCGCCATTTCGCCGACGGCTATGTCGTCACCGCCGCCGATGTCGAAGCCGAACTTAAGCGCATCAGTCACACGCTTTCACCATTTGAAATCGTTATCGTGAATACCAGCGCCGGCGTCGCTTATGGTCAGCCCGATTATGTCGCCAAAGGCTGCGGCATGGGCCGCGACGCGACGATGTATCTGCTGGAGCGCGGCGTGCGCATCACCGGCATCGATGGCTGGAGCTGGGACGCGCCTTTCATCTTCACCAAGCAGCGTTACGCTGAAACGCACGATCCCAAACTCATCTGGGAAGGCCATCGGGCCGGTCGCGAGATCGGTTATTGCCATATCGAGAAATTGCACAATCTCGAAGCATTGCCATCGAAAGGCTTCATGATCAGCTGCTTTCCGGTGAAAGTGCGCGGCGGTTCCGCCGGCTGGACGCGCGCCGTCGCCATCATCGACACGTAATCGCGCTTGCTCCCGCGCGGCGGCTGACGATAGCATCGCATCATAATAAGAAATGCCGGCAAATGCCGGCAACGATGCTTCGTCAGGGAGGAGCACATGATCCGTCATTTGGATCGCCGCCATTTCATCGCGACCAGCGCCGCTGCCACTGCCGCACTCATGGCGCGATCGGCTTTCGCGCAAGACGCCTATCCATCGCACGCGATCACGGTGATCAACCCGTTTCCGCCGGGCGGCGCCTCGGACGTAGTGACGCGGCCGCTCATCGTCGCACTCGAACCGATCGTGAAGCAGCCTGTCGTGATCGAAACCAAGGCCGGCGCGGCGGGCGCCGTCGGCGCGCAGGTCG
>JANLJK010000116.1:0-4182 GCA_029255525.1 Pseudolabrys sp.
CGCGGCCCCTCCTCCAGCACGTATTCGAGCGAGCCGAGGAAGCCGGCCATGCTGAGAAGGCCCCACCAGTCGAAGTTCTCGAGCAGCGAATAGTCAGGCTTGTCGAAGTCGACCAGCAGGTAGGTCGCCACAGTGACGACGATGCCGGGCACGATGTTGATGAAGAACAGCCAATGCCAGGACAGCGCATCGGTGACATAGCCGCCGATGGTCGGGCCGACGGTCGGCGCCAAGGTCGCGATCAAGCCGATGACCGGCGCGACTACTTTCTGCTTCGGGCCGGGGAACAGCAGATAGGCGGAGGCGAAAACCGTGGGCACCATGCCGCCGCCGATGAAGCCCTGCACGGCGCGCCAGACGATCATGCTGCCGATCGACGAGGAGAAGCCGCACATCAGGCTGGCGAAGGTGAAGCCCGCCGCGGAAGCGGCAAACAATATGCGCGTGCCGAGTGCGCGCGACAGGAAGCCGGAGAGCGGGATCGCGATCACCTCGGCGATCAGATAGGCGGTCTGCACCCACGGGATTTCGTCGGCGGAGGCGGACAAGCCAGCCTGAATCTCGGTGAGCGAAGCCGACACGATCTGGATGTCGAGGATGGCCATGAACATGCCGAAGCACATGGCGACGAAGGCGAACAAGCGCTTCGAAGACAGACGATCCGCGCTTCCGGCGTCGCCCGTCGGGGACCGGGAGGGAGCCGGAAGCGCGGCAGTGGTGGCGGCTGTACTCATTACGATCAGCCTCCACGTAAAGTCAGCGGGCGCGGCCGGAAGCCTGCGCCGCGAAAGTCAGACCATTACCCTCGGCGACCGATTGCAGCGCCTTGGTATCGACGTTCACCACCACCGACATGCCGGGGCGCAGCAGGCGCTTGGCGGTCACATCCGCCGGCAGGCGAATGCGCACGGACAGGCGCTGCACGACCTTGGTGAAGTTGCCGGTGGCGTTATCCGGCGGCAGCAACGAGAACACGGAACCGGAAGCCGGCGAGACGCTCGCCACCATGCCCTTGATGTCGTGGTCCGGTAGCGCGTCGACGCTCACGGCGACCGGCTGGCCGGGCTTGAGGCGCGCGAGCTGCGTCTCCTTGAAGTTGGCGTCGATATAGACGTCGTCGAGCGGCACCAGGCTCGCCATGCGCGTGCCGGTCTGCACGAAGTCGCCGACATGCACCGCGCGGTTGCCGATCACGCCGTCGATCGGTGCCTTGATCTGGGCGAAGGACAGATCGCGCTCAGCCTTCGCCTGCGCCGTCTGCAACTCCTGCAACGTACGCGCCGCCTCCTGCTGCTGCGCGCGCAGCACGGCGACATTGGCGATCGCGGCATCGATGGCCGCTTGCGCGCTTTGTACCGATGCATTCGCCTGATCACGGTTGGCTTGCGCCTGCTCGAGCGTCTGCTTGCTGGCGAAATCGCGCTGCGCCAGCATCTGCTGGCGAGCGAGCTCGGATTGCGCGCGGGTCGCCGCCGCCTGCGCGGACGTAAGCTGCGCGCGCGCCTGCTCGACCATGGCTTCCTGGGCGGGGATCTGCTCGCCGATGCGGGCCACCGTGGCACGCTGCGTCGCGACCTTGTCGCGCGTGGCATCGACGGCCAGGCGATAATCGCCATCGTCGATGCGCGCGATCACGTCGCCGGCGCGAACGAAGGTGTTGTCGGCGACCTCAATGGCGACGACATAGCCCGCGATCTTGGCGGCGAGCGTCGTCGCGTCCGCACGCACATAAGCGTCGTCGGTGGAGACGAGATAGCGGCCCACCGTCAGATAATGCGTGCCGTACCAGCCGCCGGCCAAAACGGCGACCGCGGCCACGGCACCCATCAGGATACGCTTGCGGTTCCCGCCTTTGGGCGCGAGTCCGCCCGCCGCCGAATTGGGGGCACTAACATCGGCGGCGGGCGTCGCACGAGCCACCGCCGGTTCGGCGGCGGCTGGCTCGATGGAGAGGCCGTCAGCGGACTCGGCCTCCGCCGCCGAGACGGCGGCCAGATGGAGCGCACGCGCCCGCTGAGCGGCTTGCGGCCCGCGGACCCCGATCAGGCGGTCCGAGGCGCGAAAAAGGTCGTCTGGCTCATGGCGTTCCGGCTGCATCGTCCACTCCGGGCAGGCAGAGGTCTATTGACCGAACGGTTCGGTCAAAATAGATAAAGGAAAGTCGGAGTCAACAGCTTTTTTGACCGAACGGTTCGGTCATTTTCTCACAAGGGGTTGACCGGCTTGGGTAATCTGTTCGTCCCAGCGTGGTGCCGGCCGGCTTATCGCGTTAAAAAGTCTAGAGAATCGCGCTAGAGGGAGCGCCGCCAATGTCTGATCTTGCCGAAGTGTCCAATCCGGCGCCCGCCGAGGCGGATGTGGACAGTGCCAAGCGGCGTCAGATCGTCGAGGGTGCCCGCGAAATATTCCTGTCGCGCGGGTTTGACGCCGCCAGCATGATGGACATCGCCAAGGCAGCCGGCGTCTCCAAAGGCACGCTCTACGTCTACTTCAAGGATAAGGACGAGTTGTTCGCCGATATCGTGCGCGGCGAATGCATCATGCAAGCCGACGGCGTGTTCGAATTCGATCACACCGATCACGACGTCGAGGCTGTGCTGCTGCAGCACGGCAAAGCCTTCGTAAGGGCGGTCGCCGTTCCAAGCCGACTATCGTCATGGCGCACCGTGATCGCCATTGCCGAGCGCATGCCGGATCTCGGTCGCAAGGTTTACGAGACGGGCCCCGCCCGCGGCGTCGCCAGTCTCGCCGCCTATCTCAAGGCACAGACCGAAGCCGGCATCCTCGCGGTCGATGACTACGAGATCGCGGCAGCGCAGTTCATCGAGACCTGCCACGCAGGCATGCTCAAGCCGATGCTGTTCAATTTCGGGCCGCCGCCGACGCAGGAGCGCATCGATCACGTTGTCGGTATCGCGGTGCGCACATTCCTCGCCGCCTATCGCGTCAAGTAACGGCCAATTGCGCGACGTACCGCAGCGCGACGTTAAGCATCGGCGTGCATGGTGGCTTTGATTTGCCGGCCGTTGCTGCCACGCTAGCGGCGGTGAGAGGAGATGCCGATGACACGTGCCATTCTCATAGCCGCCTGCCTCGTCGCGCTGATTGTACCAACCTTCGCCGCCACCTATCCGGTCGCCGGCCGATGGGGCGAGAGCACCAGCAGCGACAAAGGCGCGATCGACTGCGACAACAAGCGCGTCATCGCATTCAATGGCGAGACGCGCACCGATAGCAAAGGCGGCGTGCCGGCCTATCGCAACAAAACGATCGAACCCAACGGATCATCGCGCTGGCGCGTGGTCGACATGTTCACGACCGGCCAGATCAGCAACGGATTGATGAGCTATACGCTGTCGCAGCCCGATCCCGACCATCTCGTGCTCGCCATGGAAAAGGGCGGCACGCTCAGGCTCCAGCGCTGCAAGTAATCTCCAACAGGCTGAAATCTAGTTGCGGGCGATGATCTCGTATTCGCCGCGATGCACGGGCGACTCGCCGGTGAGCTTACCGGGGGCGCGGCGCATCAAGATCGACGGCCGGCGGCGCTTCAGCGCGCTACGGCGACGACGGCGGGGAGTGGGACGTGCGACGCGCACGCCGCCCATACGGGCAAAGGGTTCGCGCATGCCGTTACCGTCTTCGACCAGAAGCGGCAGTCCCAGCACACCGCCCCAAGTGCGCCATTCGGCAAGCGCCTCATCGGCCTCGCGGCTGACGAACAGCGGCAGCACTAAACCGGGATCTTTGTGGTCGAGCACGACCGCCACGGCCGCACCGTATTCGCCCGCGATCACGCGCAGCGCGACGCCGGTGAAAGCCGAGAGCGGCATGTTGAGCGCCATCGGCATGCCCGCAAGCTGCCGGCGCACCACCACGCGCTCGCGATGAAGCTCGATTTCTCGCACCCGGCCGTCGGACGCGGCATCGCTCGCCGCATATCGTATGGGCAGGGCGAACGGGTCGAGCCGCAGCACGCGGCTCGACCCGGCGGGGCATCCGCCATTTCGCATTTGACGCCTCAAACTCTCCCGCGCCAAGCTTATGTGCCCGGTCGCACGAGGATCATGGCAGGAAGGCGTCGGAAACCGCTTAAGGGATGGGGTTAACCAGTGGTAGCGCCGCGCTCTTCGCCGCGCATGATTGACGGCGCGTTGCGAAGCATGATTGACGAGATGTTGC
>JANLJK010000116.1:4282-7497 GCA_029255525.1 Pseudolabrys sp.
CGCGCGGCCGGCGCCGATACGGCCGATGCCGTGGCCGTGCGCTCGCTCTCGCTCGGTGTCGAGATTCGTGACGGCGCGGTGGAAGAATCCGAAAGCTCCGAGGGAGACGATCTCGGTCTGCGCGTCCTGGTCGGTAAAAGGCAGGCCGTCGTTTCGACCAACGACACCAGTACCGACGGCTATGCGACGCTTGCCGCCCGCGCGGTGGCGATGGCGAAGGCCGCGCCGGAGGACCAATATGCCGGTCTGGCCGACGCCGGGCTGCTGGCCCATGATTTCCCCGATCTCGACCTGATCGACCGCACGCTGCCTATGGTCGGCGAACTGGAGAAGCTCGCGCGCGCCGCCGAAGAAGCCGGCCTCAAGGTCGCCGGCGTCACCAAATCGAGCGGCGCCTCGGCGTCGGCCGGTATCGGCGGCATGGTTCTGGTCACCAGCACCGGCTTCCGCGGCGCCTATCTCGGTTCCAGCCATAGCGTGTCGATGACGGCGATTGCCGGCGAAGGCACCGGCATGGAGCGCGACTACGATTATTCGAGCGTCCGGCACGCGTCCGACCTGGACAGCCCGGAGAAGATCGGCCGCACCGCCGGCGAACGCGCCGTGGCGCGGCTCAATCCGCGCAAAGTGACGACGCGCAAGGTGCCGGTCGTCTTCGACAAGCGTGTCGCCCCGTCACTGGTGTCGCATCTCTCCAGCGCCGTGAACGGCGCATCAATCGCGCGCAAGTCGAGCTTCCTCAAAGACAAGATGGGCGAGAAGCTGTTCGCCGACGGCATCCGCATCATCGACGATCCGTTGCGCAAGCGAGGCTTACGCTCGCATCCCTTCGACGGCGAAGGCGTTGCCGGCAAAAAACTGGCACTGATCGACGACGGCTATCTGCGCTCGTGGATCCTCGATTGCGCGACCGCACGCGAACTGGGCCTCACCACCACCGGCCACGCCAGCCGCGGCGTGTCGTCGGTACCGTCACCGAGCGCGAGCAACCTGCATCTCGAAGCAGGCCCCCTCAGCCCAGACGAACTGATCGCCGATATCAAAGACGGCTTCTACGTCACCGACCTGATCGGCAGCGGCGCCAATATGGTGACCGGCGATTACAGCCGCGGCGCTTCCGGTTTCTGGATCGAGAACGGTAAGCGTACTTATGCCGTGAGCGAGGTCACCATCGCAGGCCACCTCCTCGACATCTTCCGCACCATGACGCCGGCCAACGATCTGGAATTCCGCCAGGGCACCAATGCGCCGACCGTACGGCTGGAGGGGCTCACCGTTGCCGGTCAGTGACGACATCGCGCTGCGCGATGCGCTCGAAGCGGTCATGCGCGAAGCGGGCGAACTCGCCCGCGTCACCGCCGGCCGGCCTTTCAAACGCTGGACCAAAGGCAAAGACAACTCGCCAGTGAGCGAGGGCGATATCGCCGTCAACGAGCTGCTGCACGACCGCCTGCCCAAGCTCGCGCCCGACGCCGGCTGGCTGTCGGAGGAAACCGAGGACGAGGCCTCCGCCCGCGCCATGCGGCGCATCTGGGTGGTCGATCCAATTGACGGCACGCGCGCGTATATTTCCGGCCGAATCGATTGGACCATCTCGGTTGCGCTGGTGGCGGACGGCCGCCCGTCGGTGGCCGCGCTCTATGCCCCGGTAACGGAAGAGATGTTCCTCGCCGTGCGCGGCCAGGGCGCCACCCTCAACGATACCGCCATGCATACGCAGGATGCCGATACGCTTGCCGGCGCCCGTCTGGCCGGCCCCAAACGCTATCTCGACAGCCTGTCCGGCCTCACTCCGGCGGTCCTGCCGCAACCAAAGGTGCATTCGCTCGCCTTGCGCCTCACCCGTGTAGGCCATGGCGCACTGGATGCGGCTTTTGCTTCCGGTGGAAGCCACGACTGGGACCTTGCGGCAGCCGATCTTTTGGTGCACGAAGCGGGCGGCGTCATGACCGACTTCGCCGGTCGGCCGCTCAGCTATAACCGCCCGCATGTGGTGCATCCCGCGCTGATCGCCGCCGGTCCCGCCCGCCATGGAACGCTGATCGAGCTGGTACGCGACCGGGAAGCCGAATTCGCGTAAATTTCGGTCGCGCGCCGCCTTGGAAAACGTTCCAAGGCCGTACATTCTTTCGCGTCTACCCGCTGCCGGGGCTGTCTTTCAAAGGTCCAATCATGTCATCACCCGGAAATCCAGACCCGCAACTGCTTCACCTTGTCATCGGCGGTGAGCTCACGAAACTCGGCAGCTCCGAATTCAAAGACCTGGAAAAGGTCGACATCGTCGGTGTGTTCCCGAATTACGCCAGCGCCTATACAGCGTGGAAGGCCAAGGCGCAGCAGACTGTCGACAACGCTCACATGCGCTATTTCATCGTCCACCTGCACCGGCTGCTCGATCCCAACGCCGCCCCCGGCAAGGCAACTTGAAGCTGCCGATGCCCTCGCTGAAGCGGATCGTCGCCTCGCCTGCGTTCCAGGAAACCATGGGCACGCTCGGTGCGTGGTACCTGCGGCTGGTGTGGCACACCAGCAGCCATATTCTTGAGCCGGCAACAATCTACGAAACCGTGCGGATGCCGGCGATCATCGCTATGTGGCACGGCCAGCATTTTCTCGCGCCTTTCATCCGGCGGCCGGAACGCGGGCATCGCGCCAAGGTGCTGATTTCGCGTCATCGCGACGGCGAAATCAATGCGCGCGCGGCCGAGCATCTCGGCGTCGGCACAATTCGCGGCTCCGGCGCGCATAATGGCGAGTTCTATCGCAAAGGTGGCGTCACGGCCTTCGGCGAAATGCGCGAGGCCTTGAACGAGGGCTACAATGTCGCACTGACCGCCGACGTACCCAAAGTGGCGCGTGTCTGCGGCATGGGCGTGATCAAGCTCGCCCAACATTCCGGCCGCCCAATTTACGCCGTGGCAATTGCGTCGAGCCGTCGCAAAGAGCTAAACAATTGGGACCATACGGCGGTCAACCTGCCGTTCAGCCGGGTGGCAATGGTGGCGAGCGAAGCGATCTACGTGGCGCGCGATGCCGACGACGCGACACTCGAGCGCACGCGGCAGCAAGTCGAGCAGGAGCTCAACCGCGTGACCGCGCGCGCCTATGATCTCGCCGATCGTACTGGGAGCGCCGCTCCGTGACCGACAAACTGCCGGTGGCATTGCGTGCGTATCGGCTGCTGTCGGCGGCGGCGACGCCGTTTGCACCCCTGT
>JANLJK010000117.1 GCA_029255525.1 Pseudolabrys sp.
CGAGTCGCCATCGGCCTTGCCGCCGGTCTTCTTCAGCGCTTCGTAGATGAGGTGCATGCCGTCATAGCCGCCGACGGCGAAGAAGTCCGGGTTACGCTTGAACTCGGCATTGAAGGCCTTGACGAAGTCCTCGTTCAGCTTGGACTTGTGGTTGTAGTCGTAGTGCCAGGCGGACAGCCGGCCGACCGCGAGATCGCCGAGGTTCTTCACCGCGGTCTCGTCCACCGCCTCACCGGTCGAGAAGATCTTGATCTTGTTCGGATCGATGCCGCGTTCGGCGAAGGCCTTGCCGATCGCCGCCGGCTGTGCGCCGCCCGGCACGAAGACGAAGATCGATTCGGGGTTCAAATCCTTGGCGCGCTGCACGAAGGCCGAGAAGTCGGGGTTGGCGACCGGCATGCGCACCGAGCCGACGATCTCGCCGCCCGCCGCCTTGAACGCCTTCTGGAAGCCGGTCTCGGCGTCGATGCCCGGGCCGAAGTCGGAGACCATCGTATAGGCCTTCTTCACGCCGCCTTTGGTCGCCGCCCAGTTGCCGAGCGTTTCGGTGATCTGCGGCAGCGTCAACGACACGCGCACGATGTAAGGCGACTTTTCGGTGATGATCGCGGTCGCCGCGTTCATGTCGACCAGGAGCTTCTTGGCCTCGGTGGCGACGCCCGACGCGCCGAGGGCTTCCGGTGTCAGCGTGAAGCCGGCCAGGATGTCGGCCTTGTCGCGCACGATCAGTTCTTGCGCGAGGCGCTTGGCGACGTCCGGGTTCGGGCCGCCGGTGTCCTTGCGGATGACCTCGATCTTCTTGCCGGCGACGGTGTCGCCGTGCTGCTTCATGTACAGCTTGATGCCGTTGTCGATCTGGTTGGCGGTATCGGCGAACTGGCCGGAATAGGCGCTGATGACGCCGATCTTGATCGTGTCTTGCGCCGTGGCCGCCGCCGGCAGCAGCGCGACCGAGGCCAGCGCGATGCCGGCGTAAAGCGAATGTTTCATCTGTTTCCCTCCCGAGGATATGACCCGTCTTCTTGCGGCGGAGAATGCCCGAGCTTGGCGATAAAGAAAAGCGTTCAGCGCCTTAACGCGGCATATTGCCTTGATTGGTGAATGTCCCTGCCGCGCATGCGTGCGTGCCGCATTTG
>JANLJK010000118.1 GCA_029255525.1 Pseudolabrys sp.
TTGATCGCCGGCAGCGGCGGCTTGGCGCGCACCTGGCCGCGCTTGCCCTCGATCGATTCGAGCAGCGAGGTCTCCTCGCCGCACACATAGGCGCCGGCACCGGCCCGAACCTCAAGATCGAACGCGAATTGCGAGCCCGCGACGCTGGGGCCGAGATAGCCGGCGCGCCGCGCGATGACGATGGCGTCGTTCATCGCGGCGATGGCGTGCGGATATTCGGAGCGGATGTAGATGTAGCCCTTGGTCGCGCCGACGGCGATGCCGGCGATGGTCATGCCTTCGACCAGCACGAAGGGGTCGCCTTCCATGACCATGCGGTCGGCGAAGGTGCCTGAGTCGCCTTCGTCGGCGTTACAGACGATGTATTTCTGCGTCGCACTCGCGTCGGCGACCGTCTTCCACTTGATGCCGGTCGGAAAGCCGGCGCCACCACGGCCGCGCAGGCCGGAGTCGGTGACCTGCTGAATGATGCCGGCCGGATTGGCCAGCGCGTTGGCAAGGCCCTTGTAGCCGTGATGCAGCTTGTACTCATCGATCGAGCGCGGATCGACGATGCCGCAGCGCGCGAAAGTGAGCCGCGTCTGCCGCTGCAGGAACGGATGCTCCTCCGGGATGCCGATGTTCAGCCGGTGCGCCCCGCCGTCCGCCAGCATGGCATCCAGCACGCTCTCGACATCGCCGATTTCGGCCGGACCGTAGGCAATACGGCCGTGCACCGTCACAACCTCGAGCAACGGCTCGAGCCAGTGCATGCCGCGCGAACCGTTCCGTACGATCTCGACCTCGACCTTGCGCCGCTCGGCAGACGCCTTGATGAGCGCGGCGATCTCGTCGGCGCCGCACGCGACCGCCGTGGCATCGCCCGGAACATAGATGCGGATGGCACTCATCGGTCCACCTGCGCGATCAGCGCATCGACCTTCTTGTCGTCGAGGCGCGCGTGGATTTTGCCGTCGAGCATGGCCGACGGCGACACCGAGCAGAGACCGAGGCAGTAGACCGATTCGAGCGTGACGCGGCCGTCGGCCGAGGTATTGCCGAAGGCGAGGCCTAGCCGCTGCTCACAGCGGCTGGCGAGGGCTTCGCCGCCGGCGGCCTGGCAGGCCTCGGCGCGACAGACCTTGAGCACATGACGTCCGGCCGGCTCGTGGCGGAAGTCATGATAGAAGGTGACGACGCCATGCACCTCGGCGCGCGAGATATTGAGCGCCTGCGCGATCATCGGCTCCACCGGTTCCGGCACATAGCCGAAGGTGCTTTGGATCGCGTGCAGGATCGGCAAGGCCGCGCCTTCCTGATCGCAATGTTCCGCGATGATCTCCTGCGCGCGCTCGGCGCTCCAAGACTCGTAACTTGGCTCGTAACTTGACTCGTAGCCTGAATCGTAAGGCTGCACCGGCATGGTCCACTTTAGAACGAAACGGACCTGCAGGATTATGATGTCTAGCCGCAAGATCAACGCGACATGTCGAATGGCTTGATCGGATTAGCTGATCAAACTTGGTCGCCGTTTGAAATCGAGTGATCGCGTAATTCGATTAACGAATACGACGCAACGACCACTCATCTCATAGTTCGAGACTATCTAAGGCGGCCGATGACGCGAATGCTGCCGCGCGCAAGACGCATCGTGTCGATGTGCATCGCCGTTGAGTGCGACGAGCGTGGCGAAGGAATGCAGCGACGCAGGCGCGTGACGGACACCGCCATTCGACGGCCGCGCTAGGCCTGATGCGAGCCGGCGCGTGCAGACGCCTCGCTCCCACTGCAACGCGCTCATCGCTCGAAAGAACACGTTGCCGCTTCGGGCCGGGGCTAGCGACCGCGCCGCCGGTCGGCAACAGGCGAAAACCCAGGCCGGCTTGACCGGCCCGCCCACAAACGTCGAAATTTAAGGTAAATCAAAAGGTTAGTGGCGCGCCCGAAGAGATTCGAACTCCTGACCCCCAGATTCGTAGTCTGGTGCTCTATCCAGCTGAGCTACGGGCGCTAATGCCATCGCCGGGGCAAATCCAGCCGGCGGGACGGGGCACTAGCTATCGCCTTGGCTACCCCTTGGCAAGGGTCGAGGACGGAAAAGCCCCCACCCCGGCTCAGGCGCGGGCGCGTTCCTCGCGGCGGGCCTCCAGATCCACCGCCCGGTCGGGGATGGTGATGCTGAAAGTGGCGCCGATGGTGCCCGGCACCAGCCGGATCTCGCCGCCATGGGCCCGGACCAGCTCGGCGGCGATGGCGAGGCCGAGGCCGGTGCCGCCGGCGCGCGTGGAGCCCTGGAACGCCTGGAAAAGATGAGCGCGCGCCCTTTCCGGCACGCCCGGGCCGGTATCGGACACCTCGATCACCACCACGCCGCCTTCGCGACGGCCGGTGATGCGGATCTGATCGCGGGCCGGATCGCGCGCGCCCCGCGCGTCCAGGGCCTGCATGGCGTTGCGGGCCACATTGACCAGCACGCGGAACATCTGGTCGTGGTCGGCCTCGATCGTGAGGCCGCGCTCGACCGCGACGATCCAGCGAATCGGCACATCGAGACCAAGACCTAAGGCCTCATAGACCTCGTCGACCAACCCCTCGACTGGAATGGTCTTGAATTCCGGCGGCGGCTCCTGCGCCGCGCCATAGGACAAGGTCGACTGACAGAAGGCGATGGCACGCTCCAGCGCGCGCATCAGTTTCGGCGCGAAGCGCTGCACCTTGGGATCAGGCAAGGTCGAAAGCTGGTCGGAAAAGAGCTGTGCCGATGCCAACAGATTGCGCAAATCGTGATTGATCTTCGATACCGCGAGACCGAGCGCCGCCAGCCGACTCTGCTGATGCAGCATGGTCGCAAGCTCGCGCTGCATCGCGCCCAATTCTTCCTCGGCGGTGCCGATCTCATCGCGGCGACCCGAGCGGGCAATAACGCGCGATGGATTTTCCGGATCGGCGCGGAAGGCCACCATGTTCGAGGTGATGCGCTCCATCGGTCGCACCAGCAGGTAATGCAGCGCGAAAAACACCAGCGTCGCCGTGATGCCCGAAATCGCCAACGACAACAGCAGAATGTTGACTGAGAACTTCCACATCGCCCGATAAAGTGGACCTTCATTCAGAACGACTTCAAGATACTGACCTTGGGTCATCGGCGCCGGGCCGACCACGCGCACGACATCGCCGGGCTTGCAGGTCAGCAGCGTATCGAAAGCATCGATGATCGCCTGCCAGGACGAGGCGCTGCGCATGTCGATGTCCTGATCGAGCTCCGACGGCACATCCGACGCGGCGAGCAGCCGCCGTTGCGTGCCCATCTTCATGGCGACCGCGCGCGCGCCGATGCTGTCGAGGATCTGCTTGGCCAGACTCTCCGGCACCATGCCGCTCGGCGCGGCATCGAGCACCAGCGCCGCGGTGTGCGCAGCCGCCAGCCGGTCATTGAGCCAGTTCAAACGAAAATTCGCGATCGACGGCACGTAAATGAGAATTTCGGCCAGCATCACGAACAGGATCGTGAGGAACAGAAGCTTGCCCGACAGGCCAAGCCTCACCGTACGCGCAGGGCGCGGCGCAACAGCTTCAGCCGCCGACTGAACTCGAGGTTCCAAGAGCGCGTCTCAACCGAAGATTCTTAGCCACGCAATGATGCGCCGCACCCATGAGCGGGTCAAATTGGGCGAGAAAAAGTCATAAGCCACCCGTTTTCCGATCTCGGACAGCGTCGGATAAGGCAAAATAACTTCGGTCATGGCCTGGATATTCAGGCCTTGGGCGATCGCCAGGCTCCACATCGCGATCAATTCGCCCGCCTGAGCGCCGACAATGGTCGCGCCTAAAATTTTACCCTTCTTGTCGATGAGAACCTTGATGTGACCGTGCGTCGTGCCTTCGGCATGGGCGCGGTCGTTGTCCTGATACGGCCAGCGCAGCAGACGGAACTTGAGGCGGAGCTGCCGTGCCTGCGCTTCGGTGAGGCCGGCCTGCGCCAATTCCGGTTCCGTATAGATGGCGCGCGGCACGGCGCTGTCATCAATACGTATCGACTGGCGGAACACCGCGTGCCTGATGACCAGGCCCGCGTGATAGGTGGCCGCCTGCGTGAAAGGCAATTGCCCGGCGGCGACATCGCCGATGGCATAGACGCGGCTGTTCGAAGTCTTCAGCTTGCGGTTCACCTTGATGCCCGACGCATCGTGCTTGATCCCCGCCGCATTGAGGGCGAGGCCTTCGGTCGCCGCCTTGCGCGCTTCGGCAATAAGGAGATGCGAGCCTTCGATCATCTCCTCGCGGCCGGCGATCTCGACTTTCAGCGCCACCGAATGGGCGATGTGCGAGACGTGCTGGATCTCCACGCCGCTCTTGATCACGACGCCCTCGCGCTCGAGCTGTGCCAGCACGATAGACGCTGCTTCCGGATCATCTTCGGCAAGCGGCTCGTTCGCGCCGAGCACGGTCACTTCGCTGCCCAAGCGACGAAAGGCCTGCGCCAGCTCCAGACCGACGCGGCCCGCGCCCAACACGATCAAACGCGCCGGCAGTTCGGCGAGATCGAGCATCGTATCGCTGGTGAAATAAGGCCCGTCGCTCAGCCCGGGGATGGCGGGCACCACCGGCAAGGCCCCGGTGGCGATGACGAAGCGGCGGGCGCGGATCTCGATCTCGCCGACCACGACCGTCCGCCGATCCTTGAACGAGGCGTCGCCCTTGATGACGCGCACGCCAAGGCCGGCAAGCCGCTCGGCCGAGACGGCCGGCACGCGGGCGGCGACCGCCGCCTGCACGAAACGGCGCACGGCCTTGAAATCGACGTCGATATCGCCGGTCGAGACGCCGAAGGCCTGGCCATGCCGCGCCAGCGCGGCACGGTTAGCGGCCGCCAGCAAGGCTTTGGAGGGCAGACCGCCGGTGTTGAGGTGCTCGCCGCCCAGAGCGGCCCGCTCGATCAACACCACCGGCACGCTGAAGGCCACCGCAGCCGTCGCCACCGCCAGGCCGCCGGCGCCGCCGCCAATCACGCAAAGGTCGGGTGTCAGGATGTCCGCCATGAGGGTCTCAGCTCTCCACGGCGGGGACAGTAGCGCAAGGCTGCGATCCGCACCCGGGGGATAGCCCGGCGGTCCCCAACTTCGGCGCGAGGACCGCCTCCCGGCCCAGCGGAAACGGCCCTGCGGCCAATAGCTTGGCCGCGATGCACGAGTCTCATTGACGGCTCGGGCCCCCTCCCTTATAAGCCGCGCAAATTCGTGCGCCGGCCCGAACCCCGTCCGGGCGTCATGGCTGCGTGTCCATCGGAGAATTTGATCGTGAAGCGGACCTATCAACCGAGCAAGCTTGTACGCAAGCGCCGTCACGGGTACCGCGCGCGCATGGCGACCAAAGGCGGCCGTAAGGTTGTGCAGGCCCGCCGCGCGCGTGGACGCAAGCGCCTATCCGCCTAACGAGCGGCGCCTTTGAGCCCGCGCAATGCTTCCAATGGAACGATTGCGGCAACGGGCGGATTTTTTGGCCGCGGCTACCGGGACGAAAGTACCGGCGGCCGCGTTTGTGTTACAGGCACGCAAACGGGCGGACGAAGGGCCGGTCCGTTTTGGCTTTACCGTCTCGAAAAAAGTCGGCAATTCCGTCGAGCGCAACCGGGTCCGCCGCCGGCTGCGGGAGATCGTTCGACTGGCTGAGCCAAGCCGGTTACAGAGCGGACACGACTACGTGCTAATCGGCCGGCGCGCGGCCCTCCAACTGCCTTTCGAGCGGATCGCACAAGACTTCCAAGGGGCGTTGCGGCGAGCTCATGCGGGGCGCAACGGCAATACGGGATCCCGATGACCGATAATAAGAACACCATTCTCGCCATTGTGCTGTCGGCGCTCGTGCTGATCGGCTGGCAATATTTCTTCGCCGCGCCGCAGGAAAAGGCGCGGCAGGAGCAGTTGCAGCAGCAGCAACAGATGCAGGCGAAGCAGACGGCGCAGCCGATGCAGGCGCCGCCGCAAGGCGCGCCCGCCCCCGGCACCGCGCAGGTGCCCGGCACCGCCGCCGCCCCCGCCACCAGCCTCAGCCGCGCCGACGCGCTCAAGGCCTCGCCGCGCGTCGCCATCAAGACCGACAGCCTGGAAGGCTCGATCGCGCTCAAGGGCGGCCGCATCGACGACCTGGCGCTGATCAAGTTCCGCGAGACGGTCGACCCGAAGTCGCCGCCGATCTTCCTGCTCTCCCCGACCGGCACCGCCGATCCGTTCTACGCCGAGTTCGGCTGGGCCGGCGCCGCCGGCTCGACCTTGAAACTGCCCGGCGCCGACACCGTCTGGACGCAGGCCGGCTCCGGCCCGCTCACCGTCAACAGCCCCGTCACGCTGACCTGGGACAATGGCGCGGGCCTGGAATTCCGCCGCACCATCGCGGTCGACGACAAATACGTGTTCACCCTCAAGGACGAGGTGGTGAACAAGGGCGCGGCGCCAGTTTCGCTGTTCCCCTACGGCCTGATCTCGCGCCACGGCACGCCGCACACGCTCGGCTATTACATCCTGCACGAAGGCCTGATCGGCGTGCTCGGCGACCAGGGCCTGCAGGAATACACCTACAAGAACATCGACGACAAAAAGACCGTCAACTTCGACATCACCAACGGCTGGCTCGGCATTACCGACAAATACTGGGCCGCCACGCTGCTGCCGGACACCAATGCGCACCTCAAAGCGCGCTTCTCGACCGGCACGATCGGCGCCCTGAAGACCTACCAGACCGACTACCTGCTCGACGGCGTCACCATCGCCCCGGGCGCGGCCGGTTCGGCCGATGCGCGGTTGTTCGCCGGCGCCAAGGAAGTCGCGGTCGTCAACGAGTACGAGAAGCAGCTCAAGCTCAACCGCTTCGACCTCTTGATCGACTGGGGCTGGTTCTACTTCATCACCAAGCCGCTGTTCCTCGTGATCGACTGGCTCTACCGTCTGGTCGGCAATTTCGGCGTCGCCATCCTGTTGGTGACGGTGATGATCAAGATCGTCTTCTTCCCGCTCGCCAATAAGTCCTACGCCTCGATGGCCAAGATGAAGGCCGTGCAACCGCAGATGATGGCGCTGCGCGAGCGCTACGCCGACGACAAGGTGAAGCAGCAGCAAGCCTTGATGGAGTTGTACAAGACCGAGAAGATCAATCCGCTGGCCGGCTGTCTGCCGATCGCCGTGCAGATCCCGGTGTTCTTCTCGCTCTACAAGGTTCTGTTCGTGACGCTGGAAATGCGCCACGCGCCATTCTTCGGCTGGATCAAGGACCTTTCGGCGCCCGATCCGACCAACCTGTTCAACCTGTTCGGCCTGATCCCGGTCGACCCGACCACGCTGCCGGTTTTCGGCCCCTACCTGCATCTCGGCCTGTGGCCGCTGATCATGGGCGTGACCATGTGGCTGCAGATGAAGCTCAACCCCGCGCCGCCGGATCCGACGCAGGCCATGATCTTCAACTGGATGCCGGTGATCTTCACCTTCATGCTGGCGAGCTTCCCG
>JANLJK010000119.1 GCA_029255525.1 Pseudolabrys sp.
ATCTCGCCTGAACCGCTGCCAAGGTCCAGCACGCGGGTCTCTGGCTTCAGGCGCAACGCCGCGCCGAGAGTGACAAGCTTTTCCGGTGTGAACGGGTTGTGGATGCGGTGAGCGCTTTCGGTGACGTTGAATATCCGGGGGATGTCCACTGCAGAAACGCCCTTCGAGGGTAAATGGATTCGGTGAGCCACCAATAGTACACAACTTTTTGCTGGTCGGGGCGGATCTCACCTGCCCGACGCACGGCTCACGAACTGGAGCAAGTGTGGCAACCATTCTTCACGGCTGCCAACATGAGAAAGGCGGCGAAGAATTTTCGGGTTTTGTCGTATCGGGTGGCGAGGCGGCAAAACTGTTTGAGCCGGCTAAGCATCCGCTCGATGCGTTTCGGTCCTTGCAGGCTCGGAAGTCACAGGCGGCGGGAATGACTGGCCTGATACCGTGCATCAGTATTTCTTAGCGGATAGCGCTGCCGTCGTAGCCTTTGTCAGCGAGGAGCAGCTCCTTTCATCAAGGCGATGAAATGCGATAGGCGACTGCGAACGCAACTAACGACAGCACTCCTAACATGATCTTTTCTTCGACGGCAGGGATGGTCAGGGTGAGTGTCCGTGCCAATTGCCGGTAAAGCTATTTCTACGCTACCTCACCAACTCCCGCATCGCCCGATCCAGTCCGTCCAACGTCAACGGATACATCCGTCCGCCCATGAGCTGGCGCATCAGTTGGATGGAGTGCGTATAGGCCCACTCCTTCTCCGGCACCGGATTGAGCCACACCGTCGCCGGATAAGTGCGCGTCACGCGCTCGATCCAGGTCGCGCCCGGTTCATCGTTGAAGTGCTCGACCGAGCCGCCAGGCGACGTGATCTCATATGGCGACATCGAAGCATCGCCCACGAACACCACTTTGTAGTCGTGGCCATAGGTATGCATCACATCCCAGGTCGGTGTCGTCTCCTGGAATCTCCGGCGGTTCTCCTTCCACACCTTCTCGTACAGGCAATTGTGGAAGTAGAAGTGCTCCATGTGCTTGAACTCGGTGCGGGTGGCCGAAAACAGTTCCTCCGTCGCCTTGATGTGCCAGTCCATCGAGCCGCCGATGTCGAAGAACAGCAGCACCTTCACCGCATTGTGCCGCTCTGGCCGCATGTGGATGTCGAGATAGCCCTTGTGCGCGGTGCCCTTGATGGTGCCGTCGAGGTCCAACTCGTCGGGCGCACCGGTGCGCGCGAATTTGCGCAGGCGGCGCAGCGCCACCTTGATGTTGCGGGGTCCTAATTCGACGTCGTCGGCGAGGTCCTTGAACTCGCGCTTGTCCCACACCTTCACGGCGCGGCGATGCGTGCTCTCGCCGCCGATGCGGATGCCTTCCGGATTGTAGCCGCCATTGCCGAAGGGCGATGTGCCGCCGGTGCCGATCCATTTGCTGCCGCCCTGATGGCGGCCCTTCTGCTCGGCAAGGCGCTTCTTGAGCGTCTCCATCAGCTTGTCGAGGCCGCCCATGGCCTCGATCTGCTTCTTCTCTTCCTCGGTCAGGTATTTTTCGGTGAGCTTCTTCAGCCACTCGGCCGGGATCTCCGCCTCGGCCGCGTCGCTCATGAATTCGAGGCCCTTGAACACATGGCCGAAGACGCGATCGAACTTGTCGAGGTTGCGCTCGTCCTTCACCAAAGTCGCGCGCGACAGGTAATAGAAGTCCTCCACCCGCCGCGCGGCGAGGTCGGCGTCCATCGCCTCCATCAGCGTGAGGTATTCGCGCAAAGTCACCGGCACGCCGGCGGATTTCAATTCCTGGAAGAAAGTAACGAACATTCTAGGGTGGCCTCGTGTCTCAAGACTACCCTAGCAAATTCCCGCCGTCGCGTCCCCTCAGAACTTGTAGGTCAGGCTGGCGAGGACAGACCGGCGATTGCCGTAGAAGCAGTCGCCGCGCGTCAGACAGGCGGTGAAGTAGATCTTGTCCGTCAGATTGGTGCCGTTGACCTGAAACCGCCAGTTCTTGTTCTCCCACGCCGCCATCGCGTCGAAGAGCGTATAGCCCGGCGTTTGGATGGTGTCAGCGCCGTCCCAAACCGCGCCGATATAGCGCGCCCCGCCGCCAAGCGAGAAGCCGTCCACGCCGAAGAGTGCGAAGCGGTATTTGGCCCACAGCGACGCCTGATGCTCCGGCACCGTCTCGATGTGGTTACCGGCATTGGCGCCCTCCACCACCTTGGCATCGAGATAGGTGTAGGCGCCGATCAAGTCGACATCGCGCGCGATCGTCGCCAGCACCTCGAGTTCCGCGCCGCGGATGCGCGCTTTGCCGATCTGCGTGTAGCCCAGGTTCGAGGTGCTATCCCAGGTCTTGCGGTTCTTCTGCGTGATGTCGAACAGCGCGCCGTTGACGGCGAGATCCTTCGAGTGCCGATACTTGAAGCCGACTTCGTACTGCTCGCCATAGACCGGCTTGCAGAGACCGCTCGCGCTATCGAGGCAGCGATCATTGCCGTAGGGCGCTGAGCCGAACTGCGGGTCGAACGATTGCGCGTAGGAGACGTAAGGCGTCACGCCGAAGGGCAGCTCATACATCAGGCCCGCGCGGCCGCTCACCGCCCGGTCGGTCTGCTTCTCCAGGCCTTCGATATCGCTGGTCGCCGTGTCCTGGCGCAGGCCGAACACGCCGATCAACTGGCCCCAGCGGATCTGGTCCTGCGCGTAGAATCCGACCTGGCGCTGCATCAAACCCGGCATCCGCGCCATGTCCGGCGGCGTGATCGTGTTGTAGGTCGGCGCGCACAGGTCGAACGGCGTCGTATCGAGATAGCCGCCCGCCATGCTGCCTTCGGTCATGCGACGGTAATCGAGCCCGATAAGGACCTTGTGCGTGACGGCATGGGTGTTGAACTTCAACTCGGCATTGGTGTCGGAGGTGAAGGTCTTACGATTCGAATTCGAAAAATCGACATAGCGCGAGACGGTGCGCTGGGCCGGGTCGAGATAGGGCGTCGCGGAAAAGCTGTTTGAGTAAACCGTGTTGTAAATGCCATCGATGTCCGAGTACCGCATATTGTGCGACACCTTGAGGAAGTCGCTGAAGCGGTGCTCGAACAGGCTGGCGATGGACCGCGTCTCCGTCTGATAGAGATCGGTGTTCGGATCGCCGGCGAAACGGTTGATCGGAATCTGTCCGTTCGGGTTGGAGAAGATCGTGCCCGAATGCGGCAGAAACCCCGTCGACGAGCCGGTCTTGTCCTTCTGATAGGTGGCGATCACCGTCCAGTTGGTCTGATTGGTCGGCCGCCATGTGACGGCCGGCATCACCACCACGCGGTCGTCTTTCACATAATCGGTCTGATAGTCGCTGTCCCGCGCGATGCCGATAATGCGATAAAGCCACTGCCCGTCCGCCGTGATCTTGCCGGTGTGGTCGGTCTGGATCTGCTTGCGATTGAAGCTGCCATACTGCACGCCGACTTCGTGCAGCTCCTGCTCCTGCGGACGCTTGCTGACGAGATTGAGCAGGCCCGCCGTGGTCGTGCTGCCGTACAGCACCGAGGACGGGCCGCGCAGGACCTCCATGCGCTCGAGCATGTAGGGATCGAGGCGCTGGGAGTTCCACCACGAATTCGTGGTGCGCATGCCGTCGAGATAGACGTCGGCCGACATGCCGCGGATCTGGAACGAATCCACGCGGGAGTCCGGGCCGTAGCTGTCGGCCGTCACGCCGGGCGTGTAGCGCAGCGCCTGCTGCACCGTCGTGGCACCCTGGTCCTTCATCTGGTCGGCGGTGATGACGCTGATCGACTGCGGCGTCTCCTGCAACGGCGTGTCTGTTTTGGTGCCGGTCGCAGCGCGCGTGGCAATGTAGCCCTGCACCGGACCGTAGGCGGCTTCACTTACACCTTCGACATTGATCGTCTCGAGCTGCACGCTGTTTGATTGCGCGACGGCCGTTTCAACACCCGCTAACGACACAAAGCCGACAACAGACGACATAAGGAATACAACACGCCCCGACAGACCCATAAGCCCCACCGATTTTCTGCGCGACACTCATGATGAGCGACGCATGTTTTTGGAATCGGGGCGACATTGCGGAGGAAGCGTTGCGCTTGAAACAGCAAAATACGTTGCGTGATACCGTGCGATTTGAATATCGAATTAGAATAATTTAATGCGTGCGGGATCGCAGTCGCACTTCAATACGTTCACGCGACTCTTCTTCTCGTAATAATTCGAAACTTAAAAATGCACTGACAATTTGTCGCACCAAGGTGCCAGGTCGTCGGCGTGGACCGCGGCATTTCCCCGCGAAATCTGGTGGTCTGCCCCCCTAGCGCGTGACGCGCCGGGCGGGTTAGGATTTGGCCCAACAATAAGACGAAGACATAAAAGCGCCCTGCCGGGGGGATTCGACCGTGGAAGCACGCGACCGCGCCGTGTGGGCGCTGGCGATCGGTACGTCAGTATTGGTGCTGATGGCACCGGCGCTCTGGAACGGCTTTCCGCTGCTGCAATGGGATACGGGCGGCTATCTGGCCCGCAGCTATGAGGGCATCCTGGTGCCGAGCCGGGCCGTCGTTTACGGCCTGATCTTGCGCATCGGCGTGCCGCTGTCGTTCTGGCCGGTGCTGCTCCTCCAAGCCGCCCTGACGGTGTGGATCGTCGCGCTGATGCTGCGGGCGCACGGCTTCGGCCGGCGGCCGCTGTTCCTGTTCGGCGTCATCGCGGCGCTGTCGATCGGCACCACCCTGCCCTGGCTCACATCGATCCTGCTGACCGACATCTTCTGCGGGCTCGGCGTCCTGGCGCTCTATCTTCTGGTGCTGCGCGCCGAGACACTGGCACGCACCGAGCGTATCGGGCTCGTGGTTCTGATCGCCATCGCCGCCGCAACCCACAGCGCCACCTTCGCGCTGCTGCTGGCGTTGCTGATGGCCGCCGCGGTATTGCGCTTCTTCGACACCAAGCTACGGCTCGGCCAAGGCGTCATCGCACTCATCCTCGGCGCCGTGCTCGTATTCGCCGCCGACTATGCCGTGGCCAGGCAGCTGGTCTGGACGCCGGGCGGGCCGGCGCTGTCGTTCGGGCGCATGTTGCAGGATGGTTTCGTCACCAAGTATCTCGACACGTATTGTCCCGACCGGCGGCTGACCCTGTGCGCCTACAAGGACGAATTGCCGAACGATGCCGACGTCTGGTTCTGGGGCAGTCCGCTGTTCGACAAACTCGGCCGCTTCGCCGGCCTCGACGACGAGATGGCGACGATCGCCTGGCGCGCCCTCGTCGCTTATCCCGGCCAGCAGGCGCAGGCCGCCTTAGTCGCCACCGGCCGCCAGTTGATCGCCGTCCACACCGGCGAAGGCGTGCTGGACTCGATCTGGCACACCTACCGCATCATCGAGCGCTATACGCCGCAGCTAACCGACGCGATGCGGGCCGCGCGCCAGCAAGACGCGGGCATCTCCTTCGACGCGCTCAACACGCTCCACTATCCGGTTGCTCTGCTGTCGATCGCATTGCTGCCGATCCTCATCGGTATGGCCTGGCGTCAACGCCTTGCCACCGATCTCGGCGAACTCGCCACGACCTGCGCGCTGGCACTCCTCGCCAATGCCTTCATCTGCGGCGCGCTTTCCAATCCGCACGACCGCTACGGCGCGCGTGTGATATGGCTTGCCGGCTTCACGGCCGCCATCGCAATGGCGCGCGTGTTTGAAAGCCTGCGCCGCGACATTCCGTCAGCTACGCCTGAACCGTCTTTGATGAACTAATCGGGACGGCCGACGTTGCCAATTCCGGGCGTAGAATTTGCATGCGTCCGGACGTGCCGGGACGGCACGAAGGGGCTGAGAATGACGGACATTTCGATAGCCCGGCCTGATACGGGCATGGCGCCGACGGTAGCCGGCCCCTCCGTCGCGGCCTGGCTGATCGCCGGAGTTGGCATGATGCTGGCGCTCTTGGCGCCTGCCTTGTGGAACGGCTTCCCGCTCATCTTCCCCGATACCGGCGGCTATCTCTTGCGGCCGATCGAAGGCGTGCTCGCCATGGGCCGCTCCGCGCTCTACGGCTGGCTGTTGTACGTCAGCATGCCCTTGGCCTTCTGGCCGGTCATCGTCGCACAGGCCGCGGCCATGGCCTGGATCATCGCGCTCACCTTGCGCTGTCATGGCCTGGGCGGACGGCCTTGGCTCGCGCTCGGCATCACGGTCTTGCTGTCGCTCACCACCGCTTTGCCCTGGTTCGCCGCGCAATTGATGCCGGACATGCTGTTTCCCGCCGCCGTGCTGGCGCTGCATCTGCTCGCCTTCCGCCATGGCCAACTGAAGCGAGGCGAACGGCTCGCACTCACCGCGCTGATCGCCGTGGCGATCGCCTGCCACATGGCGGCGCTCGGGCTGTGCATCGGCGTCATCGCCACTCTGTGGCTGTTGTCGTGCATCAAGGCACTGCCGCCGGCACGGCTCGGCCTTACCGTCGGCGCCGCCGGCCTCGGTGTCGCGCTCAGCCTCACCTCGAACCTCGCCATCGGCAGCAGCTTCACCTTCACGCCCGGCGGCTCGAGCTTCCTGTTCGGCCGGCTGATCGAGGACGGCATCGCCCAACGTTATCTGAACGAGCACTGCCCGGACCGCAGCCTCCGCGTCTGCGCCTATGCGAACGCCATGCCGGAGAACGCCGACGACTGGCTGTGGGCGAACGACACGCCGTTCTACGTGCTCGGCGGCGCGCAAGGCTTCGGCCCCGAGGCGACGCGCATTATCGTCGACAGCATCAGGCGCTATCCGCTGATGCATGCGGAAGCGGCGCTCAGCGCCGCGTGGTCGCAACTCCTCAGCTTCCAGACCGAGATCAGCATCGACGACAACGACCCGACCTTCGACGCGATCCGCGATCACGCGCCGCAACTGCTGCCCTTGTTCCTGGATGCACGGCAGCAGGCGCAGCCCTTCGACGTCGCACCGCTCAACTGGGTGCACGTGCCGGTCGGCGCGCTGGCCGTCGCCGGGCTTGCCGCCGCGCTGGTATGGCGCCGCCGGCTGAAGCTGGCGCCGGAGCTGACGGCGCTCTGCTGCACCGTACTGCTGGCACTCATGGTGAATGCCGCGATCTGCGGTGTGTTCTCGCATCCCGTCGACCGCTACCAGAGCCGCCTCGTGGTCCTCGCCCCCTTTGCCATGGCCTTGTTGATCGCGCACCGGCGCCGGACCGTCTCCCCCGGGTGAAAACCTGAAACGACCGTGCTATCGGGAGGGCGGCGGCGACATGCGCCGCCCAAGATAAGGAGAGCCCGCCGATGGCCGATGCCGCCGTGATGCAACAACTTGTCCCCACCGGAAAGCTGCGCATCGCCATCGCAGTGTCCCCCTCGCCCTCCGCCCAGTTCGCCATCAAGGATGGCGACACGTTCAAGGGTGTCGCGGTCACGCTCGGCTATGCCTTGGCCAAGAAGCTCGGCGTGGAGCCGCAGCTCATCCC
>JANLJK010000120.1:0-1377 GCA_029255525.1 Pseudolabrys sp.
AAGAACCGGCGCCGGGGACTTAAGAAGAACGCCGCGATGGCGCGCCGAGAGGCGCCCGTGCTTCGGCGACGAAGCGCGGTTCAACGACCAAACGTCGCGTCACTCGGCGCGCCGTCCCCCTCTCGTTTGAGAGGGGCAAGGGGAATGAGGGCGAACCCGGCGCCCACCAAACAACACGGGTGGCGGAGCTATGCCCCGGTCATTCCGGGGCGCGAGCGCAGCGAGCGAACCCGGAATCCAGAAACAAGCACGGTGCGTATGTTCTGGATTCCGGGCTCGGCCCTGCGGGCCGCCCCGGAATGACAGCGCTGTTTGACAATTGAATCAGAGAGAGGCGCGCAATGTTTGCCGTCATTCCGGGGCGGCCCGCCGAAGCCCGAAGGGCGAAGGCGGCCGAACCCGGAATCCAGAAACGAGCACAGCGCCTGCGTCTGGATTCCGGGTTCGCGGCCGCGCCCCGGAATGACGAGAGACATTGCCGAATGAAGACTCATGACAAACACCGTCGCCGGCCTCATGACATCCTTCGCGGATACCACCGGCGCATGCGGAAACGAAACACGGCTCAACGGAACAAAAGTCTCGGCTCATCCGCCATCTGCATGGCTGCGAAACGCGACGCCGCATGGCCAATCGCAATTCCACATGGCAAAAGATGCGCCGCGTGGCATAAGGTCCGCGCCGCTCAACACCGCCGCTCAGACAGTCTGGAATCGCTCAAGATGACACGCCTCGCCCGCTCCCGTTCGCTTCTGTCCGCCGCCGCGCTCATCGCGGGCGCGCTGCTGCTCGCGGGCTGCGAAACCACCGGCTCCGGGCCTGCGCCGGCCGCGACCGCGCAGACCGACACCAAGCAAGCCGAGAGCAAACCGGCCGAGCCGCCGATGACGCATTCACGCGCCGCCGAATTGTGCTGGATGAGCACCGAGAAGAGCGCCCCCGGCATGAACCTCGATAAGCGCGCCGACCTGGTCGACAAATGCATCGCCGACAAGATGAAGGCGTCGCCGAAGTCCTGATCCGCGTCGCGGCGTTTTACGCGGCGTTTATTCACCGCCCCCTCTTGGCGCCCTCTTGCCGAGCGCGCGCGCCTGCATCACCATCCCCACCGTTCTTCGATTCCTTTTAGGAGGTCGTCATGGCTAAAGGTCAGATGCGCGTGCCGAAGGAAAAAAAGAAGCCAAAGGCGGACAAGGACAAGCCCAAGCAGTTGTCCGCCTACAAGCTGTCGCAGCAGAGCGGCGGCTCGCCGGCAATGGGCGCCAAAAAAGCCTAACGGCTCCCCTTTCACTTCAGCGCTCGATGCGGCTCGTGTCGCGGGCGGCGGTCGGTAACACGGCCGCCGCCTTCGCCCGTTCGCGGCAGGCCAAAAGCGCG
>JANLJK010000120.1:1477-7436 GCA_029255525.1 Pseudolabrys sp.
GCCCGAAAATCCGTTGCCCGCCGTGAACCTGCCGCCCGCCTGGCGCGACCAACGCCTGAATGGGTTGGGAGGTCGTCATGCTCAAGCGTTTCCTGGTTGCCTTTATTCTCTTCGTCGGCGTCATCATTCCGGGCGCCCTGCTCTGCGCGCTGCTTGCCGCCTCGGCCTATCCGGCACCGGCCGCCGCGCGCGCTCAGGCAAAGCCGGCCGCGGTCGCCGCCGCCGCTGGCGAAAATTTGCGCAGCCCGATTTCACATGTTCGCCCCAGTTCCGTGGCAGGGTTGCCAGCCTCGGGAGATCGCTAAGGGGAGAGTCCACGGCATGCGCGTCCGCATGACGACCGCCACCCGGCTGGCTTTCGCCGCCGCCACGGCCGCCTTTGCATCCGCCGCCCTGGCCCAGGAGCCGGGCCGCGAAGCCTATTACGCCGCCGCCGATGCCGCCGATCAGGCCGCCGCCCCCACGCCGGAAGACAGCGCCCTGCTCGGCCAGGCTTTGAATTTCGATCCGTCCAGTCTCGCCAGCGTCGCGCCCACGCGCGCGCTGAAGCTGCCCGCGCTCAAGCGCGACAAGACCTTCGACGTCAGCCGCACCAACGAGCAGGCCGACGGCTCCGGCACTGTGGTGGTGAAGCAGGCTTTGTCGACCGAATGGGACGCCAAGGTCGGCGCCGATATCGGCATCGCCGGCAACGCCCCCGCGGCCTATTATCAGCCGCTATCGCCGCAGAGCACGCCGAGCAGCGGCGGCAATTCAGGCGCCGCCTGGGCCTCGGTCGGCCTGTCGAGCCTGGCGACGGTCGATGCGCGCGTCGACCCCACTACCGACCAGGGCCGCCTCGCCGGCACGCTCAAGCATTCGATGCCGGTTGGCGGTTACCTGTCGATGACGTTGCAGAACAGCACCTCGGTCACCGATACGTTCGGCCCGCAAAGCTCCAGCGCGCCCGCGCAGGTCTTCGGCAACGAGCAGAGCGTGAAGTTCGACGTGCTGTCGACCGGCACCAGCTTCTCGGCCGGCGTGACCACCGCCAGCAACGATCCGGTCGCGCGCAACAAACTGAGTGCCGAACAGAAGCTGCTCGGGCCGCTGCACATCACCACCTCGGTCAGCGATGTCGGCCAGCCCACCGTCAACAAGAGCATCACCGGCGGCTTCAAGCTGAACTGGTGACACGGTTACCGCGCGCTTAACAGTCCGCGGCGCGGTTCCCACCGCCACTCTGCCCCACCCCCGCCCCATTCGCATGCGGCAATCGCGCCGGCGGGGGGCCACCGCGCAGTGATGCGCCTTGTGCAGGAGTGATGACCATGACGGCGATCAGACCGGATCGACTGGCTGAGATCGAAAAGGCTGCCGCGGAGAAATCCGGACCGGAGAAATACGCTCCCCCCGACCGCCGCCCCCCGGACAAGCTGAGCGACGTCGATCAGGCCGCCGCCAATGCCTTCGAAGGCGAGATCCGCGAATTCGTGCGCCGCGACGTCGCGTTCTTGCGCCGGCCGCGCAATGAAGCCGAAGCGTCGCCGCCGGAGCCGGTGGCGGAAAACCTCAATGCGCTGATCCGGCGTGTGTCGGGCGCCTCGATGGACGAGATCGACCGCGTCATCGAGGAACTGCAAAGCGTGCGCGAGATGTTGCGCGCCGAGGGCGAACGCGTGAACCGCGAGATCGCCGGCTATGCGAGCCTCAGCCACGCGTCGATGACCGCGATGAAGGTGATCGGCGACAGCATCACGCAGTGGAAGAGCGCGCCGGGCAAGCAGCCGCCGCGGCCGGCCTCCTGAACACCAAAGAACAAAAAAGCCATCGCCAGCAGGATCGGCGATGGCGCGATTGTCCGAGGCTGCCTTACGAGGTGATCTGATCGACGACGACGCGCGTCGACGGCTCGGCCAACAGCACCTTGTCCTTCGTCTTCACCTTTAAGGGGTGCGCGCAACAACGGCGGACCGGCCTTAGAGTTTCACGGGCCTACGTCAGCGCTCAACCGACGGTGTCGGGGCGCTTATCCGTAAGCCGTCTTCAAGGCTCAGCCGGCCGCTCAAATGATCGCGCACGACAACACCGCCAATGGTCATCACCATCAAAGTGGCAGCGCAAAGCATCACGCCGATCATCACCAAACCATTTTTATCGGCCATATGCCGCTCCGGGATCCATAATCTTGACGAGACTGTGACGGCGTCCGTCGGGTTCCCGACTAACGCGCTCACGCGCGCGGCGTTCCGCCGACCGCGCGAAAGGCCGGCAAAACCGGCTTGAACTTTAAGCTGGGATCAGTCGGCGACTGCTTTTTCGGCGCTTTCGGCCTTTGCCGCCTTTTTAATCGCTTTTCGCGGCAGCGGATAATGTTCGCTTTCGTACAGCTCACGAATACCGTTGCCGTCGAAACGACGTTCTTCGACCTCGAGATAGGCGCCGAGCAACAGCTCGGGCGGCAATTCTTCCACGGCGAAGCGGATCGCTTCGGCGGCGGTCGGAAATCGCTTGTATCCAATGGGGCGGCGGGACTTGCGGCTCCGGCTCGGGAAAAGCTCCGAGGGCGCCCGGTAATTAATCGACATACGCTGAACTCCTTGGGCGCAATATGCGCCCTGGAGCGCCAAAAATCCAGCACGCGCATGACGTGCAAGAACGGCCGAACCTGAAAAAATGCCGAAGAACCGGCTTTTCTCATGCCTTCAAACAGCAAAGCCGGCCCGGAAGAGCATCCACGGCCGGCCCGATACACATTGAAATAGATCCAATGCGCGGCCGCGCAATTCGGCCACCTCGGCCACGACCTCGCTGGTGGATGGGTCGATCAGCACCACGCGATGATTGACACGATAGTCGATGGACGGCGGCGGCGCGGTCGTGACGCGCTCACGGGTAATGGCGCGATAGATGGCCTGGCGTTGAACCGGCGTGAGCACTAAAGACCGCTCGGTGAGGATGGTCTGCGTCTGCACGGGCTCACGGGTGATGACGGTGCCCTCTTCGACGAAAAAGAAACGCGGCCGCGCGCGTTGTGGTTCCCGTCGCGTGGGACCCGGGCTCCATCACACAGTATGTGACGGGTAGAAGGCCGTCGGCATTGGGACCAGGGATCGTCATGGCTAGTCAACGACGCCAATGACCGAACGGTTCCACGTCGGGACGAAAACGAGAGTCGTTTGAATCGGTTAGCGCGATCCGGACTCGCTTCGTTCACGGCCGGAGTCCTAACCGCGATTCCAACTGCGCCAAGTTTTGCGTGCCAGGCGACTCCGGTTGCGTTACGCATGATGCAGGCATTGATTCGGCTCAAGGCTCAGAGATGATTCTGAAATCCGTTTTCGGATTGTCGCTTGTGTTGAATGTGTCGCTTAACTCCCAAACTCCGCTGAAGACCGATCCGGCCGGCTGGCAACAGCTTTCCGCGCCGCAACGGCAGGCGGCGCTGATGCCCTTGGTACAGCGCGCAACCGACTGCATCGTGCGCCAGTTCATGGCCGACCCGCGCTACACCACCGACATGCGCACACATGAGGTCAACGACCTGATCGTAGACTCGATCGCCGCCTGCGGGAGGCCGGTGCGCGCCATGATCGATACGCATGACCGCCTGTTCGGCTATGGCTCCGGCGAAGCCTTCCTGCTCGGCCCTTATCTCGATGTCTTGCCGTCGGCCGTGGTGAAGCAGGTCAAGATGAAAGTGCCGACGCGCTGATCACGCCGCATGCACCACGGCCAGCGCCTCACGGCGCGCTCCTCACCGTGAGGACAAATTGCACACCTCATCCTGAGGATGCCCGCCATAGCAGCGCAGCCTGCATGTCACTTGGCTACGATGCGGGCGTCTCGAAGGATAAGGTTGCGCTCATGGCGTCTCCGGCCACCGTTGCACGAAGATCGTGCTGATGAAGGAAATCACGCGTTCGCCGTTCTGGTTCGTGCCGGTCGCCAGCGAGCTCACCAGACCGGATTCGGGACGGCTGTTGGACACGCGCGTCTCGATCACCTCGACGCGATAATCGATGGTGTCACCGGCATAGACCGGCTTGAGCCACTTGAGCTCGCGGAAGCCGAGACCGGGGCCCCGCGCGACAATCGGTGCGCCCCGGGCGCGCGCCGCCTCGGCCTCCTGCCGATAGACGTCGGCCAGCAGCCGCATCCACACCGAAGCCGTGTGCCAGCCGGACGCGCATAGGGCGCCGAAATGCGAGCGCGCCGCTTCCTCTTCGTCGACATGGAAGCGTTGCGGATCGAAGCGTCGAGCAAATGCCTTATTGTTGTCGGCGTCAAACGTGTAGCGGCCGAGTTCGGTGACGTCGCCGATCCGGATCTCTTCGAAGAACTTCATGCCGCCGCTCCCGGCTCGCGTCGCAGCACCATCAGCGGCGTGGTCAGTGTCGTGAGCACGGTGTCGGCTTCGTCGAGCATCTCAAAGTGAAACTTGACGAAGCCACGGTCCGGCCGGCTGTTGGAGACGCGCTTGTCGAGGATGGTGGCGCGTAGCCGGACCTGCGTGCCGGGCCGCAGCGGCTTCAGCCACCGCACCTCGTCGACGCCGGGCGAGCCCATGGAGGCGGCGTCGAGCACGAAGCCGTCGCAGATCATACGCATCAGCAGCGCGCAGCTATGCCAGCCAGAAGCGCCGAGGCCGCCGAGCAGCGTACCGCTCGCGGCCACCTCGTCGAGATGCATCGGTTGCGGATCGAACTCGGCGGCGAAAGCGATGATCTCTTCGCGGGTCACCAGCCGCGGACCGTACATGGTGACGGCGCCCGGCTCGAAGTCTTCCCAATAGTATTTCGTCATTTTCCGGACTCTCTTGTCCGGCGATTATCAGAGACGCGACAGCCGAGCACAAGACGGAACGGCCGCCCAGGGCCGCTTAGTTGGCAAAGCGGAAGTGCATCACATCGCCGTCGGCGACGACATATTCCTTGCCTTCCAGCCGCATCTTGCCGGCATCGCGCGCGCCAGCTTCGCCGCCGAAGGCAATGTAGTCGTCGTAGGCGATGGTTTCGGCGCGGATGAAACCCTTCTCGAAATCCGAGTGGATCACGCCGGCCGCCGCCGGCGCCTTGGTGCCCGCCGTGATGGTCCAGGCACGCGTCTCTTTCGGCCCGACGGTGAAATAGGTCACCAGATGCAGCAGCGCGTAGCCGGCGCGGATCAACCGGTCGAGGCCGGTCTCCTTGAGGCCCACCGCTTCCAGATAATCGGCACGCTCTTCGATCGGCAAAGCGGCGATCTCCGACTCGATCTTGGCCGAAATCACCACCGCGACCGCGCCTTCCTCCTTGGCGCGCGCTTCGACGCGCTTGGAGAAGTCGTTGCCGGTCGCGGCCGACCCTTCCTCGACATTGCAGGCATAGAGCACCGGCGCCGAGGTCAACAGACCGAGCGAATGGAATAGCTTCTCCTCTTCCGGCTTGCGGTCGACCATGCGCGCCGGCTTGCCCTCGCGCAGCAGCACCAGCGAGCGCTTGATCAGGTCGAGCATTTCCTTGGCGAGCTTGGCGTCCTCGCCGGAGCCTTTGGCCTTCTTCTCCAGCGCATCGACACGCTTTTCCAGGCTGTCGAGGTCGGCCAGCATCAGCTCGGTCTCGATCGTCTCGATGTCGGCGATCGGATCGATCTTGCCCTCGACGTGGGTGATGTCGGAATCCTCGAAGCAACGCACCACATGCACAATGGCATCGACTTCGCGAATGGTGGCAAGGAACTTGTTGCCGAGGCCTTCGCCCTTGGACGCGCCGCGCACCAGGCCGGCGATGTCGACGAAGGTGATGCGGGTCGGGATGATCTCCGCCGACTTCGCCATCACGCACAGTTTTTCCATGCGCGGATCGGGCACCGCGATCTCACCGACATTCGGCTCGATGGTGCAGAACGGATAGTTCGCCGCCTGCGCCGCCGCCGTCTGCGTCAGCGCGTTGAAGAGCGTCGATTTGCCGACATTCGGCAGGCCGACGATGCCGCATTT
>JANLJK010000121.1:0-2974 GCA_029255525.1 Pseudolabrys sp.
TTGTGGTAGCAGGTGAGGTCGAACTTCTCGTTCGGCGAATGCACCCGGTCGTCGTCAAGCGCGAAGCCGACGAGCAGCGAGTCCATCCCGAGGATATTCTTGAAGTCGGCAACGATCGGGATCGAGCCGCCCGCGCCGACCGTCACCGCCTTCTTGCCCCATTCCTCGGCCAGCACCGCGCGCGCCTTGTTGAGCGCCGGATTGTCGAACGACAGTTGCAACGGCGGCGCGACGCCGAAATTGCCGAACTCCACCTTGCAGTCGGCCGGCAGGCGCTCGCGCACGAAAGCGCGGAACGCGTCGCGAACCTTGAACGGGTCCTGCTCGCCGACGAGGCGGAACGAAACCTTGGCGCTGGCCTCGCCCGGAATGACGGTCTTGGCGCCCTCGCCCGTATAGCCGCCGATGATGCCGTTGATCTCGGCGGTCGGACGGGTCGTGATCTGCTCGATCAGCAGGCGGCCCTTCTCGCCGGACGACTTCTTCAACCCGATCGGACCCAAGAACTTTTCTTCCGTCAGGTCGAGCGCGGCAAGATCGGCCTTGATGTCGGCCGGCAGGTCTTTGACGCCGTCATAGAAGCCCGGAATGGTGACCCGCCCGTCATCGTCCCACATCGCGCTGAGTATCTTAGTCAAAAGTCGCAAGGGGTTCTGCGCCGCGCCGCCAAACACACCGGAATGCAAGTCCCGGTCGGCGCAGGTGATCTTGACGTCCTCATAGACGAGACCGCGCAGCGAGGTGGTGATGGCCGGCGTCTTCTGGTCCCACATCGCCGTGTCACACACGAGCGCGAGGTCGAGTTTGAACTCGTCGGCATTGTCTTTCACAAAGCCGAACAAGTTTTTGGAACCACACTCCTCCTCGCCCTCGATCATCATGGTGATCGGCAACGGCAGCTTGCCGGTGACGGCCTTATAGGCGCGGCAGGCCTCGATGAAGGTCATGGCCTGGCCCTTATCGTCGCAAGCCCCGCGCGCGACGATGATCTTGCGGCCGTCCGGCAGCGTCTCGATCCGCGGCTCAAAAGGCGGCGTTTTCCAGAGATTCAGAGGATCGACCGGCTGCACATCATAGTGCCCGTAGAACAACACGCGCGGGCCAGCCACGCCGTTGGCCTTGGCGACGACGATCGGATGACCTTCCGTCGGCCGCAGGTCGGCGGAGAAACCCAACTCCCGCAAGTCGCTGGCAACATGCTCGGCGGCGGCCCGGCATTGGTCCTTGAAAGCCGGATCGGTCGACACCGATGCGATACGCAGGAGCGCAAACAGTCGCTCGACGCTCTGATCGATGTCTTGATCGATGCGGCTGAGAACCGCGTTCAACGTGCTCATGATGCTCTCCATGCGGCGGTGCGTCAAAGTAACAATACAGGCGGAAGCTGCAAAGCGGACCCAATCGGGCTGATCCAAGCCGCGCATTACGCGATTTTCGTCCTTCCGCCAAAAGAAAGTTGCGTTTGACGCAAAATCAAGCGCGCTTTTTAAGTCGTGATAGCAAGCTTTTTTAAGTATCTCGGCCGGATCGGAACGAAATTCGGCGATCACAATTGAAACTTGGCGGTATGACCAGTAGTGGAACCCGCCCATACCGCTGTCGACAAACAAATCGTCACTGCTGGCATGGGTAATCGAGCTAATCGCTTGACAGTCGCTTGTCACCACCGCACCGGTGGCGTTCAATAAGTAGTAACCGCCGGAAGCGTGGGGCGTGAGGGGATCATGGATGAATTGATTGCGCGGCTCGTTGCCACCGCAGGCATCGATCGGGAAGCCGCAGAGAAAGCCGTTGGCATTATCCTTGAATTTCTGCGCAAGGAAGGGCCAGCCGACAAGGTTCAGGCACTGATCGACACGCTTCCCGGAGCGGAAGCTTTGATCCAGGCACAGGAAGGCTCTGGTGGCGGGCTTTTCTCCATGGGTGGTATCATGGGCGCCGGCACCAAGATGATGGCGGCCGGCCTGAGCATGTCGCAAGTGCAGACCGTGAGCCGCGAGACCCTCTCCTTCGCGCGCGAGAAAGCCGGTGAAGACACCATCGGCGAAATCGTCGGCGCCATTCCCGGTCTAAGCCAGTTTATTTGAACCATCAGGCTTCGCCGCGCGACTAATTACGCGGGCGAGGAGGCGTGGATGTCTTATCCTATTTCAGCCATCGAGGAGATCGACGGAGACGCCGCAAAGGCGTTGCGGTCGGCCGGTATCCGTTCGACCGAGCGGTTGTTGGATCGCGCCTGCACGGTCGCCAAGCGCCGGTTGCTCTCCGACAAGACCGGTATCGACACCAAGACGCTGCTGTGCTGGGCGAACTTCGCCGACCGCATGCGTATCCGCGGCGTAAACAAGGAATACGCCGTGCTCTTGGCCGCCGCCGGCGTCAACACGGTCAAGGATCTCAAATATCGGAACGCGGTCAACCTCGCGACAGCGATCGCCGACGCCAACAAGAAGCTCAAACTGGTGCGCCTTGTGCCTTCCGAAAAGGTCGTCGCGCGCTGGATTGCGTCGGCGAAAGAGCTGCCCCCCAAGATCAAGTATTGATCAAGTATTGATCGGCCGAAGCCGGCCGCGCCCGGCTTGACAGCCTGCCGCCGACCGCGCAAAGCCACCGCATGGCGCTCGCTCGCAAGCTCAGTGATATGCCTGACATCGCGCACACCGGCGGACCGGACACGCTCTCCGCGCTGATCAAGCGCGGTCGGCCGCTGGTCATGGGCATCCTCAATGTGACGCCGGATTCCTTCTCCGACGGCGGGCAGTTCGTCGACCCCGCCAAGGCCATCGCGCATGCACGCGAGATGGCCGAGGAAGGCGCGGACATTCTCGACATCGGTGCGGAATCCACGCGGCCTTATGACGGCATGACGCCGGTGACGACGGCCGACGAGATCGCGCGGCTTGCGCCGGTGCTGCCCGAGGTTGTCAAGCTCGGCCTGCCGATCTCGATCGATACGTTCAAGGCCGACACCGCG
>JANLJK010000121.1:3074-7392 GCA_029255525.1 Pseudolabrys sp.
GGTTGTCAAGCTCGGCCTGCCGATCTCGATCGATACGTTCAAGGCCGACACCGCGGCCTGGGCGCTCGACCGAGGCGCCACCATCATCAATGATATCTGGGGCCTGCAATACGATCCGGCCATGGCGCCGCTTGCCGCCCGCCGCAACACGCCGGTGATCGTCATGCACAATCGCGAAGCCGCCGATCCGACCATCGACATCGTCGCCGACGTCAATGCCTTCTTCGCGCGCTCGCTCGCTATCGCCGCGCGCGCTGGCATCCCGCGCGACAACATCGTGCTCGATCCGGGCATCGGCTTCGGCAAAACGCCGGAACAGAGCATCATCTGCCTCGCCAAGCAGGAAGAATTCATGCGCTTCGGTCTGCCGCTTCTGGTGGGTGCATCGCGCAAGCGGTTCATCGCCTCCGTCACCCCTGCCCCGCCGGCCGAGCGTATCGGCGGCTCGCTGGCGAGCCATCTGATCGCCGTCGAGAAGGGCGCGGCGATCGTGCGCGTGCACGACGTGAAGGAAACCGTGCAGGCTCTGCGTATCGCGGCCGCGATCGAGGCGGCGCGATGAGCGACCGCATCTTCATCACCGGGCTGGTGCTGCACGCCTATCACGGCGTGATGGCGCACGAAGCCAAAGTCGGCCAAACCTTCACCATCGATCTCGCGCTCGACGTCGACCTGTCGGACGCCGCGCGCACCGACAAGGTCGCCGACACGGTCTCCTATGACAAAGTGGTCTATTGCGCCAGCGAGGCCTTCTCCGCCCAGCGCTTCCGCCTGATCGAGGCGGCGGCCGGCCGTATCGCCGACGCGATCCTCGGCACGTTTTCGCGCGTGCAGGCGGTGCAAGTGACCATCCACAAGCCGCATGCGCCGATCGCCGCCACCTTCAGCGATGTCGGCGTGACGCTGACGCGCACGCGGCGCAACGCCAAGCCATGACCGAGGCCTGGCTGGCGCTGGGCGGTAATGTCGGCGACAGCCGCGCGGTGCTGGATCGGGCGGTCCAGCTCCTGTGCGACGGCCCCGACGTCCGCCTCATCGCGCGCTCATCGGACTACCGCACGCCGCCCTGGGGCAAGACCGACCAGGCGCCCTTCGTGAATCTCTGCATCGCCGTCGACACCACGCTATCGCCGCAGGCGCTGCTCGCGCACGCCCAGGCCATCGAGCGCGTCCTCGGCCGCGACCGCTCGCGCGAGCAGCGCTGGGGTCCGCGCACAGCCGATATCGACATCATCGCCTATGACGACGTGACGCTGACCGAGGGCGACCTGATCCTGCCGCATCCGCGTCTGTTCGAACGCGCCTTCGTGCTTGTTCCGCTCTCCGAGATTGCCGGCGACCGGGCGATCGGCGGCCGCGGCATCCGCGTCGCGGCGGAAACGATCGAAAAGGCCGGTATCGAGCGCCTGCCGCCTCGTCCCGCCCCATAGGAAAACCGGGCACGCGCTTTGCTTTATCGCAATAGCGGCCCCGGCCGGACTATGGCATCTAAAACCGATGACCACGGACCTCACCCTCGCCACTGAATTCCCCGCCACCACCGCGGCCGAATGGCGCGCGCTGGTCGATGCCGCGCTTAAAGGCGCTTCGTTCGAGAAGCGCCTCGTCAGCCAGACCTATGACGGCCTCAAGGTCGAGCCGCTCTACCCGCGCGCCGCGGGCGCCCCCTTGGTCGCCTGCCGCGCCGCCCAGCCCTGGCAGGTGCTGCAGCGTGTCGATCATCCCGATGCCGCCGCCGCCAACGCCCAGGCGCTGCACGACCTGGAGAACGGCGCCACCGGCCTGTCGCTGATCTTTGCCGGCAGTGTCGGCGCCTATGGCTATGGCCTCGATGGCGCCCAGGCTGGCATCGCCACCGCGCTGGGCAAGGTCTGGCTCGACGCCGTGGCGATCGAGACCGACTTCAGTACCCAGGCCAAGGAAGCCGGGCTCAATCTCGCCGCCGTGGTGAAGGCGCGCGGCATCGATCCGGCCAAGACGCAAATCCGCTTCGCGCACGATCCGCTCGGCCTGATGGCGCGCAACGGCGTCGCCCCACGCCCCTGGGCCGAAACGGCAAAGCTCCTGTCGGGCATGGTCGACGGTCTGGCGGGCCAAGGTTTCAAAGGCCCGTTCGCCGTCGCCGACGGGCGCGGCGTGCACGCCGCCGGTGGCTCGGAGGCGCAGGAACTGGCCTTCGCGCTCGGCAATGCGGTCGCCTATTGGCGCATGTTCGCGGATGCCGGCGTGCCGCTCGACACGGCGCGCGACTTCATCTTTTTCCGCCTCGCGGCGGATGCCGACGAATTCCTCACCATCGCCAAATTCCGCGCCTTGCGAAAACTATGGGCGCGCGTCGAACAGGCGAGCGGCCTCGCGCCCAAGCCGGCTTTCGTCTCGGCCGAGACGGCCTGGCGCATGATGACGGCGCGCGATCCGAACGTGAACATGCTGCGCACGACGATCGCCGTCACCGCCGCCGGCGTCGCCGGCGCGGATGCCATCAGCGTGTTGCCGTTCACCTTGGCCTGCGGCCTGCCCGATGCCTTTGCGCGGCGGGTGGCGCGCAACATGCAGCTCATTTTGCTGGAGGAGTCGAACCTCTACCGCGTCGCCGATCCGGCCGCCGGTTCGGGCGGCATCGAAGCCTTGACGACGCAGATGGCGCAAGCCGCGTGGACGCTGTTCCAGGAGATCGAAGCGGCGGGCGGCGCAGCCGTGGCGATCGAACAGGGCCTCATCCAGAAGAAGATCGCGGCGACGCGCGCGGCGCGCCAAGCCGCCATCGCCAAACGCAAGGATGCGCTCACCGGCACCAGCGATTATCCCAATCTGACGGAAGCCCGCGCCAAGGTGCAGAACGTCGCGCGCGTCACGCTGGCGCCGCCGGCCGGGCAAACAGTCGAGGCATTGCCGTTGATGCGGCTCGCCGAACCGTTCGAAGCCTTGCGCGACACGTCCGACGCCATCCTCGCCAAGAGCGGCGCGCGGCCGAAGGTGTTCCTCGCCAATCTCGGCAAGCTCGCCGACTTCACCGCGCGCGCGACTTTCGCCAAGAACTTCTACGAGGCCGGCGGGCTTGAGACCGTCGGTAACGATGGCTTCCCCGATCAGGCCGCGATGCTCGCCGCCTTCAAGGCGTCGGGCGCCACGCTCGTCTGTCTGTGCTCAGCTGACAAGGTCTACGAGACCGAAGCGGCCGCCGCCGCCAAGGCGCTCAGCGCCGCCGGTGCCACCGTGCATCTCGCCGGAAGGCCGGGCGAGCAGGAGGCGGCCCTGACGGACGCCGGCGTGAAAAGCTATATTTACGTGGGTTGCGACGTGCTCGCGACGTTGAACTCGGCCTATGGTAGCATCACCTGACAACCCAATTGTGGGGGGCACTGATGCTTAAGGATCTTCTGCAGATCGGAACCAGTTTCAACGTCGGCGGATTCGGCGTTTTCCTTGTGTCCGTCTTTCTTATCTGGACGGGCTATAAGTTTCTACATTCGACGAACAAAGACAGCGCTTTCGCGAAATACAGCCTTCAGATTTTTGGGCTGACCTTTTTGGTGCCAATTATTCTGATGGTCGTTGTAATCCTGCAGTTGGACGGCCAAGCGGTTACCGGCTTACTTGGCACTATTGTAGGTTATATCTTTGGAACATCGACAGCGCAGGCTGCCGGGGCAAAGGAAGGAAGCTAAAACCGTGGCAGGCATTCCCAACTTCGCCTCCGTCGCCTTCACCGACACGCCTGTGCCGGTGAGCAACGACAACGCCGCGCCCTGGATGACGCCCGAAGCGATCCCGGTGAAGCCCGCGTATAGCGAAGCCGACCTTGCGGGCCTCGACTTCCTCGACACGTATCCCGGCAAGGCGCCGTTCCTGCGCGGCCCCTACCCCGCGATGTACGCGGCGCAGCCCTGGACCATCCGGCAATATGCCGGCTTCTCGACGGCTGAGGATTCCAACGCCTTCTACCGGCGCAATCTCGCCGCCGGGCAGAAGGGCCTGTCCATCGCCTTCGATCTCGCCACCCATCGCGGCTATGACAGCGATCATCCGCGCGTCGCCGGCGATGTCGGCATGGCCGGCGTCGCGATCGACTCCATCTACGACATGCGCACGCTCTTTTCGGGCATCCCGCTCGACCAGATGAGCGTGTCGATGACCATGAACGGCGCGGTGTTGCCGGTGCTGGCGCTCTACATCGTCGCCGCCGAGGAGCAAGGCGTGCCGCACAGCAAATTGTCCGGCACGATTCAGAACGACATCCTCAAAGAATTCATGGTGCGGAATACCTATATCTATCCGCCCGCGCCGTCGCTCCGCATCATCTCCGACATCTTCGCTT
>JANLJK010000122.1 GCA_029255525.1 Pseudolabrys sp.
CCGCCTTCACCCAGGAGGAGCGCGACACTTTTGGGTTGCATGGACTGCTGCCGCCGACGGTGGCGACCATGGACGGGCAGATCACGCGGCGGCTGACGGCCCTGCGCAGCTTCTCGACCGATCTCGAACGGTACTCGTTTCTGCGCGACCTGCAGGACACCAACGAGACCTTGTTCTACGGGCTCCTTTCCAGCCATGTGAAGGAGCTCTTGCCGATCGTCTATACGCCGACCGTGGGCACCGGCTGCCGGCATTTCAGCCAGCTCTTCCGCCGTCCGCGCGGCGTCTTCCTCAGCATGCCGCACCGCGCGCACATCCGGCAAATTCTCGCCAACCCGCATTTCGACCGCACCGAGGTGATAGTGGTGACCGACGGCGAGCGCATCCTCGGCCTCGGCGACCAGGGCGTCGGTGGCATGGGTATCCCGATCGGCAAGCTTGCACTCTATACCGCCTGCGGCGGCATCGAGCCGGCGACCGCGCTGCCGATCTTCCTCGATGTCGGCACCGACAACGAATACATCCTCAAGGATCCGCTTTACGTCGGCTGGCGGCACGCACGCGTGCGCGGCCAGGACTACGACGACTTCATCGAGGAATTCATCACCGCGGTCATGGAACGCTGGCCGCACGTGATGCTGCAATGGGAAGACTTCGCCAAAGGCAACGCCACGCGCCTCTTGGAGCGCTACCGCGGCCGGCTCTGCTCCTTCAACGACGACATCCAGGGCACGGCCGCGGTTGCCACCGCGACGCTGCTCGCCGCCGTCAACGTGACCGGCGTGCCGCTCACCGAGCAACGCGTCGCCATTCTCGGCGGCGGCTCCGCCGGCTGCGGCATTGCCTCGTCGATCATGGCGGCGATGGTCGATGCCGGCCTCAGCCCACGCGAGGCGGCGCGGCGCTTCTATCTCGTCGACCGCGACGGACTGCTTATCGACGGCATGCCGGACATCGCCTCGTTCCAGCAGCCATTCCTGCAGCCGCGCGACGCGGTGTCGTCCTGGAAGCTCGACGGCGACCGCGTCTCGCTCCTCGACGTCATCGAAAACGCCAAGCCGACGGCGCTGATCGGCGTCTCCGCTCAGGCCAATGCCTTCAATGAGACGGTGGTGCGCGCGATGGCGAAAAATAACCAGCGCCCGATCATCTTTCCCTTGTCGAACCCGGTGTCCTGCGCGGAGGCTGATCCCGCCAGTGTCGAACGCTGGAGCGAGGGCCGCGCCATCATCGGCACCGGCAGCCCGTTCCCGCCGCTCACCCGCAACGGCGCGCCCTTTGCCGTCGATCAGACCAACAACTCCTACATCTTCCCTGGCGTCGGCTTAGGCGCGGCCGCGACGCAGGCTTCACGCATCTCCGACACGATGTTCATGGCCGCGGCCAAGGCGCTCGCCGCGCTGTCGCCGGCCAAGACCGATCCGCAGGCGAACCTTCTGCCGCCGGTCACCGCGCTGCGCGATGTCGCGATCGCCATCGCCGTCGCTGTCGGCAAGCAGGCTTGCGCGGAAGGGCTGACGAGCGGCGTCACCGCCGACACGGTGGAAGCGGCCGTTCATGCCAAGATGTGGACAGCGCGCTATCTGCCCTATCGCCGCGCGGGCGCGAACGACCGGTAAGTCAATTCGCCGTCATGGCCGGGCTTGTCCCGGCCATCCACGACTTGCTTTTGCGTAGAAGCGAGACGTGGATGCCCGGCATAAAGCCGGGCATGACGACCGAGAGGCCGTCGCGACCCAACTAATTATATTGAAGCGCCGTTAAATGCGCACGCCGCCGGCGCTGAAGCGCAGCGCCGCGATGCGGTCGAGCTCGGCCTGCTCGCGCGCGCTCTGTTCGGCCTTCTCGCGCTGCTGGTCGCGCTCGTCGAGCATCTCGACCTTCTTGAGCTCCTCGAAGGCCTCGCCGAGCATCGCCTTGGCCTCGTCGAGCTGCACGCGCAGCTCGTCGGTGGAGCGCTTGAGGTTCTCCTTCCGCGTCATCGCCGCCTTGGCGAAGGTCGGATAGGCGAAATGGCCCGGATCGTGGATTCCGGCGCGGTCCTGCTCGACCTTGATCTCGCGATCGAGCTCGGTCGCGATGCGATCGAACTCGGCGATCATGGACTCGATCTGGGCGACCTTGCGCCGCTTCTCGTCGACCTGAAACTTTTTCAGGCGGATGAGGGTTTCGCGTGACTTCATCGACTTGATACTCCCCCGAAGCCCCGAATGTCCCACCCGCGTGCGCCGATACCACCGGCCCGCGCGGGCAGCCCGGACGTCAGTGGGGGTGATCCTGGGGCAATAACGTTAGTTTTCTGTTTCCAGACCACTCAGAATCCGCTCAAGACGCTGGTACCCCTCCGCCAGGGTTGTGGCCTCGTCCTTCCGCTGACCCAGGAAGGCCTCGAGCGGCTTATGGAAACCGATGGCTTCGTCGACATCCGAGCTGGAGCCCGGACGGTAGGCCCCGAGCCGGATCAGCTCTTCCATGTCGGCATAGGTCGCCATGATCTGCTTGGCCCGGGAGATAACCGGCAGGAAGGCGGGATCGGCCGCCCGCGGCATAGTGCGGGAGATGGATTTCAGAATATTGATGGCCGGATAGCGGCCGCGCTCGGCGATCGCCCGCTCCATCACGATGTGACCGTCGAGAATACCGCGCACGGCATCGGCCACCGGCTCATTATGGTCGTCGCCGTCGACCAGCACGGTGAAGATGCCGGTGATGGTGCCCTCGTCGGGGCCCGGCCCCGCCCGCTCCAGGAGTTTCGGCAGCTCCGTGAATACCGTCGGCGTATAGCCTTTGGCGGTCGGCGGCTCGCCGGTCGACAGGCCGATTTCGCGCTGCGCCATGGCGAAGCGCGTCACCGAGTCCATCAGCACCAGCACGTCCTTGTGCTCGTCGCGGAAATATTCGGCGATGGAAAGGGTCAGATAGGCCGCCTGGCGGCGCATCAGCGCCGGTTCGTCCGAGGTCGCGACCACCACGACCGAACGCGCCAGACCGGCGTCACCGAGATCGTCCTGCAAGAACTCCTGCACCTCGCGGCCGCGTTCGCCGATCAGGCCGATGACCGAGACGTCGGCGTTCACGTTGCGTGCCATCATCGACAACAGCACGGACTTGCCGACGCCCGAGCCGGCGAAAATACCCATGCGCTGGCCGCGGCAGCAGGTGATGAAGGTATTGAGCGCCCGCACGCCGAGATCGAGCGGCGCGCCGACGCGGCGGCGGGTATGCGCCGGCGGCGGCGAGTTACGGTAGGTATAAGGTGCCGGCCCCGCCGGCAGCGGGCCGAGACCGTCGATCGGCTCCCCCATGGCATTAATGACGCGGCCGAGCCAGGCATCCGACGGCCGCACCGCGCCGGCGGCGGTCGCCACCACCGCCTTGCAGCCACGGCGAACGCCGTCGAGCGCGGCAAACGGCATGGCGAGCGCGTGCCCGCCGGAAAATCCCACCACCTCGCAGGGAATCACCCGGCCGACTCCGGTCTCGATATTGAGCCGCGCGCCGACCGACATGGCGTGAATCGGCCCGGCGATTTCCAGCATCAGCCCGCGCACGCCAACGATCCGGCCGTAGATTTCGACCGCGTCGATATCGCCAATCTGCTCGGCCAGGGCTTTCATCGCTCAACGTATCCTTGGATGCACGACCGCGACGCAGGCACTGACTGTCCCCTCTCCCCTTGGGGGAGAGGGTTAGGGAGAGGGGTAAATGACTCGCGCATGCTTCGCGACCCCTCTCCCGCCCGCCTTCGGCGGGCGACCTCTCCCCCAAGGGGAGAGGTGAAGGAAGACAGAAAGCACGTCCCCGCGAGCATGCGAATGGAACTCCGCTCCCGCGCATTCGCTCTTTATTTGACCCAAACGCCACAACCGGCCGTAAACTCGCCCTTAGGCTTACTGCCGAACCGCCGCCTTTAACCCGTTGTTTACCCGGGTCGTTAATCATTGGGTCATCGTCCATGGGACAACGGCCAATCGAATCGCCCGGCCAGGACGGAAGGGGCGAGGCTGAACTGAAGGGCGGGCCGGAGAAAACCGACTCGTTGACTGCAGACTAAACCGGCCCGTGGCGAAAAAACCACTTTCCGGCAAAAGCTTAAGCCGATTCGCGGCCCAGTGCCTACGGCGAGCTTGCGTCACGGAATCAGGTTTTGTTAACCATGTCGGAATAGTGTCGAATCGGTTTGTCCCACCGCGTATTTTTAATTGCTCGCCGCCACCCGCGGCGCTGACCTAGAGGCCCGGTTGCGGCGAGAAGGGGACTGGCATGCGCGTTCTACTCATCGAAGACGACAGCGCTACCGCGCAATCGATTGAGCTGATGCTCAAATCCGAGAGCTTCAACGTCTACACCACCGATTTGGGTGAGGAAGGCGTCGACCTCGGTAAGCTCTACGATTACGACATCATCCTCCTAGACCTGAATCTGCCCGACATGTCGGGTTTCGAGGTTCTGCGCTCCCTGCGCGTGTCCAAGGTGAAAACACCCATCCTGATCCTCTCCGGCCTCGCCGGGATCGAGGACAAGGTCAAAGGTCTCGGCTTCGGCGCCGACGACTACATGACCAAGCCCTTCCACAAGGACGAACTGATCGCCCGCATCCACGCGATCGTTCGCCGCTCCAAGGGCCACGCCCAGTCGGTCATCAACACCGGCGACCTGGTGGTCAATCTCGACACCAAGACCGTCGAGGTCACCGGCCAGCGCGTGCACCTCACGGGCAAAGAATACCAGATGCTCGAGCTGCTCTCGCTCCGCAAAGGCACCACGCTCACCAAGGAGATGTTCCTCAACCATCTCTACGGCGGCATGGACGAGCCGGAGCTGAAGATCATCGACGTGTTCATCTGCAAGCTGCGCAAGAAACTCGCCAACGCCTCCTCCGGCCGCAACTACATCGAGACGGTGTGGGGCCGCGGCTACGTGCTGCGCGAGCCGAGCGAGCACGACGAACGGATCCCCGCTTAAGCGGGCCGACAACGGGGCGCTTCGGCGCCCCGTTTTATTTTTGGGGGTTTGTTTTTTAGGACGCGTCGCTTTTTGTGCGACCTCGGCGCAAGGCGCCCTTCCCGTCATCCAAGCGCGCTAAACGCCGACCCGTCATCCTGAGGTGCGAGCGTGTGCAGCACGCGAGCCTCGAAGGATGAACGGCCCCGACACTTCACCAGTCCGATTGATCGCTTCGCTTAAGGGTCCCTGCCCTGCCCTTGTTGCCGCGCGTGTATCTTAAAGGGCCCCCTCGGGCTCGCTCTTCCCATCTTGCCCCCGGGTCGAGAGGCCCGAGGCTTTTCTGGCATGGGCGGTTGATAGTACCGTTGTTCGAAGCGTTCGCGGTCTAGGCTCGATCAAGACTAAGAACGCTCCTTTCCGCGGGGTCCATCGTGCAAAATCTACTGCGTGGCATTGTTGTGTTCGCCGTGACGGTGCTCGCCGGCCAAGGGCTGGCCGCCGACATGCGCAAACCGGTCTTCAAAGCGCCAGCCCTCGTCGCCCCCTGGACCTGGACCGGCTTCTATGCCGGCATTCATGCCGGCACCGCGCTTGGGCTCTCCAGGGTCTCCGATCCTTACGGCAACTCGATCTACGGCGACGAGATTCGCACGCCGGGATTCCTGCTCGGCGGTCAGGCCGGTTACAACTGGCAGCCGGTCGGTTCGTCCTGGGTCTTTGGCATCGAAGGCGATCTCAGCTGGCTGCAAGCCGAAGGCACCAGCAGCTGCTTTGCCTTCAACGGTGAAGTGAACTCGTCAAACTGCCGCGCGCGGCCCGATCTCACCGGCACGCTCACCGGCCGCATCGGCATCGCGACCGGCCCCGGCGGCCACACGCTCATCTACGGCAAAGGCGGCGGTGCCGTGCTGCACAATCGCATCGACGCCACCACCGGCTGGGGCTTCGGCAACTTCCCAATCACAACGACCGGCACGAGTCCGACAAGTTGGGGCTGGACGGTCGGCGGCGGCGTTGAGCAGGCGCTGTCACCGGCATGGTCGCTGAAACTCGAATACGACTATTTGCACTTTGCGGATGTTACGCTGGCGACGCCCGCGACATTCTCCACGACGCCGGCCGGCGCCGTCACCGCGGTTGCCGCGTCGAGCGCCGATGTCCGGCAATCAATGCATGTGGTGAAGCTCGGGCTGAACTACCATTTCGGCGCGGACGTGAACGCGCATTGGCCTTTAGAAGCCTACACGGCCATGGCGGCCGCGCCGACGCGGCTCGGTGGCTGGCAGTTCGAGGTCGGCGGCCGCTATTGGTACAGTTCCGCCCGCTTTCAGAAAGATCTTCCCGGCAGCAACGCCTCAAGCACCAGCCTGATCTCGCGGCTGACCTATGATCACATGACCACCCACGCCGGCGAAATCTTTGGACGGATCGACAGTCCCTGGCGCGTCTTCTTGAAAGGTTTTGTCGGTCTCGGCCAGATCACCGGTGGCCAAATGAACGATGAAGATTGGGGCCTTGACGATAACGGTGGTGCGCCGTTCACCGGCTACTCGAACACATCGTCGAACCTCGACTCGACCCGCATGAATTACCAGACCATCGATCTCGGCTACGATCTGCTGGTCGGGCCGGGCTACAAGGTCGGAGCCTTCGTCGGCTACAACCGCGTGCACGAACAATATGCGGCGATCGATTGCGCGCAGATCGCACAGCCCGCTTCCGGCATCTGCTCACCGAGCATCAGCAACACGGCGGTCATCACCGAAACCGACACCTGGCAATCGCTGCGTCTCGGCGTCACCGGCGATGTCTGGGTAACGCCACGGTGGAAGATCGCCGGCGACGTTGCCTGGCTGCCTTATGTGAAATTCACGGGCGTCGACGATCACTGGCTCCGCAACCTGGTGATCGACGAGTCCGGCACCGGATACGGCGTGCAGATGGAAGCCTTCGTTTCGTATTATTTCACGCCGCAGTTCAGCGTCGGCGTCGGCGGCCGCTATTGGGCGATGTGGACGACGTCCGGCTCGGATGCGTTCAACGGCTCGCCAAGCGATCGCACTGACACCTACCGCTACGAGCGCTACGGCGTCCTCGTGCAGGCGAGCTACAAGTTCGAGTGAGCGCGGCCCTCGCTTATGCTCACCTGCCAGCCCATTCATGATCTTGGCCTACGCTGAAAGGCGCGGGACTTATCGAGTGCGCAGCATGGCGCGGATTCGATTCTAAATCCGTTGTTGCTTCAGCCGCTTAGCCGCCGGAAAAACTATTCTTCCCCAATTTGCCGGGCGGGCTTAAAATTCAAACGTCCTGCTCATCTGAGGGCGCTGTCATGAGGCGTCGTGTTGGCGGAGCAGGACGC
>JANLJK010000123.1 GCA_029255525.1 Pseudolabrys sp.
ATAAAGCGCATATAGAAGCCGACGCGGCTCATATGAATAAGCCAGGCCGCGGCGAGCAGCACCACGAGCGCGACGATCAGCCCGCCATTGACGCCGAGGCCGATGTCGCCCAGCCGTTCGAACGGCCTGAACGCGGAGGATTGCGGAAACGCCGTCCTCGCGTCCTGCCAGGCGCCGTAGAGCAGGTGGAACAGGAAGTAGATCGCCACGTAGTTCAGAAGCAATGTCGCGATGATCTCGTTCACCCGGAAGCGCAGCTTCAGGAACGCGGCCAACAGGCTCCACAAAAGCCCGCCGAGTGCCGCGGCCACGCCCATCAGCAACAGCCGCGTCGACGCCGGGCCGATCTCATAGATCGAGACGCCGGCAGCGAAGATGCCGCCGAACACCATCTGGCCTTCGATGCCGAGATTCCAGAAGCCGATGCGGAAGGCGAGCGCAGCGCCGACGCCGACCAGCACCAAGGGAGCAGCCTGGATCAGCACGTTGCGCAGCGAGCCGGCGTTCATCGCGGTCGCAAGCTCGTTGGCAAGGCTCGCCGGATCGATGCCGGCGAAATCGAGAATGGCCACCGAAATAGCGAGCCCGATCGCCAGCGAGGCGGCGATGATCAGCCCCTGTTTCCACGGCGGGATGTCCTGGCGAATGTCGAGCGTGATGCGGCCGAAGCGATGCCCCGCGGCCGCCGGCAACGCCGCGGTCGGCGGCGCGATATCCTCGACCTTGCTCATGCGTGATCGACCATGGCGCGGCCGATCGCCTGGCGGTCGGCCGGACGCTCGAATTCGGCGACGATACGGCCGCGCGTCATGACGCCGATACGATCCGAAAGCGAGAGGATTTCATCGAGGTCCTCGCTGATCAGTACGACGCCGGCACCGCGCTCGCGCGCCGCCAAAAGCCGCTCATGCACCGCCGCGCTGGCGCGCACGTCGAGCCCGCGGCTCGGGCTGTGCGCCACGACAACCGACGGCTCGCGGCTGAACTCGCGCGCGATCACCAGCTTCTGCGCATTGCCACCCGACAACAGCGCCGCCTTCTGCTTGATGCTGCGCACGCCGAGCACATCGTAGTCGCGCACGGCGGCGTCCGCCTCGCGGCGCATCGCCGCGCGATC
>JANLJK010000124.1 GCA_029255525.1 Pseudolabrys sp.
CGCATGACGAGGAATTGCAATTCAAGGCGATGGCCCGCCGCAACAAGCTGCTCGGCCTCTGGGCTGCTGGCTTGCTCGGCAAGAGCGGCGCCGACGCCGAGGCTTATGCCAAGGAAGTCGTACTCGCCGACTTCGAGGAAGCCGGCGACAACGACGTCCTACGGAAAGTGGTCAAGGATTTGCAGCCGAAGGGCGTCACCGAGCAGCAGATCCGTGCCCAGATGGGCGAGCTCCTGGCCCAGGCGGTCGAGCAGATCAAGAAGAGCGGCTGATTCTCCGTCGTTCGATTACCACCGATCCCGGGACTATCCGGGGTCGGCTGTGAGACGACGCGCCTGTATCCGAATGCCGGGCTCACGCGCCCGATACGCGAGAGGCTTCCATGACATCTGCGCCTTTCTCCCTCGCCCGGCGGCTGCGCGCCGGCGAAACCGTCTATTCGGGCTGGGCAAACCTCGCCTCCCCGGTCGTCGCGGAGAGCATGGCGCGTGAGGGCTTTCCCGCCGTCGTCATCGACGTGCAGCACGGCCTGTGGGACACCGCCTCGGCTTTCACGGCAATCGCCGGCATCAACCACGCCGGCGCCGCGCCGGTGCTGCGCGTGCCGCTCAATGACTTCGCCTTCGTTTCGCGCGCGCTCGACATGGGCGCCGAGGGCATCATCGCGCCGATGATCAATACGCCGACCGACGCGCGCGCTTTCGCAGCGGTTGCCAAATTCCCTCCGCTCGGCGAGCGCAGCTTCGGGCCGCACCGCGCCATGGCGCTGCAGGGCCGCAGCGTACCGCTCGATTATCTGCGCGAAGCCAATGAAGGCACGCTGACGCTCGCCATGATCGAGACGCCGACGGCGCTCGCCAATGTCGACGAGATCGCGGCGACGCCGGGCATCGATGCGCTGTTCATCGGCCCCTACGACCTGTCGACTTCGCTGTCGGCCGGCAAGGCGCAGGACATCACCGCGCCGGAGGTCGAGAAGGCGATCGACCTGATTCGCGCCGCCGCCGACAAAGCCGGCAAAATCCCGGGTATCTTCTGCCGCGACGCCGCGCGCGCCAAGGAGATGGCCAAGCGTGGCTTCCGTTTCGTCACCGTCGGCAACGATCTTGGCTTCATCCGCGAGAGCACGTCGGCCGCGCTCAAGGTATTGAAGGGCTGAATGCCCTTTAAGCGGCTGCGCCGGGCAGCATACGCTTGAGCGTACGGTCGCCGAACAACCAGTGATGCGCGAGCGCCGCCGCCGCGTGCACGCCGGCGATGATGAGCAGCAGGTTCGACAACGTCTCGTGCACTTCCTTGACTGAGCGCGCGAAGGCACGATCGGCCACCCAGGGTGACGCGATCTCGGTGAGCCCGAACAACGGCAATGGCTGGCCGCGACCGAATTGGGTGACGATCCCGACGACCGGCACGACGATCAGCAACGCATAAAGCGCGAGATGGGCGAGGCGCCCCGCCCGGTCGAGCCACACGCCGAAGGGGGTTGGCTCTGCCTTCGGTGGCGCGTCGATGAGGCGCCACATGAGACGCACGATCACGATTGCCAGCACTGCCAGTCCTGCCGAGATGTGTGAGAACAGGCCGACGGCTTTCGGCAGATCATCGACGGTCTGCCCAAGCACCCAGGCGAGAACGACGAAAACGGCAGTCGACCAATGGAGAAATTGCGCGATGGCGCCATAGCGCTGTGGGGTATTGAATATCTGCATGAGTGGCTCCTTTGCATTTCAATTAGCAAAGCCACAGCAGTATTTCTTGATTCACGACAATGCGACGCGCGCGATACCAATTAAATCTTGGTAATCATGCAAGCCGTTTGCAATTGCAGCCACACGAAGCCGCAAGACGCCGCTACTTCAACGTCACCTTGAAGCTGAAGCTGCCATTGGCGTTGAAGCCTTCCGGCTGCTGATTGCCGTAGCTGCGGTTCATGTTGACGTTGACCGACTCCAGCCGGCACTCGCTGGCGAGCACCGCCTTGAGCAGCTCGCACTCCTTGCCGGCGCTGTCGTAAAGCACGCGGCGGGCATTTTCCTGCGCCTTCACCGCCGCCTGAGTGTCGCTGGTCGGCGCGGTGACAAAGAAGTTCATGTTCACCTGGACGCGCACCTCGCCCTTGGCCTCGCCGCTACCCGGACGCTGCTGGATGACGATCTGCTGCGCCGCCGACGGCGCTGCCAGGCACAAAGCCGCCGCCGCGGCCACGATCGTTCGACGAAACATCGGCTCCTCCCACTGGTGTGCACCAAGTGATATCGGAGGCTTGTTGCAGAATTATTGTGCGGTGGCAGCGTTACGCCCCCCCGCGCGTTTACCTTTGCGAAGCCATAACCGCGATCAGCCGATCGTTTCAGCAAGCCGCGCCAGCACCGGCGCCACGTCGCGCTCGACATCGTCGGCCCTGGTTTCGACGACGCGATAATCGTGTTCCGCAAGCCAGGCGCGTTTCGCCGCGCGGGCCTGCACCGCCTCCTCCGATTCGGCGGCCGGCACCAGATCGATCACGCAACGCAGGGGAAACGAGACGAAGTCGACGATATAGGCGCCGACCGGCACCTGCCGCTTGAAATCGCGACCGGCGAAACGGCGGTCGTTCACCAGCGCCTGCCACAGGATGCGCTCGGCCTCGGTGGGATTCCGCCGCAGCAGTTTAGCGAGGCCCCGCGTTGCCCCCCGCTCGCCGGCGCCGTGCTCGGCGATGATCTCGCGCAGATGCTGCGCCTCGAAGCCGTCGAGCACGCCGCCGCGCGCGGGTCCCTTGCGGCCATGCGCCAGCGCCGTGATGACACCGAACAACGTGCGGATGTCCTGCTGCGTCGGCGCGATACGGTGGAAGATGTTGCGCAGGTTCACCACCATGGTGCCGCGCTTCTCGGCTGGGCGGAAGAACTCGACCTTTTCCAGTTCGCCTTCGAGCTCGGTGAAGAAGGTCTCGAGCTGCTGCCTCGGCGCCGGCGGCGATTTCTCGGTCGTCGAGAAAGGTAGCGTGCCGTCGGCCGCCTTGAACCATTCGTAGCCGAGGATCACCACCGCCTGCGCCAGGTTGAGCGAGGCGAAGGCCGGATTGACCGGCAGCGTCACGATGCGGTCGGCCATGCCGACCTCATGGGCCTCCAGCCCGTTGCGCTCGCGGCCGAATACCAGCGCGACGGTCTCCCCCGCCGCCACACGCGGCCGCATCTCGGCCGCCGCCTGGTCGGCGCCAACCACCGGCTTGACCTGATCGTGGTGGCGCGCAGTGCAGGCGAGCACAAAAGAGCAGTCGGCGATCGCGTCGGCCAAGCTGTCGTGGAGCGTCGCATTGTCGAGGATGCGGTCGGCGCCCGCTGCCATCACGACGGCGCGCTCGTTCGGCCAGCCCTGCAGCGGCTTCACCAGCCGCAGGCGGGCCAGGCCAAAATTGGCCATGGCGCGGGCGGCCGCGCCGATATTGTCGCCAAGCTGGGTTTCCACCAGCACGACGACCGGCGCGGGCGTCTCCAGCCAGCGTTTGGTCTTGTCGGTCCCGGCTCCGGGCATGCAGTGCTCCTCGGCGGGCAAAAGCCCTGAAGGGGCAGCCCCTGCCCAAGCCGGCCGCCTGCGTCAAGCGACACCGTATCCAGCCAAAGCACCGACGGCTCCCGCCGGACTTTCGCCCCGGCGCGGGCGGTTATCTCGCACCGTCTAACAAGGCTTTTACCGGCTGGGTGCGGATGCTATAGGGCGCGCGCCGAACTCCCGTCAGTCGGATCCCCGGTTGGCGGTCTCCGCACCGAGAACAATTCATTTGAGGGCCCGAGGAAGCCATTCCGCCGCGCCCGTCGATGGTCAGTTTCCGGTCGACCCAAACAAGCACGGCGATCAGAGGAGCAAGCATGTCTAAACTCGAAATCATGTGGACAAAGGTCGATGAAGCGCCGGCGCTCGCGACCTATTCCCTGCTGCCGATCGTCGAAGCCTTTGTGGGCGCGGCGGGTGTGTCCGTGAAGCTGAAAGACATCTCGCTGGCCGGCCGCATCATCGCCACCTTCCCCGAGAAGCTCACCCCCGCGCAGCGGATCAACGACGAGCTCACCGAACTCGGCGAGCTCACGTTGAAGCCCGAAGCCAACATCATGAAGCTGCCCAACATCTCCGCCTCGATCCCGCAGCTCAAGGCCGCGATCAAGGAACTGCAGAGCAAGGGCTACGCCGTTCCGGACTACCCCGACAATCCGACGACCGACGCCGAGAAGGAGATCAAGGCCCGCTACGGCAAGGTGTTCGGCAGCGTCGTCAACCCGATCCTGCGCGAAGGCAATTCCGACCGCCGTGCGGCCGCCGCGGTCAAGAACTATGCCCGCAAGAACCCGCACAAGATGGGCGCCTGGAGCAAAGACTCCAAATCGCACGTGGCCCACATGTCGAGCGGCGACTACTACGGCTCGGAAATCGCCACCACCGTCGCGTCGCCGACCAACGGCCGCATCGAGCTGGTCGGTGCGGACGGCAAGGTCACGGTGCTGAAGGCCAAGACCGCACTCGACGCCGGTGAGATCATCGACGCGTCGGTCATGAGCGCCAAGGCGTTGCGCAAATTCTTCGCCGAGCAGATCGAAGCCGCCAAGAAGGAAGGCGTGCTGTTTTCGCTGCACGTCAAAGCGACGATGATGAAGATCTCTGATCCTATCATTTTCGGCCACGCCGTTTCCGTCTTCTTCGCCGACGTGATCGAGAAGCACGCCGCCACGCTGAAGAAGCTCGGCGTCAATCTCAACAACGGCTTCGGCGATCTGTTGTCGAAGATCGAGACGCTGCCGGAGCCTGAGAAAAAAGCGATCAAGGACGATATCGCGGCCGAGTACGCCAAGCGCCCCGCCCTCGCCATGGTGAACTCCGACAAGGGGATCACCGGCCTGCACGTTCCTAGCGACTTCATCATCGACGCAACGATGCCGGCGATGATCCGCGAGTCCGGCTGCATGTGGGGACCCGACGGCAAGCTGCACGACACCATGGCCGCGATCCCGGATCGCTGCTACGCGACGATCTACCAGACGGTCATCGACGACTGTAAGGCCCACGGCGCGTTCGATCCCAAGACCATGGGCTCGGTCCCGAACGTCGGCCTGATGGCGCAGAAGGCCGAGGAATATGGCTCGCACGACAAGACGTTCGAAATTCCCGTGAACGGAACGGTTCGCGTCGTCGCGGACGACGGCAAGGTGCTCTTGGAGCGGCCTGTCGAGGCCGGAGACATCTTCCGCATGTGCGAGCTCAAGGATGCAGCCGTGCGGGATTGGGTGAAACTCGGTGTGCGCCGCGCGCGCTTGACCAACACGCCCGCGGTGTTCTGGCTCGACAAGAACCGCGCGCACGACGCACAGCTCATCGCCAAGGTCGAGACGTACTTGAAGGATCAAGACACCATGGGGCTCGACATTCGCATTTTGGCCCCGGTCGACGCGATGAAATTTTCACTCGAGCGGATTCGCAAGGGCCAGGACACGATCTCCGTCACCGGCAACATTCTGCGGGACTATCTGACGGATCTTTTCCCGATCATGGAGCTCGGCACCTCGGCCAAGATGCTCTCGGTCGTCCCGTTGCTGGCTGGCGGCGGCATGTTCGAGACGGGCGCCGGCGGCTCGGCGCCGAAACACGTCGAGCAGTTCCAGCAGGAGGGTTATCTGCGCTGGGATTCGCTCGGCGAGTTCCTCGCCCTCGGCGCCTCGCTCGAACATCTGGCGCAGACCTACAAGAACGCAAAGGCGCAGGTTCTCGCCGAGACGCTCGACACGGCGATCGCAAAATTCCTGGAGTTCAACCGCAACCCCGCGCGCAAGGTCGGCGAGATCGACAACCGCGGCAGCCATTTCTACCTCGCCCTCTATTGGGCCGAGGCGCTGGCGGCGCAGAGCAAGGACGCGGAGCTTAAAGCCCGCTTCAAGCCATTGGCCGAAACGCTCGCCAAGAACGAGGCCAAGATCAACGCCGAGCTGATCGGCGCGCAAGGCAAGCCGGTCGACATGGGCGGCTACTACCTGACCGATTTCGCCAAGACGTCGGCCGCGATGCGGCCGAGCGCCACGTTGAACGCCGCGATCGCCGCGCTTTGACGCGGAGTTAGGCGGCAAACGCCTCCAAGACCATGACCCGCTCGATGACCAATCCATCGAGCGGGTCGTTGCGTTTTGAAGCAACCACGCGCCACCGTTCGCCCCCGCGAAAGCGCGGCCCCAGCGCCGGATTCCCGCTTTCGCGGGAATGAATGGATGTGCATCTACTTTAGTCAGAGCAGAACGCGCGCCGAGGCGGCTTTCACGACAATAAAGTCAATGATATAGAGCCTGCCGAGGCTGCGGGGGCGGCGCGTTCAACGAGCGCGCGCCGAATTTTCCGTCGGTCCGACGACCGTTGCCGATGCCGGCTCTCAAAAGGTGGTGGCTCCTTAAAATGGCGAAGATCAAAGTGAAGAATCCCGTCGTCGAAATGGACGGCGACGAGATGACCCGCATCATTTGGCAGCTCATCAAGGACAAGCTGATCCATCCCTATCTCGATATCGACCTGCTCTATTACGATCTCTCGGTCGAGAAGCGCGATGAGACCAACGACCAGATCACGATCGACTCGGCCGAGATGACCAAGAAGGTCGGCGTTGCCGTTAAATGCGCGACCATCACGCCGGACGAGGGCCGCGTGAAGGAATTCGGCCTCAAGGAGATGTGGCGCTCGCCCAACGGCACTATTCGCAACATCCTCGGCGGCACCATCTTCCGCGAACCGATCATCTGCAAGAACGTGCCGCGCCTGGTGCCGGGCTGGACCCAGCCGATCATCATCGGCCGCCACGCCTACGGCGATCAGTACCGCGCCACCGATTTCAAGTTCCCGACCGCGGGCACGTTGTCGATCAAATTCGTCGGCGACGACGGCAAGGTGATCGAGAAGGAAGTGTTCAAGGCCCCGGGCTCGGGTGTCGCCATGGCGATGTACAATCTCGACGACTCGATCCGCGATTTCGCCCGCGCCTCGATGAACTACGCGCTCGACCGTGGCTATCCGCTCTATCTGTCGACCAAGAACACCATCCTGAAGCAGTATGATGGCCGCTTCATGGAGCTGTTCCAAAAAATCTTCGACGAGGAGTTCAAGGACAAGTTCGCCGCGAAGAAGATCTGGTACGAGCACCGCCTGATCGACGACATGGTCGCCTCGTCGCTCAAGTGGTCGGGCGGCTACGTCTGGGCCTGTAAGAACTACGACGGCGACGTGCAGTCCGACACCGTGGCGCAGGGCTTCGGCTCGC
>JANLJK010000125.1 GCA_029255525.1 Pseudolabrys sp.
GATGGCGGCTGCTTCGGTCGGCGTGGTGACGCCGGAATAGATCAGCCCCAGCAGGATGCCGGGCAGCGCCAGCGGCAACAGCGCGCGACCGAACACGCCGGGCATCTGCGCCCAGGCAATGCGCTCTTCACGCGGGAAGTTGCGGCGGCGGGCGACGATGGCGATGACGATCATCATCGAGATCGCCATCAGCGCCGCGGGCACCAGACCGCCGAGGAACATGGCGCCGACCGAGGCATTGGCGATCAAGGCGTAGAAGATAATCGGGATCGACGTCGGCATCAGCGGACCCAACGTCGCCGAGACGACCGACGTCGCGGCCGCGAAGCCGCGCGGATAACGGCCGTTCTTGGTCATCATGCGCGCGACGATCAGGCCGGGGCCGGAAGCGTCGGCGACGGCGCTGCCGCTCATGCCGGAGAAGATCAGATTCGAGACGACGTTCACCTGCGCCAGCCCGCCCGGCAGATGGCCGACCATGGCGGCGCCGAAGGCGAGCAGGCGTTCGATCACGCCGCTCGCGTTCATGACGTTGGCGACGAAGATGAACAACGGCACGGCGATCAGCAGGTAACTGTTGTAGAGGCCGTTCATCGTCTGATCGACGACGAGACCGACATCTTGATGCGTCGAGACGAGATAAGCGAAGCCGGCCGCGAGCATCGACAGGCCGAGCGGCGCGCCGAGGATGGCGGCCACCGTGAACACGCCGAGCAGGACCCAAAGACCTTCGGACATCGGGAGGCTTCCTCTAGATGAAACGGCGCCAGTTCGGCCCGATGAGCTTCACGATGCCCCAGGCCGAGCGCAGCACGACGGCGACGAGGAAGATGCCGAAGCAGGCGTAGATGAAGTCCAGGCGCAGATCGAGCACGGGTGTGCGTTCGCGCCACAGGAAGAGGATGTAATCGATCGAGCCCGGCAGCGCCCAGAGGAAGATGCCGCCCATCAGGATGAGACGGGCGAGCGCCATCCAGCGCTTCACGCCGTCGGGCATCGGCCGATAGACCAGATCGAAGGTGATCTGCTCTTTGTCGCGCACCAGGAAGGCGTTGGCCCAGAAGATGATCCAGATGAACAGGATCACCGAGATTTCGTCGGCCCACACGGCCTCGTCATGCTCGAGATAGCGGGTGATGATCTTGTAATTGAAGATGAGAAACACCGCCGCGAACATCAGTCCGGAGATGAGGTTCGCGGCGTTGCGCGCGCGCGCCGCCCAGCCGGTGGGCTGTTCACTTGCGAGGTCTTCCCGCGGCGGCGCGCTCATCTCAAATTTCTCGATGTGTTGGGTTGAATTGCCACATCATGCTGACGCCGAAACATACTCCGCTCATTCCCGCGTAAGCGGGAATCCAGGGCAAAGAACTGGGTCCCCGCTTTCGCGGGGACGAGCGGAGTTTAGGCGAGTTCCGCCTAAAGTTCGGACTTACGCCGCGAGCACGCGGTCGAGCAGGGCCTTGTCCCAGCTCTTGGCATAGTCGGCGCCGGCATAAGCTTGGTCGGCGGCCGCGCGGAACGGCGCGAGGTCGATCGCGTCGACCGACAGCCCGCGCTGCTTGAGCGCGGCGGTGATGCTGACCTCGTCCGCCAGACGGGCGTCGCTGCCGGCCTTGGCGTTCTTCAGCGCGGCGTCCTGCAGCGCCTTCTTCTGCGCGTCGTTGAGCTTGTCCCAGGCCGGCTTGGCGATGTTGAAGAACACCGGCTGGATCATGTGCGCGGTGAGCACCACCTGCTCGGTGACTTCGTAGAACTTGGCGGCGTTGAGGATCGACAGCGGGTTCTCCTGGCCGTCGACTGTGCCGGTCTTCAGCGCCAGATAGACTTCCGGCATGCCGAGCGGCACCGGGCTGACACCGAGGGTGCGGCCGAGCAGCAGCCATTCCGGGCCGCCGGGCATGCGCATCTTCACGCCGGCGAGATCGGCCGGGGTTTTCACCGCGCGCTTGGTGCGCAGATTCACCTGGCGCGTGCCGAGGTAATGCGTGGCGAGAATTTCGATGCCCATCTTCTCGGCGACGGCCTTGCGATATTCCTGGCCGATCGGGCCGTCGAAGACGCGGCGCATATGCGCGTAGTCCTTGAACAGGTAGCCACGGTTGAACAGACCGAAGGCCGGCATCTGCTGCGCCACCTCGAAGGTGGTCATCGTGCTCATTTCGAGATTGCCGCGCTGCAGCGCCTGCACCTCGGTGCCCTGCTTGAACAAGGTCGACGCCGGATGGACAGAGACGTTCAGGCCGACATTGGCGGCTTCGACGTCGGCCTTGAGCTGCTCCAGCGCCTTGGCGAGGAAGTCGCTCGGCGGCGCCGCGGTCGAGATGCGGATCTGCGTGCCGGCCTGCGCATTGGCGCGGCCGTTGATGCCGATAAGTGTGCCGGCGGCTACGCCGGCCATTGCGCCGGCTACGAATTGTCTGCGTGTCGTCATCGTCTTCCCCTGCTGTTGTCAGCGTTAGCGTTGGTCAGGCTTCACGTGCGACGGTGACCGACAAAGTGCCGATGCCGGCGATCTCGGCGTCGATGCGGTCACCCACGTTCAGGAAAGTCCCTTTCGGCACGCCGACGCCCGCGGGCGTGCCGGTGAGGATCACGTCGCCCGGATCGAGCGTCATGATCTCGGAGGCGCGCGCGATCTGTTCGGCGATCGAGAAGATCATCTGGCTGGTGTTGGAATTCTGCTTCACCTCGCCATTGACCGACAGCTTGAGCGGGATGTTCTGCGGGTCGGCGAAGGTCGAGGCCGGCACGATCCAGGGGCCGAGCGGACAGCCGGTGTCGTTGGCCTTACCGGCGACCCAGTCGAGCTTGTAGAACTGCTCCGGCGCCATGTTGAAGTCGCGCGCCGACAGGTCGATGGCGATGGTGTAGCCGGCGATGTGGTCGAGCGCCTGCGCGGGCGTGACGTAGCGGGCGGTCTTGCCGATCACGGCGGCGAGCTCGATCTCCCAATCGTATTTCTGCGTGCCGCGCGGCTTCAGGGCGGTGGCGCCCGGGCCGACCACGGCGTTGCGCGGCGGCTTCATGAAGAAGAACAGCCGCTGCGTCTCCTTCTTGACGCCCGGAAAGCCCATCTCGGCCATGTGGTCGTAGTAATTGGCGCCGGCGCAGAGCACCTTACCGGGATACAGGAGCGGTGCCAGGAGTGGGGCGTCGATCGCGGCGGGGCCTTTACCCCCGGCGACAGCGGCGGCGGCGCTTTGCAGTGTTGCGACCGCGGCCGGCCAGTCGGCGAACAGGTCGATGGTGTGGGCGGGCAGGCTCGGGCTGAGCGCGGGGAAGGGATAAAGTTTTCCGTCCACCTGAAGGCAGGGCACCGCCTTGCCATCGATCTGTGCCGTCGCCAGTGCCCACATGCTCTTACGCCTCTCAATTGTGACGGCCGCATGCTTTCAGGGGCTCAGGATCGAGTCAACAGATTTTGGAAAATAATATCGATGTTGGAAAATATTGACGCGGCGGCGCGAATCCGGCAGACATTCCCTATGGCTGTCATGGACATTGCCGCCCGTGCGCCCGGCCGCACCGTGGCCGAACAGGTCTATGAGCGGATCAAGGCCGATCTGCTCACCGGCACCTTCACGCCTGGGTCGGCGCTGCTGACGCGCGAGCTGTTGGCGCGCTACGATTGCGGCATAAGCCCCTTGCGTGAGGCGCTGGCGCGGCTGGTGGGCGAGGGCTTCCTGGTGGCCAGCGGCCACCGCGGCGTGCGCGTGCCGCTGCCGTCCTGTGCCGACCTCGACGACGTCTATCGCATCCGCATCCTGCTCGAAGGCGAAGCGCTCGCGCTCGCCATGAAACATGGCGACGACCGTTGGGAGGCGGCGGCTTTGGCTGCCTGCCACCGGCTCGAGCGCGCCGCTCTGCCGAGCGAGGCGAAGGAGGCGGACCGCGCCGCCTGCGCCATGGAATGGGAGAGCCGCCACCGCGCTTTCCACGCGGCTCTGGTGGCGGCCGCGCCGGCGCCCCGGCTGTTGCGTCTGGTCGAGCACATGGTCGAGCAGACCGAGCGCTATCGCGCGCTGCGGCTGCTGCACAGTCCGGCGGACAAGCTGATGCGCGACATTACCGCCGAGCACCGCGCTTTGCTCGATGCGACGCTCAAGCGCGATCCGCAGGCGATCGAGCTGTTGCGCGTGCATCTCACGTGTACGTGGGATTTCGTCGCGGACCTGTTCAAGCGCAACGAGACCTGATGTTGCACGGCCGTTCGGTAACCAAGTAGGCCCGCTAGTCCCGCATCCTGTGTTACGCCGCAGGCCGGAGAGAGCAGGATGGGGTGGGGGAAAGTTCCACGGGCCGGCAAGCGGCTATTAACTAAAATTGATTATATGCGTCGGTCCATGCGGTTGTGTTGCGTTGTCTTGCGTAAAGCCCTTTTGACGGTATTCGTGCTCGCGGCCGGCGAGGCGGCGGCCGCTTCCCTGCCGGCCATCATCGCCAGTGCCGGTAACACTGTGCCGGCGTGCGTGCAGCCGGCCCACCTCATGCAGTTCGTCGAAGAGCGCAACGCGGCGCACCGGCCGGCGCAGACGATCGATCCGCGCTTTACCGACCTTGCCTACAAGTATCAGCGCCTGGGGGCTTGCGTGGCGCGCGCGCCGGAAAAGTGCGTCGGCGTGCGCTGGGACTACGCCTTCTTCCAGGTGCTGATCGAAACGAACTACCTGACCTTTCTGCGCCCGAATGGCGTACCGGCTTCCGTTGTGCCGCAGGACAACAATTTCGCCGGCGTCGGCGCCGCCGTGAGCGGCAAGCCGGGCGAACGGTTCAAGGATGTCGATACCGGCGTGCTCGCGCATCTTCAGCACGTCCTGATGTATTCGGCGACGCGGGTGCCGGAACCGGTCGCCAAACGCACGCGGCAGGTGCAAAACGACGTCCAGGAGGTCATGCGCCGCCTCAATCGCCCGGTGACCTTCGCCGATCTGGCGCGGCAGTGGACCGGCACCGATACCAATACTTACGGTTCGACCATGCAGCGCCTCGCCAAGAAATATGCGAGCCGCTTCTGTGCGCCGCAGGCCATGGCGAGGCGCTGATAGCGCTTTCGTACGCGCCAACATGGCTGCGTGGTTGATCGGAACTCGATCCGCGCTCTTCTCAAGTAACCGCGATCTCGCTGACCTTCACCTCGCGCAATAGCCGCTTTACCACTTCTTCTCGGCATAACTCCGTGCCGGGGCTCATCACCGCGGCCGAGCCAGCCGCTACCGCCATGCGGAAGGCTTGATCGAGCGCTTCGCCTTGCGACAGCGCTGCCACGAGCCCACCGAGGAAGCTGTCGCCCGCGCCGACCGCGCTCACCACCTCGATATGCATCGGCTGTGCGCGCCAGACTTTGTCGGCGGTCACCAGCATCGCACCGTCCTCACCCAACGACAGCGCGATTATCTCGGTGCGCTTGTCGTTGACCAGTTTGCGGCAGGCGGCGATGCGGTCGGCATCGGTCGAAAGCGCCGTGCCAGTGAGTTCGCTCAACTCGTTCTGGTTCGGCTTCACCAGCGCGATGCCTTCGTTGAGTGCGGCGTGGAGCGCGGGACCGGAGGTGTCCACGACCGCCTTGGCGCCGAGCTTCTTGGCGACGCGCGCCACCTGCGCGAAGAAATCCTCCGGCACACCGGGTGGTATACTGCCGCTCGCCACCACGAATTTAGGCTTCTCTGGCAGGGTCACCAGCTTATCGAGGCAGGCTTCCCACTCCGAGCGGTGCAACGCCGAGCCGGGCAGGACGAAGCGGTATTGATCGCCGGTCGTCTCTTCGAAGGCGGTGAAATTCTCGCGCGTTTCGACATGCGACGGCGTCACGATGCTGTCGATGCCATCGCGCTCGACCAGTCGGTGCAGCAATTTGCCGATCACGCCGCCGGTTGGATAGATGGCCACCACGCTGGCGCCGAGCCGGTGCGCCGCGCGCGCCACATTGATGCCGCCGCCGCCCGGATCGCGCTTGGGCGACGAGCAACGCAACTTGCGTGTTGGCTCCACGCGACCGACATTGACGAAAATGTCGACCGCGGGATTGATGGTGATGGTGGCGATGGCCGGCACGGTCTGTTTCCGCTGAAGTTGTTCGAACGACGTTATGGATAGGTAGGCAATTTCTTGTCGCTTTGCACGTGCTCGTCAGCCAAGATATTGCGCCAGATCGCCGCGATACTGAAGCCGCGGCCGGAATTTAACGTCTCGGTGCGGCGACCGTTCCGGCACCATATGATGATTGCCGGCGCAAGTGTCCGGGAAACGAGAGGTCTTATGAACAACGACCGTAGCCGCCGTGGGACCGACCCGCGTAAGGCTGCCGAAGCCGCCTTCAAGACGGCGACCGCCAAGCCGATCGAGGGGCCGAAGCCGGCGGCGCCAGCGCTGCCCGGTGTCAAGGAAATGGTCTCGCTCCGCATCGACAAGGATGTGCTGGAGCATTTCCAGGAAGACGGACCCGGCTGGCAGGACCGCATCAACGATGCGCTGCGCAAGGCGGCTGGCAAATAGCTACTCCGCGGCGACGAAGCTTTGCTCCGGCAGAGGTGCGCCGGTCAGGGCGCTGTAGTCGGTGATCGGCCGCGGTCGCCCGGTGAGATAGCCCTGCACCTCGTCGCAGCCGCTGTGCCTTAGTAACTCGTATTGCGCCACCGTCTCCACGCCTTCGGCCAGGATCGGTACATTTAAGCTGTGGCCGAGATCGATCACCGCCCGCACGATCGCCTTGGAGTGCCGGTTGCTCTCGAGGTCGCCGACGAAGGTACGGTCGATCTTGATCTTGTCGAACGAGAACGAGTGCAGATACGATAGCGACGAATATCCCGAGCCGAAATCGTCGAGTGCGATGCGCACGCCGAGCGCCTTCAATCGGCACAGGATCGAGATCGCGCGCGAGAAGTCGTCGATCAGCACGCTCTCGGTGATTTCCAGCTCTAGCCGTGCCGGCGACAGGCCGGTTTCCAGCAAGACCTGCTGCACGAGTTGCGGCAGATCGCCGGTACGGAACTGTACCGGCGAGATATTGACGGCAATGGTCAGCGGCATGCGCCAGGATGCCGCTTCACGGCAGGCCTGACGCAGCGCCCAGGCGCCGACATCGATGATCAGGCCGCTCTCCTCCGCGATCGGGATGAACTGCGCGGGGGATACCAGGCCACGCATCGGCGATTGCCAGCGCAGCAGCGCTTCGAAGCCGATTGCATCGCCGGCGATGGTCTTCTGCGGCTGATAGTGCAGCAGCAACTCGTCACGCTCGATGGCCGCGCG
>JANLJK010000126.1 GCA_029255525.1 Pseudolabrys sp.
CGATAATAGCGGTCGTCGTCGTAGTAGCGCTCGCGATAGTGACGCCGATGATAGCGCGGCGGCGGATCGTCATCGTAGTAATAGTAGCCGCCGCCATACCCTTGGGCCGAAGCGGCGCTTGGCATGCCCATGAGGGATGCGGAAGCGAGTACAAGCAAAGCGAGGTTGCGCATCGTTTTGTCCTCCCAGACAGATAAAACATTATGCGCAGCAGGTATGTTTCTTTTGCGGCGCTTGTCGCGCGATAAAATGAAAAAACCCCGGCAAACCGGGGCTTTTCCGTTCATCGTCTATTCATCGCACGTGTTATTTCATATGCTTCGTCAGGAATTCCTGCGTGCGCGTCCAGGCGAGATCGGAGGCTTCCTTGCGGTAGCTGGCGCGCTCGTCGCAAGAGAAGCCGTGCGGCGCACCCGGATAGATATATGTCTCGGCTTCCGGATGCTTCGCCTTGATCTTCTCGACGACATCCAGCGGGATGCCTTCGTCCTTCTCGCCGAAATGCATCTGCAGCGGGCACTTCGGCTTTTCATCGACGAACTTGATGATCGAGCCGCCGTAGTAGGCGACGGCCGCCGCGATGCCCGGGATGCGGCAGGCGGCGAGGAAGGCGGCGGTGCCGCCCATGCAATAGCCGGCCACGCCGATCGGACCGACGCCCTTCATGTTGTCCTTGGCGGCAATCATGTCCTGCATCATGTGGTCGAAGTTGAGGTTGCCGAGATAGCCGCGTGCATTGGCGATCTCGTCCGGCGTGTAGCCGCATTCGAAGTCGCGCACGAAGCGGTCGAACACGGCCGGCGCGATGGCGACGTAGCCCAGCGCGGCGAAACGGTCGCACAGCGCGCGGATGTGGTGGTTCACGCCGAAAATCTCCTGCACGACGATCATGCCGCCCTTCGGCGTGCCGGCCGGATCGGCGCGGTAGGAGCCGAGCGTATGGGCGTCGGCGGTGGTGAGTTTGATGTGCTGGCCCAAGAGAACCTCCGTTACTGGCAATTGGCGATGAAATCCGGCCGGGCTTTTAGCATGGCGGTATTCGTTCGTCATGGCCGGCTTCGTGCCCCGGACGCGATGCAGCACGTAGCGTTAGCGAAGTGATGCGCCGCAGATCCGGGGCCCCGGTTACTTCAAATAAAGCTGGGTCCCGGGTCTGCGTCGCAGCATTGCATGCTGCGCCGCGCCCGGGACACGGGGTGCTACCTAAACGCTTCCGCCAGCAGCTCGTACGACCGCTTCCGCGCCTCATGGCTGTGGATCATCGTCGTCACCATCAGCTCGTTGGCCTGCGTGGCCGCGATCAGCGGTTCGAGCTTGGCCTTCACCGTCGCGGGCGAGCCGACCGACAGCTTGGTACGATTCTGCGCGATGCGGGAGCGGTCGACCGGCGAATAGTTGTAGGCCTCGGCATCTTCCGGCGAGGCCAGCGGCAGATACTCGCCTTTGGCACGGCGCACGATGTTGAGGTCGACGGTCTTGGCCAGCCGGTCGGCCTCTTCGTCGGTGTCGGCGCAGACCATATGCGTCGCCAGGATGGCGTAAGGCTTGTCGTGCGACACCGACGGCTTGAAGCTCTCGCGATAGATCCGCATCGCCTCGACCGCATCGAAGGTCGCGAAGTGGTGTGCAAAGGCGAAGGCCGCGCCGATATGGCCGGCAAGCTGCGCGCTGTAGTCGGACGATCCCAACAGATAGATCGGCGGCAGGCGGACATCCGCCGGCATGGCCTGCACTTTGTGGAACGGATGGCCGGGCGGGAAAGCGCGGGTCTCGAGCAGCATCAATTCGTTGAAGCGTTCGAGGAAGTCGTCTTCCTCGGTGACGCCTTGGCGCCGGCGCAGCGCATAGGATGTGGCCGGGTCGGTGCCGGGCGCCCGCCCCAGCCCCAGGTCGATGCGGTCGGGGAACAGCGCCTCAAGCACTTTGAAGCGTTCCGCCACCATCAGCGGTGCGTGATTGGGCAGCATCACGCCACCGGAGCCGACGCGCAGGCGCTGCGTTGCCGCGGCGATCTGACCGATCATGATGTCGGGCGCGGAGCTGGCGATCGACGGCATGCTGTGATGCTCGGCGACCCAATACCGCGTAAAACCGAGCGCATCGGCATGCCGCGCCAGATCGAGCGAATTGCGCAAGGCCTGCGCGCCGGTCGAGCCGGCGGCGACGGGTGACAGATCGAGGATGGAGAGTGGCATCATGGCGGGAGTCCTGCCCCCATGTGGGTGAAATCGGCCGTCGGCACAAGGGTGCTGCAACCGGCCGGTCTGAATACATTTTTTGCGGTTTGTGCCGGCTGGGGACGCCGATATGATGGGCAAAGCCGGGTCGACGATACTAGATAGATGCGAGCAAAGACCCGAGAACGTAAAGAAGCGCACAGCACGCATGGCCTCGTTGACCGAATGGAAAGTCCCGCCGGCGTCTCAGCCGCGCCCGGAGGACTACGCCTATGATCTCGATCGCGCGCTGTCCTCGGTCATCGGCCTGCACGCGATCATCCCGCAGGATGCCTTCACCGCCGAGAGCCTCGGCGTCGAGCGCGCCGGCAATGGCGTGGTGATCGACAAGGGTCTCATCCTCACCGTCGGCTATCTCATCACCGAGGCCGAGAGCCTCTGGCTGCATCTCGGCGACGGCCGCGTGGTCGAAGGCCATACGCTCGGCATCGACCAGGAAACCGGTTTCGGTCTGGTGCAGGCTTTGGGTTCCCTCGACGTGCCGGCGTTGCCGATCGGTTCGTCGGAGGCGGCGCAGGTCGGCGACCGCATCGTGCTCGGCGGCGCCGGCGGCCGCACGCGCTCGCTCGCCGGCACCATCGCCGCCAAGCAGGAATTCGCCGGCTATTGGGAATACGTGCTCGACGAAGCGATCTTCACCTTCCCGGCGCATCCGAATTGGGGCGGCACCGGCCTGCTCTCGCCGAAGGGCGAACTGATCGGCATCGGCTCGTTGCAGCTTGAGCGCGATCGCGGCGGCAAGAACGAGCATCTCAACATGGTGGTGCCGATCGATCTCTTGACGCCGATCGTCGATGACCTGCGCAAGTTCGGCCGCACGCAGAAGCCGGTGCGGCCATGGCTCGGTCTCTACTCGACCGAAGTCGAAGACAAGGTCGTGGTTGTCGGTATGGCGGCCAAGGGGCCGGCGGCGCGCGCCGAGCTCAAAGCCGGCGACGTCATCCTCGCGGTGAAGGGCCGGAACGTCGGTACGTTGGCGGAGTTCTACCGCGCGGTCTGGGCGCTCGGGAACGCCGGCGTCGAAGTGCCGCTCACGCTCTATCGCGACGGCGTCACCTTCGAGGTGCGGGTGAATTCATCCGATCGCGCCAAGCTGCTCAAGGGTCCGCGGATGCATTGAGGGCTGTGCGCCCGGAATGACGCGCACTCACCCTTCCTCGATCGTCACCTTGTTCGGATAGAACGCCAGATACTCCTTGATCGCGGCCATCGCCGGATACGGCGTCTCGTAGCTCCACACCGCGTTGTCGGCCCGGCGGCCGTTGGCGCTGAGGCTGTAATAGCTGGCCTCGCCTTTGTAAGGACAATGCGTGTGGTGCTCGGTGCGCGACAACGCCGCCATGTCGGTGTCGGCGCGCGGGATGTAATGCACCGCCGGATAACTCGCTTCCTTCAGCGTCAACGTCCTGCTGCTGTCGGCGATCACCTTGCCGCCGAAGGTCACGCGCACGCGTTTCGTGCTGGGCGTCACCGTGATGGGATGATCGGGGCCGGGCAGCTTCATCGGTGAATTCTTGGGTGAATTCATGAGCGCACCTCTTCGTCACGCGTGTATCGTCCGCAATATAACACCGGCCCGGCTCCCCGCCGCCGCGCGCCGCTGCCCTTCATCGCGGGCGGTCTGTAAATCGGCATGCTTAACAGGGTCTTTCGATAACCGCCCTGCACCCCCGAAAGCCCTGTCCGCGTGGCGCTATCGCACCGCGCGGACGGGATGATTGCTTACAATTGAAACGATGATCTTCATCAAATTACAGACTCTCGGAACTATTTTGAGCGTGTTCCTCCGTGAGGTCCGCGATGACGACGACGCCGTTCGACAAAAAGATCCAGGGTCTGAACATCCTGATCGTCGACAACAATCACTACATGCGCCGCCTCACGCGCGCGATGCTGGTGAATCTCGGCGCCAAGTCGGTGCTCGAAGCGTCGGACGGTCTCGCTGCGCTCGAGGCGATCCGCACCGGCGATCCGGACATCATGCTGCTCGAATGGGACATGCCCGTGCTCGACGGCATGGAAGTGATGCGCATCGTGCGCTCGCCCGGCGTCTTCCCGCGCCCCAATCTGCCGATCATCATGCTCACCAGCCGCGCCGAGCGGTCCGCCGTGGCGCAGGCCTTGCGCGCCGGCGCGCATGAGTTCCTGCTCAAGCCGACCTCGCCGGCGGCGTTGCGCGACCGGCTCACCTCGATCCTGTGCAACCCGCGTCCGATGGTGAAGCTCGGCGACTTCTACGTGCCGCAGCCGCGCCGGACGCCGGGCAACATGGACATGGTGCAGCTCGGCTGACACCCATCGGCGCCTGCGTCAAACGCTTTGGGACGCTTGCCCAATAAGTTGCGCATCCATTTTGGTTTGGGCCGCGGCGCTTGAGGCCTGACGGCTCGCTTCGAGCGATGCGTCGATCGCGGCCCGCGCCGCGTTCATGGCCTCATAGTCATACGTCCACTCCACCTTCGCCGGCCGCCACTCGGCCGCCGTCTGCGCGGTCGACGCGGTTTCAATCGTGCCGCCGAGCGCCTTGGCGATTTCTTCGGCGCGCTTCTGCGCCAGCGCGGGGCCGGTCAGCGTTTCGCCTTCGCCCATGCTCGGCAGGCCGCTCACTTGCGCCCCGGTGGCATTCGAGGTCATCGCGCCGCCGCTGTTGTAGAGCGTGGCGACGACTTTGCCGTTCACTTTCACCGTCGCGTAGATATTCGACGGGTCGTTGTCGGCCTTGCCGACGGGAATTTTGAACTGGCCTTTCCAGGTTTCCTCCATCTCGGCCATCATCTCGGGCGATGCCTTGATCGCCGTCAGCTTCGACAGATCCAATGCCACAAAATTGCCGATGGAAATTCCGGAGGAGCTTGAGCCGATCGCTGTCATATGAATTGCCCGTCTTCTTAATCGACGATGGATGGCAGGGGTTGTGCAAGCGGCGCGCCAATCGAACGTCGTGCAAAGCCTTGATTTGAAAGGGGTGGAGCGGCGAAGGGCCGGGAAACTTTTGCCTGCGGCAAGCCGGCGCAGCAAAAAATGCCGCGGTGCGCCGCCATTCATTCTGTGTCGATGAAAAGAATGGCGCGCCCGAGACGATTCGAACGTCCGACCTTTGCCTTCGGAGGGCAACGCTCTATCCAGCTGAGCTACGGGCGCGTGCAGCGCCTCCATAGCCGAATCCGCCGCGGGCGGCAATGCGCACGCTATGGCGCGATACCTGACGCGAACACGCGGCCGGCATGACGTCGAGGCGGCCGTCATGCGGCACACGGCCGGCACGCTTCAGCGATGGAAGTGCGTCGCGGCCGCGTGCGGGCAGGGGTGATTCGGGGCCGGTTTACAAGGGGAAAAGGCCATCCGCCTCCCGGCGAGCGGTAAAAAAGGCCCACCGCACGGCCTTTTTTGCGCGGTTTCTGTGACTAAGCCCCCATTTTATGCGCCGAAATGCTTGCACGAACACACGAATCTCGTAGTGCTTGCCCTTCTCGCGCATGGTGCGCTCAAGGAGTTACTCAGATGGCTAAAGCCGCCGCCTCAACGAAACCGAAAGCCGCCAAGCCGGTCACCACCCGTCACCTTGCCGCGACGCTCTCGGAGACCCACCAGCTCACCAAGAAGCAGGGCCTGGAGATCATGGACAACCTGATCACCCTGATCACCAAGCACCTGAAGAAGGGCGAGCGCGTGAAGATCGCCGGCCTCGGCATCCTGCAGGTGCGCAAGCGTGCCGCCCGCATGGGCCGCAACCCGGCCACCGGCGAAGCGATCAAGATCAAGGCGTCGAAGAAGGTCGCGTTCCGCGCCGCCAAGGATCTCAAGGAAGCGATCTAAGTCGCTTTCTTCTCAGGGAGCGATCCAAGTCGCTTCCATCAGTTTTGCGTACCACTTCTTTGTTTCGCGTGATCCGCAAACCCCGTCGGCTTGGCCGGCGGGGTTTTGTTTTGGGTGTCTGGGCGACGGAGCGTAGGGCGGGTTAGCCGAAGGCGTAACCCGCCATCTTGCTTTGACCAGCACGCCTCGGGACGGCCGGTTCCGCCTTCGCCTAACCCGTTCTACAAAGCTTCGCCAAATTCTCCCGATAGCGCAGCATCGCCCGCCCAATCCTGCGGGAAAATCCCGCGCTCGACGTCGCGGTGAAACGAGGAGTGCGGCCAATCCTGCACCCGTGTCACAAGCCCGTGCTTCACCGGATTGATGTAGCAATATTCGATATGCCGCGCGTAATCCCTTTCGTCGCGGATCAGGTGCTCCCAAAATCGTCGCTGCCAGATGCCGCGCTCACCGCGTGCTTGCCGAACCGTGTCCAGTTGCTCTTGCTTTGGCAGCGCCCTGGCAAAGTGCGTCTTGATGAGCCGCCAGCGCGTCGAGAAGTCGGCGTCGCCCGGCGGCAACGTCCAGACCGCATGCAGATGGTCCGGCAGCACGACGAAAGCGTCGATGTCGAACGAATATGTCCGCCGGGTTTGCGCGACAGCGTTTCGCAGCGAATCGATGCGCTCGACAAGCAGCCTCCGCCGCCGCTCCTGCAGATTGACGGTGAAGAACCAGCATCCGCCGGGTACGAAGGCGCGGCGATAATTCGGCATGAGCCGAGGCTACTATTGCGGCATGGAAGCCAGTAAGGCGCGTTAGGGGGGCGTAATCCGCCTTTCTTTCGCCTGCTGCCGCCGGAGGCCGGCGGGTTACGGCTTCGCCTAACCCGCCCTACGACCTGTAACCGTTGCCCCAAAAAATATTCCTATCTCCTCTTGCCCTATCTTCCTTTATAGACTATAGTCCTTCTTGTCCTGCTCATCTGAGGGCGCTGTCATGAGGCGTCGTGTGGCGGAGCAGGGCGCGGCGCTCGCGGGCCGGGGATGAACGCACCCCCCAAGCTCCCGAGCGGCGACGGGGCTCCGCCTGGAGGCACAAGGACCTCCCGCCGGGAGCCGGCTGATGGTGGGCGCTGATGCGCCGCCACAAAGCGCGGCCCGTGCGCCGTAAGACGCCGCGATGGCGCGCCGAG
>JANLJK010000127.1 GCA_029255525.1 Pseudolabrys sp.
GGCGGAGCTTGACCTGATGGACGTCGCCCTCTCATTCCCCGTCCTGGTCGGGTTGATCGCGGTCGCGCTCGCCTTCGACTTTCTCAATGGCCTGCATGACGCGGCCAATTCGATCGCCACTATCGTTTCCACCCGCGTGCTGCGCCCGCAATATGCGGTTGCCTGGGCGGCCTTCTTCAACTTCATCGCCTTTTTGTTTTTCGGCCTGCATGTCGCCAACACGCTCGGCACCGGCATCATCGATGCCGCCGCGATCGACGCGCGTGTGGTGTTCGGCGCGCTGATGGGCGCCATTCTGTGGAACCTGATCACCTGGGGTTTGGGCATCCCGTCCAGCTCGTCGCATGCGCTGGTTGGCGGTTTGGTCGGCGCCGGCATGGCGAAGGCGGGCGTCTCGTCCATCGTCTGGCATGGCCTGTTGCCGACCACGGCCGCGATCGTCGCCTCGCCGGTGATCGGCTTCCTGCTCGCGCTGATGATGGTGCTGGCCTTGTCGTGGCTGTTCCTGCGCTCGACGCCCTTCGCGGTCGACCGCACCTTCCAGCGTCTGCAGTTCATCTCGGCGTCGCTCTATTCGCTCGGCCACGGTGGCAACGATGCGCAGAAGACCATGGGCATCATTGCCGTGCTGCTCTATTCGCAGGGCTATCTCGGCGGCGAATTCCATGTGCCGTTCTGGGTGGTGATTTCGTGCCAGGTGGCGATGGCGGCCGGCACGCTGCTCGGCGGCTGGCGTATCGTCAAGACGATGGGCTCGAAGATCACGCGGCTGACGCCGATGCAGGGCTTCTGCGCCGAGACCGGCGGCGCGCTGACTTTGTTCGGGGCGACGTGGCTCGGCATTCCGGTGTCGACCACGCACACGATCACCGGCGCGATCATCGGTGTCGGCGCGGCGCGCAAGCTTTCGGCCGTGCGCTGGAGCGTGGCCAACAACATCGTCGTGGCCTGGATCGTGACGATCCCGGCCTCGGCCATCATCGCCGCGCTGTTCTACTGGCTGTCGGGGCTGTTCTGACCTTAAGCCGCGACGCGGCCGAGGAAGCCTTCGATTTCCTGGCGCAGCTCGGTGGCGGCGGCTTCCACCGCCTGCGAGGCGCCGAGCACGCTCTCCGCCGACATGCGGGTCTCGCCGGCGGCGCCCGCGACAGCGTCGAGCACGTTGACGACCAGCTTGGCGCCCTCGGCGGCGCTGGTGACGTTCTGCGAGATCTCGGTGGTGGCCGCGCTCTGTTCTTCCACCGACGACGCCACGCCGTTGGCGTAAGCGTCGATCTCCTGCATGCGCGCGGCGATGCGGCCGATCGCCTGCACGGCGCAGCCGGTGGCTTCCTGCACTGACATGATGAGCCTGGAGATGTCCTCGGTCGCCTGCGCGGTCTGCACCGCCAGCGACTTCACCTCCTGCGCCACCACGGCGAAGCCCTTGCCGGTTTCACCGGCGCGCGCCGCCTCGATGGTAGCGTTGAGCGCGAGCAGGTTGGTCTGCCCGGCAATGGCGCGAATGAGCTTGATGACGTCGCCGATTTTCTTGGCGGCGGCCGCGAGCGCCGTGATCTGATCATTGGTGCCCTGCGCCTCGCTTACCGCGGCGCGCACGATCTCGGTGGTTCTGGCCAGTTGCGCGCCGATCTCGCCGATCGAGGTGGCAAGCTGATCGGCTGCGACCGCGGCGGTGTCGATATTCACGGAGGCTTCGTTGGAGGCCCCGACCGCGCTCTCGGCGCCCTTGGCGGTGTGGCCGGAATTGGTCAGCAGCGTGGTTGCCGCCGCGCGCATGGTCATCGCGCTGCCGCTGACGCTGTGGAGATGCGCCTCCACCTGCTGGCGGAAACGGATGATCGCCTGCTCGATCGTCGCACGGCGCTGTTCCTGCTCCTGCATAGTGGCGCGTTCGCGCTCGGCATCGTGCCGCTCGGTGATGTCCTCGTGCGTCGCCACCCAGCCGCCATCGGACATCGGCCGGTTGACGATGGCGATCCGGCGCCCGCCGGTGACGACCTCGGTCGCGGTGATTTTGCCGCTGGCCATCGCGGCGTTGGTGTTGCGCTCGTAGGTTTCGATGTCGACGCTGAAGGTGCCGTTCTTGCGCCGATATTCGAGCAACTGTCGCCGTGACATGCCGGGCTTGGCGATCTTCGCCGGCACTTTGTACATGTCGAGATAGCGTTGATTGCAGATCACCAGCCGCGCATTGCGGTCGAACATGCACAGGCCCTGCGACATGTTGTTCAGGGCGACGCGCATACGTTGATTGTGCAGTTGCAGACTTCGGGCCAGGATGAGGCCCGCGGTCGCCATCGCGAGCATGGCGAGCGGTGCCGCGCAGGTGATCGACGACAGAAGCGAAGGCTCGAAACCGAGCCACAGAGGGACCGGAACGACGAATTCAAACAGGAGCAGGCTTACTGCAAAACAGATGCCGCCGGACAGCACGACCAAACGCAGGTCGCGCGCGGTGGCGGGGGCGGGAGAATCGTAGACCATCATCCATTCCGGGTTGTGGGGACGATATTCTCGGACCGGTTGTTTTGCGGTTAATTACTGGGCAGTTGATCCTTAACGAAGAATTAAAATGCGTCGGGGAGGCGCGGACATGGGCAAGTTACGGGCGGTGGAATGCCGCCAGTTTATTCAGGCCGTCGTCGAGAAGGCCGACGCCATGCGCGTGCCGGTGTCGATCGCCGTGGTTGGGCCGGAGGGCCACATCATCGCGGTCGAGCGCATGGACGAGGCCGGCTTCATTACGCCGGAGACCGCCATTGCCAAGGCTTATACGGTTGCCGCCTTCCGCTCGATGAGCCCGCGCTTTCCCGATGGGCTGGTGATCCAGCAATGGTTCAAGGAGCGCAATCCGCAGCTTCTGGTCAGCCTCGCCGCCATGACCAATGGCCGCATCGCCGCTTCCGGCGGCGCCGCGCCGGTGTTTCGCGGCGATGACATGGTGGGCGCCTATGGGATTTCGGGTGGCACCTCGCAGCAGGACGAGGAGATGGCGATCTTTGCCCGCGCCAAAGTGGGCTGGGCCCACCGGCCTGCCAACGACACCACCGACCCAGAGGTGAAGGCGCATATCAACGCGCTTTACGCCAAGGCCGGTATCACCGATCGTACGCTCTAAGACCTTCCGGAGTTTTCATCATGTCAGCAACTGCCGCCCGCACCACCGACACCGCCTGGACAGGCCGCATCGAAGACGATGCGCTCCTGCGCGGCGCCGGCCATTTCGGCGACGACGTCAAGCCGGACGGCGCGCTCGCCGCCTATTTCGTGCGGTCGCCGCATGCCTTCGCCAAGATCACGCGCATCGACACGGCGGCGGCGAAAGCCTCGCCCGGCGTGGTGGTGGTGCTCACCGGCGCCGATCTGGAAGGCGAGCACTTCCACTCGCTGTCGCATGCCCATCCGATCCCCGGCCGTGGCGGTAAGATGCCGGTGTCGCCGCATCGGCCGTCGCTGGCGCATGAACGTGTGATGCATGTCGGCGAGCCTGTGGCGATGGTGATCGCCAAGACGGCCGCGCTGGCGCAGGACGCTGGCGAGAAGATCGAGGTCGACTATGAGACCCTCACGCCGGTCACCGACGCGCGCGATGCGGTGAAGGCGGGCGCGCCGCTGCTCTGGCCGGAAGCGCCGGGCAATGTCGGCTTCGACTGGACCGCGCCGCAGGACCCCGACGGCAAGAAGAACGCGGCGCTGGAAAAGGCCTTCGCCGAGGCCGCGCATGTGGTGAAGGTCGAGTTGGTCAACCAGCGTCTCGTCGTTGCTTCGCTCGAACCGCGCGCGGCAACCGCCAGCTATGACACTGCGAACAACCGTTACGAACTGCTTTGCGGTAATCAGGGCTTCGCGTCGCTGCGCGGCCAGATCTGCGAGGCGATGAACCTCAAGCCGGACGAGCTGCATCTCGTCGCCGAGGATGTCGGTGGCGCCTTCGGCATGAAGGGCTGGCTGTATCCCGAATACGTGCCGATGCTCTACGCGTCGCGCAAGCTGAAGAAGCCGGTGCACTGGACCTCGACGCGCTCGGAAGCCTTCCTCACCGACAACCAGGGCCGCGACTCGTTCTATACGGTCGAACTGGCGCTCTCTAAGCGCGGCAAGTTCCTCGGCCTGCGTGTCGACTGCATCGGCAATATGGGCGCCTATTTCACTGGGGTCGCGCATTTCTGCGTGACGTTGCACATCTCCGGTTGTCTGCCGACAGTCTACGACATTCCGCACGCGCAACTGAACTCGCGCTGCGTCTTCACCAACACGCTGCCGACCGGGCCCTATCGCGGCGCCGGCCGGCCCGAGGCGAGCTATCTCGTCGAGCGCGTCATCGATGCCGCCGCCGATCAGACCGGCATCGACGCCGCCGAGCTGCGCCGGCGCAACCTGATCCAGCCGGCGCAGATGCCCTATACGACGGCTTTCGGCGCGACCTATGACAGCGGCGACTTCCCGGCGGCGCTCGAGCGGGCGTTGGCGTTGGCCGATTACGACGGTTTCGCCGTGCGCAAGAGGGCCGCGAAGAAACAGGGCAAGCTGCGCGGCATCGGCGTCGGCTGCTATCTGGAAATCGCCGGCGCCTGGCCGGAGGAGGCTGCCCGCATCACGTTCCCGGGCGGCGGTAAGGTCAATGTCAGCATCGGCGCCGGTGCCAGCGGCCAGGGCCACCAGACCGTGTTCGGCAAGGTGGCGGCGCGCCGGCTCGGCGTGCCGTTCGAGAGCGTGAAGCTGCTCAGCGGTGACAGCGCGCGCGACGTTCCGGGCTTTGGCGCGGTTGCCTCGCGCTCGGCCATGATGTGCGGCGGCGCCATTGCCCGCACCGCCGATCTGGTGCTGGAAAAAGGCAAGCGCGTCGCCGCCATTCTGTTGCAGGCGAACGAGAGCGACGTCGACTACAAGGACGGCAAGTTCTCGGTGAAGAACCGCGAGGTCACCTTGTTCGAGGTGGCAGAGCGCTCGGTCGAACTGGCCCGCCAGGGCGTGATCCCGGAAAGCCTTGATACCTTGGGCACCATCAAGGTGCCACCGTCCTTCCCGAATGGCTGCCACGTCGCGGAAGTCGAGATCGATCCGGACACCGGCGACCTCGCCATCGTCAACTACGTCGCGGTCGGCGACAGCGGCAATCTGCTCGACGGCACTATCGTCGAAGGCCAGGTGCATGGCGGCGTCGCGCAGGGGCTTGGCCAGGCGCTGGTCGAGAACACGGTCTATGATTCCGACGGCCAGCTGGTCTCGGCCTCGTTCATGGATTACGGCATGCCGCGCGCGCATCTGATGCCGGCGATGACGGTGGAGCATCATCCGGTCGCCTGCCGCACCAATCCGCTTGGCGTTAAAGGCACGGGCGAGGCCGGCACCACCGCCGCGCCGCCGGCGCTGATGAACGCCATCCTCGACGCGCTGCCGCAGGGCGCGGCGCTCGACATGCCGGCGACGCCGGATCGGGTGTGGCGGGCGTTGCGTTCTTCTTCCACCTCCCCCTGAAAGGGGGAGGTCGCTCATCATCGCCATAACCGCGTTTATGTGCGTCTTCGGCCGCTATGGCGATGACGAGCGGGAGGGGGGCATCTGAAACTTCCAACGTTGCGTGACCCCCTCCCTGACCCTCCCCCTTTCAGGGGGAGGGAAAAGAAGGAAGCGGCGGCGATAGCAACGGCTACTGCCCCACCTCGATATTCACCGCGGTGGTGATCTTCTCCCAGTGCGCCATTTCCTCGGCGAGCCAGCTCTGCGCCTGCTCGAGCGATTTGTTCGGCACCACGTTGAAATACTGCTGTTTGAACTTCGCCACCGTCGCCGGCTCTTCCAACGCCAGGTTTACGGCGTGATAGAGTGCTTCCAGCACCGGCGTTGGTGTGCCGGCCGGTGCGAACAGCGCCTGCCACGCCACGGTGCCGACATCGGCGAAGCCTGCTTCCTGCATCGTCGGCACGTCGGGATAATCCTTCAGCCGCTCGCGGTTGACGACTGCCAGCGCCCGCAGCTTACCCGCCTGCACCTGCCCGCCGGTCGAGGCGACATTGAGAAACGTCGCCTGCGCGTCGCCGCGCAGCATGTCCTGGATCACGCCGGCGGCGCCGGCTTTGTTCGGTAGCGATGCGACATTGAGATCGCCGGCGCGCTTGAGGAAATAGGCCATGTCATAATGCGGATAGGAGCCGATGCCGACCGTGCCGTAGCGCAAGGTGCCGGGCTTGGCCTTCACGTAGTCGGTGAACTCCTTCACGGTCTTGGGCGCAAAGCCGTTGGCCGCGGTGACGAGTAGGAAGGCCGGCACGTCGACCAGCCGCGTCACCGCCACGACGCTCTTGGTGTAGTTCAGGTTCATCTTCTTGGCGTAGATGATCGGCGTGATGGCGTTGGTCGAGACATTGCCCAGCATCAGCGTGTAGCCGTCGGGCGGCGATTTCACCATTTCCTCGATCGCCAGGAGACCGTTGGCGCCGGGCTTGTTGATCACCACGAAGCCCTGGCCGGTGATCTTCTGTACCTCGTCGCCGATGATGCGCGCGACGATGTCGGTGGCGCCGCCCGGCGCGTAAGGCACGATCACCTTGATCGGCCGGTTCGGATATTTGTCTTGTGCCTGTGCCTGGATCTGCGGCGCGATCATCAGCAGCAACGCCGCGAGCACGAACGTGCTCCATCGCCTCATGCCATCCTCCCTGCGTGCTCGGCAGTTCGTTCCGCCCCGCGGGCTTGGCAGTGAGGGCCTCGCACGCAGGTGGTGCCGCCGTCTTTTGTGTCATGGTAGTTGACGCCCGGCATGCGCGCCAGCCGTCGTTGCAGGAAACGCACGTGTAAGCGGTTCCTTCACCACCGTTCGGCCATGGTCGTGGGGCTTATGTCGCCGCCATCGATCCCTAAGGATTTCTGCCGATGAAACTGGCTCGTTGCTTTCTGGTTCTGGCCGCCGTTGCCGGCTTGGCGGCCTGTGCCGGCACGGACACTTACGTGCCGAAGAGCGAGCCGAGCTTCTATCGCAATTTGACGCAGCCGGGAGCGACGCTGGACGATGCGGCGGCGGCGTCGATGATTTCCGGCTATCGCGCCAATAACGGCCTGCCGGCGGTGACGCTCGATCCGGAACTGACACGAATCGCGCAGGCGCAGGCCGAGGTGATGGCCAAGCGCGAC
>JANLJK010000128.1 GCA_029255525.1 Pseudolabrys sp.
CCGCCTGTTTCAGCGGCCCGTCGTCAGCCGGCTCCCGGCGGGAGGTCATAGTGCCCCGACATAGCAGTTTGCTTTTGCGCAAACTGCGCAAACTTGTTTGCGCGTGCTCCGTCGCTGCTCGGGAGCTTGGGGGGCGTTCATCTCCCGCCCGCGATCTTGCGGCTCGCCACATAGAGCGCGAGCGCGGCGGCATTCGATACGTTGAGGCTCTTGATCGCGCCCGGCAGATCGATGCGCGCCAGATGATCGCAGGTTTCACGCGTGAGCTGGCGTAGGCCTTTGCCCTCGGCGCCAAGCACCAGCGCGACCGGCGCCTTCAACGGCAGAGCGGAGAGATCGCTCTCGCCTTCGCTGTCGAGCCCGACCACCATGAAGCCATTGGCCTTGAGCGCGGCGAGACCACGCGCGAGGTTTTGCACGCTGACCAGCGGCACATGCTCGAGCGCGCCGGAGGCCGCCTTGGCGAGCGCGCCGGTGGCCTCCGGGCTGTGGCGCTGTGTGGTGACGATGGCCGTCACCGCGAAGGCTGAAGCCGAGCGAAAGATGGCGCCGACATTGTGCGGATCGGTGATCTGGTCGAGCACCAGCACCAGGTCCTTGGCCGGCAGGTTTTCGATGGCCGGCGAGGGCAGGGCGTCCGCTTCCAGATAGAGGCCCTGATGCACGGCATCGGGCAGCAGCCGTTCGGCGATGGCCGAAGGCCGCACAACTTCCGGCGCGACCGGCGAGACGATGCCTTCGTCGGCGAGGCGGCGCGCCGCGTTCTCGGTCGCCAGCAGGCGGCGGATAACGCGGGCCGGGTTGGCAAGCGCGGCCGTGACGGTGTGCCAGCCATACATCACGGCCGGGCCCTCACCCTCTGGCCGCAGGCTCTCGCGCCGCGCGCGCTCGAAGCGCTCGCGCCGCTCGATCTGTTCCCGTGTGGCGCCTGGTTTGGCGCCCGTCCGGGGGCGGTGGATGGGAGGTCGTGACATGGTTTCGGGCCGCTTTTGGCAGGAATGGGCTCGTGGATTAGCCGATCCGCCCCCGGGCGAACAGCCTCCATTGACTTCGCGGCACCGGGTCCGCATAAGACCGCCACCTCGGCCGCCGCCGTTTGTCTTATGAGATCAACGGGGTTCGCCGGCTTGGGGGAGAGTGTCCCGAGCGGCAAAGGGGGCGGACTGTAAATCCGCTGGCTAAGCCTTCGTAGGTTCGAGTCCTACCTCTCCCACCAGCACCAAAAAATACGTCTATTTTTCAGATGGTTAGGACAGGGTGGGGGCAATCTACCCCGCCTCCGCATTGTTCACGGTTTGCTCGACACCGCGTACAGCGCCGCCTCGCAGGCGGCTCGCCTCGACGGCCAGCACCACCTTGCGCGCGGCGGCGGAGTGTACTTGTTGGCCATCTTCTCGCTCGACCAGTCGAACAAAGCCATCATCTGCCGGTCGGGAGCACCTGCCTCGGCGCAAATCGTCGCGGCGATCTTCTTAAGGCCGTGCGAGGAACAGTCTGATAGGCCGGCCTGGTCGCACCACTCGCGGCATGAACGATCTGGGTGTTTGCTGCCAGACCGCGCCCACCGCGCATGTGCTCGATCGGGTACTTTCTGACCATTTCGAGGCCCAGCGAGGCGGGAATGTTCCCGATCGGGAATATGAAAGACACCGAAGCCGCTTCCGAAGAAGTGGAAGCGGACGCGGCGGAGGCACGGACCGACGATTTTTCCGCCGCGTCGTAGCCGGCCGCTCAGCGCGTGCCGTACATGCGGTCGCCGACGTCGCCGAGGCCGGGCAGGATGAAGCCCGCTTCGTCGATGCTGTCGTCCATGGCCGCGGTCCAGATGTGCACGTCCGGGTGATGGGCGCGCACCTTCTCGACCGCCTGCGGCGTCGCCAAAAGGCAGACGATGCGCACGGCCTTGGCACCGCTTTCCTTGAGCCGTTCGATCGCCGCCACGGCCGAATTGCCGGTCGCCAGCATCGGATGCAGGATCAGCGCCAGCCGCTCGGGCATGTCGTCCGGCGCCTTGAAGAAATATTCGACGGCGACCAGCGTGCGCGGGTCGCGATAGACGCCGACATGGGCGACGCGCGCCGACGGCACCAAGTTGAGCATGCCATCGAGGAAGCCGTTGCCGGCGCGGCCGACCGGCGCCAGCACCAATTTCTTGCCGGCGAGCACCGGCGACTTCATCGCGGCCAGCGGCGTCTCCACCTCGATCATCTCGAGCGGCAGATCGCGTGTCACCTCGTAGCAGAGCAGCGTGCCGATCTCGTTGAACAGTTCGCGGAAGACCTTGGTCGAGCGCGTCTTGTCGCGCAGCAATGTCAATTTGTGCTGCACCAAAGGGTGATCGATGATGGTGACGCCGTTCATGGCCTGTGCCTCGGGATCCTAAAAAACCGTGCCGTCGCTGATGATGGTAAGGGGCGGGGCGCCGTGGGTGCGCTTTTCCTTGGCGATCTTGCGGCCGGCGGCCCAGGTGCCGCCCTCCAGCAGCGATCCGAGCGGGAAGGCGGCGGATGTGACGCCGAGATGCCCGCGCACCAGCGGCAGCAGCGCATCGAGCAGCGCCACCGTGAGCGCGCGCCATTCGACCACCAGTTCGGCATCGACAGCGATCGGTGACAGCGCGGCTTGCGCGTCGCGCAGCACCAGCACGCCCGCGTCGATGAACAAGCCGCCATTGCGATATTCGGCGAGGCCCGTGAGGCCGTCGATGTCGGTGACCGCGATGCCGGCCTGTTGCAGCGGCTCGATCAGCGAATAGCTCAGCCATTGCGACAACTTGTGCAGCGGCACGAGGCCGTTGCTGGCGTCGGCGCGCGTGATGGCGCTGTGCCGCCAGCAATCGCCGAGCGGCACGCCGTCAAGCGTGAGCCGGTTCTGCCAGATCGTGCCGAGATGCAGGAGCAGGCTGCGCAGGATCATCGGCGCGGGCAGAGTATTGTTGTCGGCGATTGCAGCGAGATGATCGAACAGGCCGCCGGCGCGCGCGGCGTCCTTGCTGGCGAAAACTTCTGGGTTGTCGGCCATCGCGCGGCCGAGTCGGACCAGCAGCGCGGCGCGGCCGTCGAGGCCGGCGAGCGGATTGCTGGCGTTGATCTGGAAGCCGTGCGCCAGTTCGTCCGATGTGAGAGTCACGAGGCGCGCGGCATCCACGCGCAACGGATCGCGGACATCGGCCGAGAACAGCCCGGCCTCGACCATGCGCAAGCTGGCGAGCGCCAAACCTTCCGAGCGCGAGGTGATGAGACCCGTGGCGTCGTCGCGATAGCGCCAGTCAGGGCCCGCGCCGGCATCGAGCAGCACCGAGACAATGGCAAGATCGAAAGCCGCGCGCGCCTTCGCCGCGGCATCGCGCCAGGATGCTTTGCCGGCGATCTCCGCCCACAGGTCGCGACCGCCGAACACGAAGTGCCGCCATCGCGCATGCAGTGGCACGCGCAGGTCGGGATAGTTCATGCGGATGACGTCGGCGACATAGTCCGCCGTCGTCTCGATCTTCGTCGCGTCGACGCGGAAATGCGGCAAGGCGTCGGCGCGGCCGAGTGTCAACATTTCCCGCGCGCGTTCACGGACGGCGCTCGCCGACAATAGCGACAACGCCACGTCGCGCTCGCTTGCGAGCTTATGCGTCACGGTCGAAATGGTCAGAACTCTTCGAGGTTGCGGCCGACGACTGTCTTGAGCGCGTCGGTGGTCGGCACCTCGCCGGGCGTGAAATAACCGGCGGCCTTCTTGGCTTCGATCTCGACCTGTCCGTCGGGCGGGACGAGCGCGTCGGGGATCGGCACGCGCTCGCCGATCTTGATGCCGGTCGCGACGACGGCATCGTATTTCATGTTCGACATCGAGACGAAGCGATCGATGCGCGTGATGCCGAGCCAGTGCAGCACGTCCGGCATCAATTGCTGGAAGCGCGCGTCCTGCACGCCGGCCACGCATTCGGTGCGCTCGAAATAGGTCGCCGCCTGATCGCCGCCTTCCTGCCGCTTGCGCGCGTTATAGACGAGGAACTTGGTGACCTCGCCGAGCGCGCGGCCTTCCTTGCGGTTATAGACGATGAGGCCCGCGCCGCCGGCCTGCGCCTGCTTCACGCATTCGGCGATGCCGTGGATGAGATAAGGGCGGCACGTGCAGATGTCGGAGCCGAACACGTCGGAGCCGTTGCACTCGTCGTGCACGCGGCAGGTCAGTTGCCGCTTGCGATCGGCGATCGCGGTCGGATCGCCGAAAATATAGAGCGTGATGCCGCCGATCGGCGGCAGAAACACCGAGAGATCGGGCCGCGTCACCAGTTCGGGATAAATGCCGCCGGTCTGCTCGAACAAGGTCCGGCGCAGCTTGTCCTCACTGACATTGAAGCGGTCGGCGATGCCCGGCAGATACCAGACCGGATCGACCGCGGCCTTGGTCACGGCGATATCGCCGCCGTCGCGCACGATCTCGCCGTCGGTCTTCACGCCCCAGTCACCGGAGGCGAATTCCGGAATCGTCAGCCGCGCTTTGGTGACGGCGATGGTCGGCCGGATATCGACGCCTTCAGCAAGTTCGCGCGCGAAGTCCTGTGCGACGCGATGGCCCCAAGGGTCGAGCGATACGATGCGATCCGTCTCGCTCCATTGCGGGAAGGGACCGATATCGACGACGGGAGACGTATTGGTGAGATCGGGCCGCGCGATCGGACTGAGCGCGCCGGACGAGACGGCCAGCGCGCGATACAGCGCGTAAGAACCGCCATGCGCGCCGATGGCGTTGCGATCGCTTGGAGAGGAAACGGTGCCGATGATCGGCCCGCGCTCGCGCGCGGTTGCCGCGCCCCATTTGATCGGGAAGCGCGCCGGCCCGCGATGGCCGGGATGGGAGGTGAGCCTGATGTGGCTCTCTCTATTCGTGGACATGTCAGATTGCCCCACAAAAGCAAAAAGCCCCTTCCGGCGGGTGCCGAACAGTGGCTTCAAAAAAACAAGATAATGCTTCCGTACGATCTTGCAAGCCCCTCGTGTGAGGCGGGGTGCAAATAAAGCAACTGAAAATGCGGTGTTAACGTTGGCCGGCCGCCAGCAATTCCCACAGCCGGCTGGGGCTCAGCGGGATTTCGCGGAGTTCGACAGCCGTGCCGGTCAATCCGAGCGCGTCCTCGATGGCCTGCGCGAACAAGGGGCCGACCGGAATGGCGCCGGCTTCACCGGCGCCCTTGATCCCCATCGGATTGAGCGGCGAGGGCGTCACGGTGTGGTCGAGGTGCATCCGCGGCACATCGAGCGAGGAAGGTAGCAGATAGTCGGCCAAGGTGGCGGTGAGCAACTGGCCCTGGTCGTCGAAGGTGAGTTGCTCGTAATAGGCATTGCCGATGCCCTGCGCGACGCCGCCGTGAATCTGTCCGGCGAGGATCAGCGGATTGATCACCGTGCCGCAGTCGTGGACGACGACGTACTTTAAGATACTAAGCAGCAGCGTATCCGGATCGATCTCGACGATCATCGCATGCACGCCATTGGCGGTCGCGCCTTTTGGCGGGCCGAAATACTGCGTCGACTCCAGTCCCGGTTCGGTGCCCGGCTTTACCGCGCCGCGCATCGGATTGGCGCGCATGGCGAGGTCGCCGAGCTTGACGGCGTTGCCGGGCACGCCGGCGATCGACACTTCGCCATTGGCGAGAACGAGGTCTTCCTCGGCGCATTCGAAATGCTCGGCGGCGAGCTTGAGGATCTTCTGCCGCACGGCCTTGCCGGCTTCGTTGATGGCGTTGCCGGCGACGACCGCGCCGCGGCTGGCGAAAGTGCCGGCGCCCCAATAGAACTGATCGGTGTCGCCGGTAATGACTTCGACGTCCTTGACCGCAACGCCGACCTGATCCGCGACGATCTGCGCGAAGCTGGTGAAATGGCCCTGGCCCTGCGTGCCGATGCCGGTGGCGACGCTGACCTTGCCGTTGGCCTGAACCTGTACCTTGGCGCCTTCGTAAGGGCCGATGCCGGTGCCTTCGACATAGCAGCAGAGCGCGACGCCGACATGCCGGCCTTGCGCGCGCAGCCGCGGTTGTTCGTTGGCGATGAAGTCCTGATAGCCGATCGCGGCCAGCGCCTTGTCGAGCACCGGCTCGTAATTGCCGCTGTCGTATTCGAGCGGCGCGAAGTCCTGGTAGATGATCTTGTTGTCGTAAGGGAAGGCCTCCGGCGGAATGAGATTGCGCCGCCGGATCTCGGCGCGATCGATGCCGAGGTCGCGCGCGGCGAAATCCAACAGCCGTTCGATGACGAAGACGCCGTGCTGGCGGCCGGCACCGCGATAGGGCGTGACGATCGGCTTGGAGGTGAACACCGCCGTGAATGTGCTGTCGTAATGCGGGATGACATAAGGCCCGAGCAAAGTGCACTGGCTGTTGATCGGCACCGTCAGGCCGTAAGGATCGTAGGCGCCGGAATCGTGTAGGAACACGTCCTTCACGCCGAGAATCTTACCATCCTTGGTCAGCGCGATCTCGGCGTCGTGGATCTGGCCGCGCTCATGCGTGGTGGCGACGAAATGCTCGAGCCGATCCTCGATCCATTTTACCGGCCGGTTGAGCTTCATCGATGCCCAGGGAACGAGGATTTCCTCCGGGTAGAACATCATGATCTTGGGGCCGAAGCCGCCGCCGACGAAAGGCGCGATGACACGCACATTGCGTTCGCTCAAGCCCAGTTGCGCGGCCAAGCCGTTGCGCACAAAGACCGGCGCCTGCGTCGTGTCCCACACGGTGAGGTGATGTGCGCGGCCGTCCCATTGCGCGACGACGCCGCGCGTTTCGATCGGCGACGACATGCCATGGTCGTAATGGAAACGGCGGCGGACGATGTGGTCGGCCTTGGCGGCGGCCTGCGCGTAGTCGCCTTTGGTCTGACGCACATGCGCGGCGATGTTGCTGCCGACATCCTCGTGGATCAGCGTCGCGCCTTTGGCGAGCGCCTGTTCGAGGTCGACGACCGGCGGCAGCGGCGCGATGTCGAGCACGATATCGGCCAGTGCGTCTTCGGCGATGTAGCGGCTTTCGGCGATGACGATGGCGACCGGCTCGCCGGCGTAGCGCACCTTGCCCTTGGCGAGCGGGGCATGAATGCGCTCGTTGAAGGTGATGCCGTCGATCGGCGG
>JANLJK010000129.1 GCA_029255525.1 Pseudolabrys sp.
ACGCCGCTCAACGCCATTCTCGGCTTCTCCGAAGTGATGAAGACCGAAGTATTCGGCGAGCATGCCGTGCCGGCTTACAAGGAATACTCCGCCGACATCCATAATTCCGGCGTGCATCTTTTGGGTCTCATCAACGAGATCCTCGATCTGTCGCGCATCGAGGCCGGCCGCTACGAGTTGAACGAGGAATCCGTTTCGCTCGCCGGCATCGTCGAGGATTGTCACCATCTTCTCAAGCTGCGCGCCACCAATCGCGGCATCACCATCCACGAGATGTTCGAAAGCGATCTGCCACGGCTCTGGGCGGACGAACGTGCCATCCGCCAAATCTGCCTCAATCTCCTGTCGAACGCGATCAAGTTCACGCCGCAAGGCGGCGAGATCTGGCTCAAGGTCGGCTGGACCGCCTCGGGCGGCCAATACATGAGCGTGAAGGATACCGGCGCCGGCATTCCGGAAGAGGAAATCCCGATCGTGCTCGCCTCCTTCGGCCAGGGCTCCAACTCGATCAAGTCGGCCGAACAAGGCGCCGGCCTCGGCCTGCCGATCGCCAAGAGTCTCGTTGATCTGCACGGCGGCACCTTCGTGCTGAAATCCAAGCTGCGCATCGGTACGGAAGTCATTGTCACCTTCCCACCGGAGCGCGTGGTGGCGGCCATGGCCCCCATGACCGAGCACGCCCCGTCGATCACGCCGCCGGGCGAGCCGATCCTGACGCCCGAGGAAAAGCGCCGCCTGAGCCGCCGGCCGCTATTCCGCGCCGGCACCTGAGGCAGACCAAAAGCTGCAATTGCCTTCTGACACGCGAGACTTATGTTCGGTGCGATTCGGCCCCGAGACCGCGATGATCCAAAGCCCCTGCGTCAAAATCTGCACCCTCGATGCGCGTTCCGGGCTGTGCCTGGGCTGCGGCCGCACCATCGACGAGATCGCCGCCTGGGGCCGCCTGAGCGCGGCCGAACGCGCGCAGGTGATGGACCGGTTGCCGGCGCGCCTCGCCCAACAGGGCGCCGCGCCCGTAGCCGCCGCGGGGTAACGCCGTGAGCCGCCGCCTGATCTGGCTCCTCGTCCTGGGCGTCGGCCTGTCGCTGGCGGCGCTGATCGCCTCGAGCGACCAGGACGCCATTGCCAACCTCTTGCGGCACGACCTCGGCGCCATCGCGCTCAAGGTCGTCCTGGTGCTCTGCGTCGCCGGCCTGTTCTTCGCCGTCTTCCGCGAACGGCTGGCCCAGGCCCTGGAAGCGACGATGTTCTGGGCCGTCGTCGGCCTGCTGCTGGTAATCGGCTACAGCTACCGCTTCGAGCTGCGCGAGGCGGCCGACCGCGTCATCGCCGAGCTGCTGCCCGGCCATGTCGCCACCCACGGCCGCGATGTCGAGATCGTGCGCGGCCAAGGCGGCGACTTTTCCATCGGCGCGCATATCAACGGCGTGAAAATCCCGATGGTCCTCGACACCGGCGCCACCTCGGTCGTGCTGACCCAGGACGCCGCGCGCGCCGCCGGCCTGCCGATCGAAATCCTGAACTATTCGGTCAACATCGACACCGCCAACGGCCGCACCAAAGCAGCGCCCGTCACGCTCGACCGCCTCGCCGTCGGCAGCCTGATCGAGCGCTCGGTGCCGGCGCTGGTCGTGCAGCACGCCCAGCTCAAGAACAACCTGCTCGGCATGAGCTTCCTCAACCGCCTGCAAAGCTGGGAAGTGCGCGGCGACCGCCTGCGCCTGCGGGCTTATCCGTGATTTTCATTGTCATTCCGGGGCGCGCGTTAGCGCGAACCCGGAATCCAGAACACTGGCACTGAGTCCGTAGCTGGATTCCGGGTTCACGCGCGGAGCCTGCCATCGGGCCGCGCTTCGCGCGGACCCGTTGGCGCGTGCCCCGGAATGACGGTGGCTAAATCAAGCTGAACAAGAACCGCAACGACGCGAGCCCGAGGAACTTCCCGAAGGCGATCTCCAGCTTGCGACGCGGCAGCCAGTGCGCCAGCCGCACGCCGTATTGCGCCGTGTAGCTCGACACCGGCGCCATCAGGACGAGGCCAATCAGCGACACGAAGCCGATCGACAAAGGCGGCAACTGCGCCTGGTGCGGCCAGCCTGCCAGCATGTAGCCGATGGCGCCGGCGATCGTGATCGGCACGCCAACGCCGGCCGAGGTCGCCACCGCCTGCTGCATCGAGCGGCCATAGAGTGTGAGCACGGCGTTCGATATGGCGCCGCCACTCACGCCGACAAGCGAAGACACCAGCCCGAGGATGAGGCCATAGAACGACAGCAACGCGCGGCCAGGCAGTTCCTGGCCCAATTGCAAACGGTCGGCGCCGAACAGCATGCGCGCGGAAATGAAGCCGGCGAAAATCACGAAGACAATCTTGAAAACGGCCGCCGACGCGTAGCTCGCCGTCACCGCGCCGATGGCGACGCCAAGCACGGCCGGCAAAGCCCAGATGCGCACGACCTCCGGAATCGCCGCGCCGCGCTGCTTGTGCGCCTTATATGACAGCACTGTCGTCGGCACGATGATGGCGAGCGATGTGCCGATGCACATCTGCATGCGCAGATCTTCCGGCACGTTGAGCCCGCGGAAGACTTCATACAGCACGGGCACGATGACGGCGCCGCCGCCGATGCCGAACAGGCCCGCGAGGATACCGACCAGAAGACCAGCGCCCGCGATCCAGAGCACGAGCAACAGGATCTCGCTCATCGGATAACCCAGCACCTGATTTTCCTTGAAAGGCTCGATCGGCGGGAAGAGAAAAGTCAGGCTGCGATGTGCGCCAAATCTTTTTCAGTGTCCACTACCAGCGCCAGCGCATCAGCCATGACGGAAGCCTTGGCATCGGCCTTGACCGCTTCGGTCGCGAGATGGCGGCGGAACGCGCGCGCGCCCGGCACCGCGCGGAAGAGACCCAACACATGGCGTGTCATTGCATTGAGCCGCACGCCTTTCGCCATTTCCCGGTCAAGATAAGGGATCAACGCCAGACCGGCTTCCTTGGCCGAGGCGAAGGGCGCTTCGCTGTCATAGAACGCGGCATCGACGCCAAGCAGCCGCCAGGGCTCCTGATAGGCGGCGCGGCCCATCATGACGCCATCCAGATTGCCAAGCTCAGTTCGCGCCTGCTCTAAACTGGCGATGCCACCGTTGAGCACGATCGGCAGGGCCGGATGCGCCTCCTTCAGCCGGCGCACCAGCGGATAATCGAGCGGCGGCACCTCGCGGTTCTCGCGCGGCGACAATCCCTTCAGCCAGGCCTTGCGGGCATGCACGATCAAGACGTCGACACCAGACGGCTTCACCGTCTCGGTGAAGGAGAACAAAGCCTCCTGCGAATCCTGCTCGTCGATGCCGATGCGGCATTTGACCGTCACGGGCACTTTCACAACGGCCTTCATCGCAGCCACGCAATCGGCGACCAGCTTCGGCTCGGCCATCAGGCAAGCGCCGAAGCGGCCCTCCTGCACGCGGTCGGAGGGACAGCCGACATTGAGGTTGATCTCATCGTAGCCGAAGTCCTCGCCGATGCGCGCAGCTTCCGCCAACGCCGCCGGTTCGCTGCCGCCGAGTTGAAGCGCGACCGGATGCTCCGCCGCATCGAAGCCCAGCAGGCGCGCGCGGTCGCCGTGCAGAATGGCGCCCGTCGTCAGCATCTCGGTATAAAGCAGCGTCCGGCGCGTCAGCAGGCGATGGAAGAACCGGCAGTGCCGGTCCGTCCAGTCCATCATCGGAGCGACGGAAAATTTCCTATTAATCACAGGCACTTAAGATATCTTTGCGTTTGCAGCGGCGCGGCCAATTCGATCTTTAATCCGCTTAGCAGATTTCGTCGATGCGCGGCTTAATTTCAATGGCGGCGCGATTTGCACTGACACGCACTTTTCGCCGATCGATTCATTCAATTGGTCGGGGCAAGACCGGCGCGGTGCGCTCAGAACCCGGTCACGCTCATCTGGACTCTTGGCTCTTGTCCCGCAACACGACGTAAATGGCCGGGATCACGAGCACGGTCAGCAAAGTCGACGAGGCGAGACCGAACAGCAACGAGATCGCAAGGCCCTGGAAAATCGGATCGAGCAGGATTGTCGCCGCGCCGATCATGGCCGCCAGCGCCGTCAGCAAGATCGGCTTGAAGCGAACCGCGCCTGCCTCCAGCAGCACCTCACGCAGGGCTTTGCCCTGGCCTGAGCCGTGCCGGATAAAATCGACCAGAAGGATCGAGTTGCGCACGATGATGCCGGCGAGAGCGATGAAGCCGATCATCGAGGTGGCGGTGAATGGCGCGCCGAACAGCCAGTGACCGAGCACGATGCCGATCAGCGTCAACGGAATGGGCGTAAGGATGACCAGCGGCAGTTTGAAGCTGCCGAACTGGGCAACCACCAGAATATAAATGCCGACGATGGCGACCATGAAGGCCGCACCCATGTCGCGGAAGGTAACGTAAGTGATCTCCCACTCCCCGTCCCACAGGATCGTCGGCTTGCTCTCGTCCTCGGGCTGGCCATGGAAGCGGACCGTGGGCTTGGCGAGCGCGCCCCAATCATGCGCGGCAATTTTTGTATCCACATCGAGAATGCCGTAGATCGGCGCCTCATAGGTGCCCGCGAGCTCGGCCATAATCATATCGGCGAAACGTCCGTCGCGGCGGAAGATCGCCGGTGAGCCGACCTCTTCGGTCACGCGCACAACGTCGCCAAGCTCGACCACCGTCTTATTGCCGGGCACGGTATTGGCCGCCACCGGCGTCGATGCCAGCAATTGGTTCCAGGATAGATTGCGCTTAGGCAGACGCACCACGATCTCGATCGGATCGCGGCCTTCACCCCGATGCGAATAGCCGACCGTCGTGCCGCCGAACAGGGCGGCGATGGTGTCGTAGACGTCACGTTGCTCGACACCGAAAAATTCAAGCCGGTCCTGGTCGATGGAGATTCGCAGACGCGGCCGCGGCTCGCCGATGGAATCGTCGATGTCCACAATGTAGGGCACCGAGGCGAAGATTTTCTTCAGTTCCGCGGCCGTGGCGCGCCGCGTCGCCGAATCCGGGCCATAGACCTCGGCCAGCAGCGTCGACAGCACCGGCGGGCCCGGCGGCACTTCAACCACGCGGGCGACGGTCCCGGCCGGCAGCGCGACCTTCTTCAACCGCGCGCGCAGATCGAGAGCAATGTCGTGACTGGAACGACTGCGCTCGCCGCGCGGCGCCAGATTGAGGTGAAGCTCTCCGAGCTCGGCCGCTTCGCGTATATAATAATGGCGCACCAAGCCGTTGAAATTGAATGGCGCCGGCGTGCCGGCATAGGTCTCGATCGAGCGCACCTCCGGCACCTGCCGTGCCACATCGGCGATGGAGAACAGCGTGCGCTCGGTGTCCTCCAACGTCGCACCCTCGGGCAGATCGACGACCACGGACATTTCCGACTTGTTGTCGAAGGGTAGCAGTTTCACCGTAACATTCTTGGTGGCGAACAGCACGCACACTGCCATCGTGGCCACGCCGACGCCAATGAGGAAACGCCAGGCATTGCGACGAGAGCGCACGATCGGCGTGGCAAAACGGCGGTACAGCCGGCCGAGGAAATCCTCACCGTGCGGCGCCTCGTGCTCGTGCACCGGCTTGCCTTCCGGATGCAGGCGCAGCATGAGCCACGGCGCGATCACCATGGCGACGAAGAACGAGAACAACATCGCCGCCGAAGCATTGGCAGGAATCGGCGCCATGTACGGCCCCATCAGACCGGAGACGAAGAGCATGGGCAGCAGCGCCGCGACCACTGTCAGCGTGGCGACAATGGTCGGATTGCCGACCTCGGCCACCGCCTCCACGGCACCTTGCAGGCGCGAGCGACCGTCCTTCATGGCCCAATGGCGGGCGATGTTTTCGATCACCACGATGGCGTCGTCGACAAGGATGCCGATGGCGAAAATGAGCGCGAACAGACTGACGCGATTGATCGTGTAGCCCATCACCTTCGCCGCGAAGAGCGTCAGGAGGATGGTGGTGGGGATGACGACCAAGGTGACCAGCGCCTCACGCCATCCGATGGCGAAAGCGATGAGCACGACGATGGAAACCGTCGCCAAGCCGAGATGGAACAGGAGTTCGTTGGCCTTCTCGTTGGCGGTCTCGCCATAGTCGCGGGTGACCGCGACGTTGACGTCCTGCGGCACCAACCTCCCCTGCACGCTTTCCAGACGCGCGCGCAACTCTTCGGCCACGACAACCGCATTGGCACCGGCTCGCTTGGCGAAAGCGACGCTGACCGCCGGCACCCGGTCCCAATGGCCCCCCTTCGCCGGCATCTCCATCCAGACGCGGTGCTCCTGCGGGCTAGGGCCGATGACCACGGAGGCGACATCGCGCACATAGACCGGCCGCCCGTCGCGGGTCGTGACCAACAGCAGGCCGATATCGGGGATGCCGGCGAGGGTTTGTCCGGCGGCGACCGTGCGCATGGTGCCGCTGTCGCGCACCTGCCCCGCCTGGAACGAGCGGTTGGCGTCCCGTACTTTGGCGACGAGCTGTTGCAAGGTGACGCCGTAGAGCGCGAGCTTTTCGGGGTCCGGCTCGACGCGAATCTGCTGCGCATTGCCGCCGGCAATGTAGCTAAGCCCGGCGTTGTCGGTCTTCATCAGCTCGAACTGAAGCTGTTGCGCGAGCTGATAGAGATCCTTGTCGGTGTAGCGCGCAGCCGCTTCCGGCTTCGGCGACAGGGTCAGCACCACGGCGGCCACATCATTGATGCCACGGCCGATAATGAGCGGCTCAGGAATGCCGACCGGAATGCGGTCGATGTTCGCGCGGATCTTCTCATGCGCGCGCAGAATGGCGTCGTCGGCACTGGTGCCGACCACGAAGCGCGCGGTGACCATCACGCGGTCGTCGACGGTCTGCATCAGCAGTCCGGAGCCGACGCGCTTGGTGTCGATGAAATTCTTCGATTGCGCCGCCATCGGAATGCGCAGTACGCGCACGTTGGCCTTCTTCTTCGCGTATTCCAGCGCGCCGTCCTCTTAGTCCGGCGCGATCAGCACTTCCACGAACTGGCGGTCGTGGATGACCTTCGCGGTCGCCTCGTCGATCTTGCGGTTTAAGGCGATGA
>JANLJK010000130.1:0-6597 GCA_029255525.1 Pseudolabrys sp.
GGCGCGCTGGTGCGGGCGCCGCGCTAGGCATTGTCGATTCAGTTTTCAAACAGCCTATCGGTCGGTTTCAGAATCGAAACCGCGTCAAGGCTGTTTCAGCCCGCGCAGTTCTGTCTCGGATTTCGCTGCGCTCATCCGGGCTACGCACGGATCCCCACTACAGACCCAGCCCAGTGACGCGCTGGAGATCACGAAATCAGCTTCAGCCACTCGTCCTCGGTCAAGACCGTGACGTTGTGCTTCTTGGCCTCAGTGAGCTTGGAGCCCGCACCCGGCCCCGCGACCACGTAATCGGTCTTCTTCGACACCGAGCCCGCGGCCTTGGCGCCCAGGCGCTCGGCCTGCGCCTTGGCTTCGTCGCGCGTCATCTTCTCCAGCGCGCCGGTGAACACCACCGTCTTGCCGGCGATGGCTGAATCCTTCTTCGGCTTCTCGGCATCGAGGATCTTCACCTGCTTGGTCAGGCGCTCGACGATGCCGCGATTGTGGCTCTCGCCGAAATAAGCAGCCACCGCCGCGATCACCGTCTCGCCGATCTGGTCCAACGCATCCATCTCGGCGATCGTTTCCTCATCGCCCTTGGCGACTTTGAGGCAGGCATCGTGGAACGCCTCCCATGAGCCATAGCCGCGCGCCAGCGCCAACGCCGTGGTCTCGCCGACATGGCGGATGCCGAGCGCATAGATGAAACGGTCGAGACCGATCTCGCGCCGCTCATTGATGGCGCCGAACAAGTTCTTGACCGAGGTCTCGCCGTAGCCCTCGATCTCTTCCAGCTTGAGCGCCTTGTTGCGCGCTTCGAGCGTGAAAATGTCGGCGGGCTCCTTCACCCAGCCCTCTTGATAGAACAGCTCGATCTGCTTCTCGCCCAGGCCTTCGATGTCGAAGGCGCGGCGCGAAACGAACAGCATCAGATGCTGAATCTTCTGGAACGGACAGGCGAACTCGCCGGTGCAACGAGCGCGCGAGCCCTCCTCACCGGTGGCGGTTTCCTCGCGCACCACTTTCGTATGCAAGTGACAAGGGCACTTTGTCGGGAACAGATATGGCTCTGAACCCTTCTTCCGATTCTCAATCACCACATCGACCACCTGCGGGATGACATCGCCGGCGCGCTGCACGATCACGGTGTCGCCGATGCGGATGTCGCGGCCCTCGCGCAACACCTCGCCTTTGCCGCCGATGCCCTTGATGTAGTCCTCGTTGTGCAGCGTGACGTTCTGCACGATGACGCCACCGACGCCGACCGGCTCCAATTTGCCGACCGGCGTGAGGGCGCCGGTGCGGCCGACCTGGATCTCGATGTCCTTGAGCACCGTGGTGGCGCGCTCGGCCGGAAATTTGTGCGCGATGCCCCAGCGCGGCGTGCGCGAGATGAAGCCTAATCGCTCCTGCCAATCGAGGCGGTCGACTTTGTAGACGACGCCGTCGATATCGTAATCAAGGTGCGAGCGCTGCTCCTCGATCTTGCGATGGAAAGCGATCAGTTCCTCGACCGAGCGGCACATTTTGGTGAGTGGATTGGTCGTGAAGCCGCAATGCTCGAACCACTTGATCATGCCGGTCTGCGTGTCGGCCGGCATCTCTCCGCTGATCTCACCCCAGGCATAAGCGAAGAAGCCGAGCGGCCGCGAGGCCGTGATCGACGGGTCTTTCTGGCGCAAGGAGCCGGCCGCCGAGTTGCGCGGATTGGCGAAGGGCTGTTCGCCGGCCGCCTTCTGCCGCTCGTTGAGCTTCAGGAAGTCGGCCTTGGTCATGTAGACCTCGCCACGCACTTCCGTGACCTTGGGGATGTTGCGGCCTTTGAGCTGTTGCGGCACATCATGAAGCGTGCGGATATTGGCGGTGACGTCCTCGCCTTCGGCGCCGTCGCCGCGCGTCGCGGCGGTGACCAGCGCGCCATCCTCATAGCGCAGCGACATCGACAGGCCGTCGATCTTCGGCTCGGCGCTGAACGCGATTTCCTCGTCGTCGGCGAGCTTGAGGAAGCGGCGGATACGGCCGACAAAGTCGATCACGTCCTGCTCGGCAAAGGCATTGTCGAGCGACAGCATCGGCACCGCGTGCCGCACTTTCTTGAATTTGCCGGAGGGCGCGGCGCCGACCTTCAGCGACAGCGATTCAAAAGTGCGCAATTCGGGAAAGCGCTCTTCGATGGCGTTGTAGCGCTTACGCAACGCGTCGTATTCGGCGTCGCTCACCGACGGCCGGTCTTGCTGGTAGTAGCGCTTGTCGTGCCCGGCGATCTCGGTTTGCAACCGCGCATGCTCCGCCTGCGCCTGCTTCTTGGTCAGGAGTTCGACGGGGGTTTTGTCGGTTTGAACTTTTGCTTTGGCCATCGCTTACTCACATCAACCTCTCGCCGTCATCCTGAGGTGCGAGCGAAGCGAGCCTCGAAGGATGACGGGCACAGGTCCTTCGAGGCCGTCGCCATAGCGCGTCGAAGACGCGCGTAAACGCGCTAATGGCGACGGCTCCTCAGGACGACGACTACTATCACCCCGCCGCCTTGATCAGCCGTTCGGCGGCAGCGCGCGCCTCGTTGGTGATCTCGGCGCCGGCCAGCATGCGGGCGATCTCCTCGCGCCGCTTCTCGGCCGCCACCTCGGTGACGCGCGTTGCCACGCGCTTGCCCTTGTCCAGCGCGTCCTTGCTGATGACGTAATGGCGCTGCGCCTGCGCCGCCACCTGCGGCGCGTGCGTGACGGCGAGCACCTGCACGCCGCGCGCCAGCCGCGCCAGCCTAACGCCAATGGCATCGGCCACCGCGCCGCCGACGCCAGTGTCGATCTCGTCGAACACCAAAGTCGGCGCCGAGCCGCGATCGGCCAGCACCACTTTGAGGGCGAGCAGGAAGCGCGCCAATTCGCCGCCGGAAGCGATCTTCATCAACGGGCCCGGCTTGGTGCCTGGATTGGTCTGCACCCAGAACTCGACGCGGTCGATGCCGTGCGGACCCGCGCTCGCCGCATCGGTCTCGACCTTGGTGGTGAAGGTGGCGCGTTCGAGCTTCAAAGGCTTGAGCTCGGCCGAGACCGCCTTGTCGAGCGCGACGGCGGCCTTGGCGCGCGCCTTCGACAGAGCCTCGGCCGCCTTGCGATAGGCCGCCTCGGTCCTGATCGCGGTCTCTTCCAGTTCCTTCAGCCGGCCTTCGCCGGCATCGATCATCGCGATGTCATCCTGATACTGCTTGGCGAGCGCCGCCAGGCTGTCGACCGGCACATTGTATTTGCGGCCCGCGGCGCGCAGCGCGAACAGACGCTCCTCGATGCGCTCCAATTCGGCCGGGTCGTAATCGGCGGCGCGCAAGGCGGCTTCGAGATGCGCGCGGGTGTCCTCCAGCGCATTGAGCGCGGCGTCGAGCGCCTTCACTGAAGGCTCGACCAATGTTGGGGCCTGCGGAGCGCGCCGCTCCAGGCGGCGGATCGCGGCCCACAGCGCCGGCACCGCCGAACCGGAACCAGCCAGAAGGTCGTGCGCCTCGCGCAGATCCTCGGCCACCTTCTCCGATTGCATCATGGTGGTGCGGCGCGTGGCGAGCGCCGTTTCCTCGCCGTCCTGCGGGCTGAGCTTGTTCAACTCGTCGACGGCGTGACGCAGCCAATCGCCTTCCTGCTTGGCGCGCTCGACCTTGGCGCGGTGCGCGTCGGCTTCCTCCTGCGCGGCGCGGCGCGCCTCCCACAGCTGCACCACCTTGGCGGCGTCGCCTTCGAGCGCGCCGAAGGCATCAAGCAGGCTGCGATGCGTGGCGGCATCGACCAGCGCGCGGTCGTCGTGTTGGCCGTGGATCTCGACCAAGGTCTGGCCGAGTTGCTTGAGCACCTGCACGCTGGCAGGCTGGTCGTTGACGAAGGCGCGGGTGCGGCCGTCGGCAAACTGCACGCGGCGCAGGATCAATTCGTCCTCGTCGGTGATGTCGTTGGCCTTGAGGAGCGCGCGCGCCGGGTGGTTACGGGCGAGGTCGAACACCGCGATCACCTGGCCCTGCTCGGCGCCCTGGCGCACCAGCGCCTGGTCGCCACGGCCGCCCAAAGCCAGGGCGAAGGAATCGAGCAGGATCGATTTGCCGGCGCCGGTCTCACCGGTGAGCACGGCAAGGCCGCCGGCGAAATCGATGTCGAGCCGGTCGATCAGAACAATGTCGCGGATCGAAAGTCGGGAGAGCATGGCGGAGCGGCGGTTCCAGTAATGCGTCAGACCCGCCCTCGCAGGCGAGCATCGGCTTGTTGCCGATTCGTGCTCATCATTAATGACGTGGCGGGCCGGCACAAGAGACGGTCAGGACGCTGTGAATCACGGCCGTCATTCCGGGACGCGCGCCATAAGCGCGTTTACGCGCGTCTTCGACGCGCTATGGCGAGCGGGCCCGGAATCCAGACGCTGCAGCGCTGCGGGTTATGGATTCCGGGCTCGGCCCTTCGGGCCGCCCCGGAATGACAGTGAGGCTCAGCCCAGCCCGACCTTCTTGAAGGCGCGGCTGATCCAGGAGCCCTTGTTCTCGGCGATCTCGCCGCCGCCGCTCTTCACCAGCGCATAAGCGCGCTTGTACCAGTCGCTGTCGGGGAAATTGTGCCCGAGCACGGCGGCCGCGGTCTGCGCCTCATCGACGATGCCGAGCGCCAGATAGGACTCGGTCAAACGCAGCAATGCTTCTTCGACGTGGCGGGTGGTCTGGTAGCGCGTGACGACCACTTTGAAGCGGTTGATGGCGCCGGTGTAATCCTTCTTCTCGAGGTAGTAGCGGCCGATCTCCATCTCCTTGCCGGCGAGCTGATCGCGGGCAACCTCGAGCTTTTGCTTGGCGCTGTTGGCGTATTCGCTGGTCGGATATTTGCGGATCACCTCTTCCAGCGCCGCCATCGCCTTGTCGGTGCGCTCCTGGTCGCGGGTGACATCCGGGATCTGGTCGTAATAGGACGCGCCGATGAGATATTGCGCGTAAGCGGCGTCGGCGCTGCCCGGATGCAGCGTGATGTAGCGCTTGGACGCAGTCACGCACTCGTCGTATTGGCCCGACTGATAATACGAGAAGGCCGACATGATCAGCGACTTGCGCGCCCATTCCGAATAGGGGTGCTGGCGGTCGACCTCTTCGAACTTCTTGACCGCGTCCTTCGCATTATTCTTGGCGTTGAGCTGGTAAAGCCCTTCATTGTAGAGCTTGTCGGCCGGCTCGTCCGGCGGCATGTCGTCCTTCTTGCTGAAGAAGTCGAGGCTGCTGCAGGCGCCCAGGCTCACGGCGAGAAGTGTCAGCGCGGCGGCACGCGCGAAGCGGCGCCCTGCGGCCCGGACCGGTCTATCGGCCGACGTCACAAAGTCCATGGCCGCGTTTTCCTCACCCACCGAATGCTGCACGCGTGTGCACGGTCACAGGCCCCTAGGCGATTGTGGCCGCGATCTACCAAATATTAGCGCAAAGTCCCCGAAACCGCGCTGGTCTAGACGAAATAACGCGGCCTCGCCAAGCAATTAAGCGGACATTCGGCCGGGATTAAGGCGGTGGGGTTAACCCTACACCGCTGAAAATTCAGGAAACTTCCGGGCCGAAGGCCGGGGCCGGCAGAATCGCCTGGCCTTGAGCCTGCCCACGGGCCCGCCGCGGGCTGTCCGAGAACTCCACCACCCGCCATGCGGTCGGGTCAGCCATCAGCGCCGACAGCACCATGTGGTTGAGCTTGTGGCCGCCACGGACGGTCTTGTAGGCGGCGAGCAGCGGCTGACCGGCGAGCGCCAGATCGCCGAGCGCGTCGAGCACCTTGTGGCGCACGAACTCGTCGGCAAAGCGCAGGCCTTCCGGATTGAGGACGCGGTCCTCGCTGATGACCAACGTGTTCTCGAACGAGGCGCCGAGCGCGTAGCCGGCGCTCCACAGCTTGGCCACATCCTTCATGAAGCCGAAGGTGCGGGCGCGGGCGATCTCAGTGCGGAAGGTGTTCGGCTCGATGTCGAGCGCGAGCGCCTGTTTGCCGATCAGCGGATGGTCGAATTGGATCTCGGCCTCGACGCGGAAGCCGTGCTCATAGGGGCGCAATTCGCCGAAGGCATCGCCCTTCGACACACGCACCGGCTTCAAGACTTCGATGTAGCGGCGCGGCAGCGCGCGATCGGTAAGACCGGCCTGGTCGAGCGCGTCGACGAAAGCGGCGGCGCTGCCGTCCATGATCGGCACTTCCGGCCCGTCGATCTCGATGACGACGTTGTCGACGTTGAGGCCGCGCAGCGCGGCGAGCAGATGTTCGGCGGTGGAGCAGATCGGGCCCTTGGCGTCGCCAAGAACGGTGGCGAATTCGGTGGCGGTGACGGAGCGCACGTCGGCGCGGACTTCGCGCTCGATCGAGCCGTCGGCGGTAACCCGCTGGAAGACGATACCGGTGTCGTCGTCGCCCGGATGCATCGTCAGCGTGGCCGGCTTGCCAGAATGCACGCCGACGCCGGTGACGGCGACCTGATCGCGTAGCGTCGTTTGCTTAGCGCCCGTCATCGGCTCTCAAATCCCGCTCACCCGTACTCTGGGGAGCGGTCCCCAGCCCCGATCCGTTCTGGATCACATTTTGGCCGTCAACCACACATCTGTGACAGCATGCTGTGACGATGCGG
>JANLJK010000130.1:6607-7107 GCA_029255525.1 Pseudolabrys sp.
GTTGGCCTGGGCAGCGGCTTCTCCAACTCTCGCGTTCTTACCAACTGTTACTCTTTTTCGCCGCATTTTCACGAGCTCAGGCCGCAGCCTTAAGACCTCGTTTCACGCCTGGAACCCGACTGGAAAGGACGATTTCGAGGGGACCCGGCGCCGTCCGTGCGCCTCACTTAAAAAATCACATAATTTCAAAAGCTTAAACGAACACAGTGCGCCACTTTAAGCAAAACGGCCCCGCACTTTGGCGGGTGCGGGGCCGTTTCTCATCTCTTCGGTCGTCCTCAGTTCGCCTGGCGGCGGAGGAAGGCCGGGATATCCAGCTGATCCTCCTCCGGAGAATTATGCACAGGCGCGGGGCGGCCGTGCGGGTCGAGCCCCTGGGGAGCGGCCCGCCGCGCATATTCGGAGACCGGCTCACCCGGGCGGCCTTCCGGCTGTCGGGCGGTCGGTCGCGGCGCCGGCGGCGCGAATGGCGGCGCCGGACGCGCGGCGCGCGGCGGCAT
>JANLJK010000131.1 GCA_029255525.1 Pseudolabrys sp.
CGGAGACATCGCGCGGCGGCGGCACATAACGCACCCAGCCCTCGCGCTTGGCGAGGCGCTGCATGGTGGTCTTGTGGATGCCGAATTCGACGGCGATGTCGGGGATACTGTCTTCGGTCTGTTCGTAGCGGTGGCGGCCATGCGCCATCAGCGCGGGCGTGTAGGCATAGCGGCGCGGCGACGGCGCATGCGCCGACGCGCCCGCGGACGCGCGGGGTCGTTTCGCCATAAGCGATAGTCCTTGCGGTGATGATGGGGACACGAAAAAAGCCCCGGCGGCGGGGCCCGGCAAAAAGCGGGCGCGACGCGGGAGCTTCGATCAAAACTAGCGGAGCAGCGTCACGCTGTCAAGGACTATATTCTATAAACGGATCAAAGGCTTTGGCGCGCGGCGCGCACCGGCTCCCGCAGCCGGCGCCGGCCGGCCGCTGCCCCGCTCAATCCATATTCTTCGGCAGCTCCTGCACGTCCTTGGCCATCTCGACGCAGCTCAAGAGCTCGACATAGCTCTGCGTGCCGGGGATGTCGTTGATCATCTGCGTGCAACGCTTGCGGCTCTCGGCGCTGTATTTCGACCACTGCGACGCGAGCGCGTCGCGCGCCCGCTGCTCGTCGGCGAGACAGGCGCTGTTGTCGCGCCCACTCTGAAAGGCACGGCTCGCCGCGCGGCAGCTCGCGGTGACGTCCAACTTCGGCACGTCGTCGGCTTGCGCCGGCACGGTTCCCATCAACATCGCCGCGGCGACCGCCAGCAGCGCCGGCCTGGTCCGTTTCATCGCGGCGGGCTGCTCTGTCCTGTTTGAGTACATTTTTACCAACCTCGCCCTGCATTCGTCGCACGGTTTCTTACCTAAACGCTTCGCGGCGCGATACCGTTGACCTCGATCAAACGCGACAAATCCACGAAGACCGTGGAAGACGGCCGTCCGCCTCTGGATCGCGGCCGTCGACTCGCCCTAGACTTTCGTCGCAGTTGCTCAGCCGTACCGGCGGCGCGCCGGTGCCGCGCGGCGCATGCCGGAGAACGCTCATGACACTCGTCGACATCATCGTCTGGCTCATCATCGGCGGCGTGGCCGGCTGGCTCGCCGGCCTCATCGTCACGGGTTACGGCCTGGGGCTGGTCGGCAACATCGTGGTCGGCATCATCGGCGCGGTCATCGCCGGCTGGCTGCTGCCGCGCATCGGCTTCGTGCTCGTCGGCGGCACGATCGCGGCGATCATCAACGCGGTGATCGGCGCGGTCATCCTGCTGCTCATCATCGGTTTCTTCCGCAAGGCGACGTAAGCGCCGCGGTCCGCGCAACTTCGCTTAAAACTCTCGCTTCCCGTTTAAGCGCATCTGAATGCGGCGGCCTTACTCATCGTCCTCCATGCCGGGGGGCAGAGTGTCAGCAAGCGTGTTCAGGGAACGGCGTAAAGGGACGCGGCGGTCGATCAACCGCGTGGCGCAATATCATTGCGGCCTCGGCGCGCTGCCGCGCACCTGCATCATCACCGATATTTCCGACGGCGGCGCGAGGCTCTATTCCGACACCGAGATGCCGGAGACTTTCACCCTGTCGGTGTCGGGTGAAGACATGGACATCCGGCGCGACTGCAAGGTCGTCTGGCGGCTCGGCGGCGAAATCGGCGTCGCCTTCATCGACCGCAAACGCTGAGCGGCGCCTGCCGCATCCGCAGCCGTTTTGACCCATCGCAACGGACCGGCGCCGCTATCTGTTAGCGATGGTGGCGCGCGCCGCCTCGGCCGGCGGCGCCTTGCCGCAAGCGCTCGGAGAACCGCCCCCATGCTCACTTACGACGTCGTCGCCACGCGCATTGATTCCCATGGCAGCACCGCCCGCTGCAAGGATGCCGCGATCACGCTCGACACCGATGTGAAGGGACGCGCTGATGCCTTCAACCCGGCCGAACTGCTGCTCGCGGCCATCGCCGCCTGCATGATCAAGGGCATCGAGCGCATCGCGCCGATGAACAACTTCAAATACCGGGGCGTGGAAGTTCGCCTTCACGGCAAGCGGCAGGACAGCCCGCCCTTCATGGCGTCGATCACCTACGAGCTGATCGTCGACACCGACGAGGACGACCGTCGTCTCGAACTGATGCATACCAATGTCCGGAAATACGGCACCGTCTCGAATACGATCGCCGCGGCGACGACGCTCGAAGGCAGAATCGTCCGGGCGCCGAAGTCATAAGACGCACGGAGGCGACGCACTCCGCGCCTACGACCAGTTTGCCGAAGCAAAACCATAGCACGCGAAAAACGCAGCGCAGCGGAACCACATCGACGCGGAGATGCGAAGGAGACATCTATGGCCAAATCGGAAAAACATGCCGTGACGGTTCTTCTCTCGGAAGAACACTTGCGCAAGATGATCGAGGATCACCTCCTAAAGGAAGATGAGACGCGAGACCGGGTCAAAGTGGCCCGCGTCGCGCAAAAACTGCTCGACACCAGCCTGGGACTTCCCGACAGGCCCTGGCATGAATGGGATGAGTGGGCGCGAGGACTTGAATGAAAGCCGTCTCAGCACACCCCGAATTCCAATAACAGCGCCACAACGCCAGTTCTTTGCAGGAAAGACGAAACAAGCCTGACGGCGCGCCTTGACATCTCCATCATTTCAATTATCGTTGAAATATGGAAAAGATGGATGCCGTGACGGCCCTCGCCGCGCTTGCCCAGGACAACCGTCTCGACGTGTTCAGACTTCTCGTTCGCGCCGGCCCGCAAGGCATGTCCGCCGGACAAGTCGCCGAACTGCTGGGGCTTGCCCCCAACACGCTCACATTTCATTTCGACCGTCTCCGTCACGCCGGACTGGTAACAGTGGCGCGCGAAGGCCGCTCGATGATCTATGCCGCGCGGTTCGAGACCATGAACGCACTGCTCGACTATCTGTCGGAAAATTGCTGCGCCGGCGTGAGCGGCTGCTCGCCTGGAGCACGCGAACCTAAGAAGCTCGGCCGAAAGAAATCAAAGGTGTCCGCATGAGCGAACCGAACAAAGCTTTCCCTGTCGCCGTGATCGGTGCGGGGCCGGTCGGCCTTGCCGCTGCTGCGCATCTCGTCACGCGTGGGGTTCCGGTGAAGCTGTACGAAGCCGGCGAAACCGTCGCCGCTCATGTTCGCGATTGGGGGCATGTGCGGCTGTTCTCGCCGTGGCGCTTCAACACGGATACAGCCTCGACCGCTCTGCTACGCCAGCAAGGCTGGCAGGAGCCGCCAAGCGATGCGCTGCCGACGGGCCGGGACCTGTTCAACGCCTATCTTCGGCCGCTGGCGGAAACCCCTGCCCTGCGCGGCCTCATCGAAACCGGCGCACGCGTGCGCGGCGTATCCCGGTTCGGCATCGACAAGGTTGTCAGCCGGGCGCGCGGCGACACGCCTTTTGCGCTGACGATCGAGCATCGGGACGGCACCGCGCGGATAGATCTGGCCCGGGCGGTGATCGATGCCTCGGGGACCTGGCATAGGCCCAATCCGCTCGCCGCTTCCGGCGTGAAAACCGTCGGCGAAGATCGCTTCGCCGAACGCATCGCCTACGGCATTCCCGATGTGCTTGGCGTCCATCGCGATACCTATGCCGGTGGACGCGTGCTGGTGATCGGCGGCGGGCATTCGGCCGCCAACGCGCTGCTCGATCTCGCGCGGCTCACGGAATCCGACACGGGTATGCGTCTGATCTGGGCCGTGCGGGGCAACAATCTCGCCCGCATTTTTGGCGGCGGCGCCGCCGACCAATTGCCGGCGCGTGGGAAGCTCGGCAGCGATCTCAAGCGGCTCGTCGACAGTGGCCGGCTTGAGCTGGTGCTCGGCTTTGCGGCGGAAATGCTCGAAGGCGACGGCAGCGGCCTGATGGTGACCGGCCGGCGCGGCTCTCAATCGATGACGCTCGGCCCGATCGACCGCATCATCGTCGCCACCGGGCAACGCCCGGACTTGTCGATGACGCGGGAACTGCGACTCGACCTCGATCCCGCGCTGGAAAGCGCGCGCGCCCTCGGGCCGATGATCGATCCCAACCTGCACTCCTGCGGCTCCGTGCCGCCACACGGCTACAAGGAGCTTTCGCATCCTGAGCCGAACTACTTTGCGGTCGGCATCAAGAGCTATGGCCGGGCCCCGACGTTTCTGATGGCGACCGGGTATGAACAAGTCCGCTCGATCGCCGCGCATCTGGCCGGCGATGAAGCCGCAGCCAATGACGTGCGGCTTGTTCTGCCCGAGACGGGGGTATGCTCGACGAATATTGCGCCGCTCGGTGCCGAAGCCGGCGCGTGTTGCGGCGGGCCTGCGCCCGCAAAGGCCGATGCCTGCTGTGCCGACGATGCGGCGAACAAGATGCGCGGCGAAGCCGGATGCGGCTGCGGTTCGGCATCGCCGCCTCCTCAGCCGACCAAGAAGCAGTCGGCGTGTTGCGGCTGACGTCGCGTCAATGCGCGTTACGCTCGGCCGCCCGCTTCCCGTGGCAGAGATTGTGAACCGCCCCCCTGGCTGCTACGAGGCGGCCGCCAGACATCAGCAGCGAGTCACCGGGACATGTCCGCCGTCATCTATCACAACCCCGCCTGCGGCACGTCGCGCAACGTGCTGGCGATCCTGGATGCGGCCGGCGAGAAGCCGACCGTGATCCCTTATCTCGAAACCGGCTGGACCAAGCCGCAACTGCTCGGCCTGTTCGCCGCCGCGGGGCTTTCGCCGCGGCAGGCTTTGCGCGAGGCCAGATCGCCGGCGGCTGAACTCGGCTTATTGCAGGACGGCGTCGCCGACGAGACGATCCTCGACGCCATGGTGGCGCATCCGATCCTGGTAAACCGGCCGATCGTGTGCACGCCGAAGGGCGTGCGGCTGTGCCGGCCGAGCGAGTTGGTGCTCGACCTGCTGCAGCGCCTGCCGCCCGGCCCCTTCAGCAAGGAAGATGGCGCGCTCCTGATCGATGCCGACGGCCGCCGCGTGGCGTGAGCCGCCTCGCCCGCGCGCGAGCACAGGCTCCAGCAGAATCATTCCGGGTTCGCGCGCTGACGTGCACGCCCCGGAATGACCGATCCCTCTTTGCGCCTTTAGCTCAACAGCGCGACCTTGCCGGTGGCGAGATCGTAATGCGCGGCGACGACCTTCAGCTTGTTGTCCTTGATCAACCCGGCGAGCACCGGCGAGGCTTGGGCGAGGGTCTTCGCCTGGTTCCTGGCATTGGCCTTGATCGCGACCTCGACATCGCCGCCGGCCTGATCGACCGCCGGACGGATCGGCGCATAGAGCGCGCTGATCTGGCCGGGCACCGCCTTGCCTTCCATGGTCGCTTTCACCGCGCCGCAATTGCCGTGGCCGAGCACCATGATCACCTTGGTGCCGAGCACCAGCGCGCCGTATTCGAGGCTCGCCGTGATTTCCGGCGTGGTGATGTTGCCGGCGACGCGGGCGACGAACAGATGGCCGATGCTCTGATCGAAGGCGATCTCCACCGGCACGCGTGAGTCGGCGCAGGACAAAACGGACGCGAACGGCTCCTGCTTCTCGACGGTGTTCTGCTTGAGGATCGAGAGATCCTCGTCGAAGGCCGTCATCTTGCGTTCGGTGAAACGGCGGTTGCCGTCCATCAGCGCCTGCAGCGCGGCGTCGGGCGTCATCGTCGTCTGCGCATAAGCCGCGCGCGGCGCCGTAAAGGCGAGCGCGCCGCCGGCCACAGCCGCGCCGCTCACCAGCGCGCCGCGCAAGAAGCCGCGGCGCGACGCCGACATGTCGATCGTCTCAACGGGCGCTTCCGCGCAGGCGCCGCAGTTGCAGGCGCCGATGTCGAATTTGGAAAATCTCTCCCGCGATTCCACGTTAATACTCCTTCTACTTCGTAAGTCCCAAGGTCCGCGTGAGATGCGGATACAATCGTCCGTCACCGGCGCGCGTGGAGGCGCTCCGGTCCAGATGCGTTGCATGGCTGACGCTAGCACCGCGGCGCGTCGATCAGGCAGCGACGCAAAGGCATGGTAAGAATCCAGCAGCCGTGACGCCGCGAAATCTAATTTCTAAAAACAACGCGCAATTTTCGTCGATATGCGGGACGCTACGCGCATAGCCGCTGCGTAAACGAAGGACCGTGTTCCGATACAATAGGGAATATAAGCGCGACTTAGACGGATTACCATCGATTGCAATTGAGATGAATTCAGCGATAAGTGGCGTGCCCGTCCGGCCTGGAGCTTGCGCGATGGTCAATCCGCCGCTGTCCTTATCCGAGTTCCTCCACCGTCCCGACATTCCGTTCGAGCCCGGCCAGACCGAGCAGGTGCTCGCGGTTTTCCTGAAAGTGTGCGAGGCCCTGCAAATCAGCAATGCCGACAACGATCAGGCGAAAGAGATCGTCCGCACCTTGATTTCACTGGCAATTTCTGGCGAGCGCGACCCTGAGCTGCTCTACCGGCGGGTGCTCGACGCCTTCAAATCCGATCCCAACTAAGAAAATCCCGTCGCGTGAGACGCCGCCGACCGGCCGCGCAAAGTTGGGCAGCAAACTTTGTTGGTTTGGCCTCCAACCTTTTGCCGCGTTCATGAAGGGCGGCGCGCGATTTTCGGTGCCGGTAGTAAGTCATAACCACAATTTTCAGCGCGGGACCGTTAGTTCTGTACGCCAACACAGGCAGACGCGTCGCCTCAAGACGCACGATAAACGTGCGCGGCGGCTGAGAAGCCCGCATTAACGGGACCGATTGAAATGGCATCCGCTGGCTTGCTCTTCGTGGAACTCCTGCAGGAACAGAACGACTCCGCGCTCACGACAACCCTGCTGGAGGCATTCCTTGGCGTCTGCTCGGCCTTGCAGGTGTCCGATCCATCCGATCCGTTGAGCAAGATCATCGCCCGCACCGTGATCCATATCGCCGCCGCGGGCGAGCGCGATCCGCGCGTGCTGTATGAGCGAACGCTGGATAACATGAGCATCGATAACTAGACGCTCATTCTCGCGACCCCTCCCTCTCTCCTCCCTACCCTCACCGCCATAAGGCGTGCGCCATGCGACACGCGCGCGCCGCGTGCGGCGCTGTCAGCGTCCCACTGGGTGGGCAGCACCATTCATGTGCACGCCGCGCGGCCCA
>JANLJK010000132.1:0-3077 GCA_029255525.1 Pseudolabrys sp.
AAGGGCGTTAACCGTATCACGCGGATCAAGACGGTTGCACGTCCGGCCGTTCCCACCGGTTAGCGGATTGCTGCAGCAATTCATGGTAATTTCGTCTCATGTCAATCGACGTCGTCGACCTGCGCAATTTCTACGGCCAGCGCCTGGGCGTGGTAGCGCGCCGTTTCGTCGGTCGCGGCATTCGCGACCTCTGGCGCGACACCGCAGGCCAGCGCGTGCTGGGCATCGGTTACGCTTCGCCCTATCTCGGCCTGTTTCGCGAGGAGGCTGAGCGCTGCCTGGCCTTCATGCCGGCGGGGCAGGGGGTGGTGAAATGGCCGACCTCGCGGCCGGCACTGTCGGCGCTGGTGGATGAGAACGAACTGCCTCTGCCCGATTCCGCGGTCGATCGCGTGATGCTGGTGCATGCGCTGGAGATGACCAACGATCCGGCGGCGCTGCTGCGCGAAGTATGGCGCGTGCTGGCGTCGGGCGGTCGCCTGCTGGCGGTGGTGCCGAACCGGCGCGGCCTGTGGGCGCGCATGGACACGACGCCTTTCGGTCATGGCCGGCCTTATTCCCGCACGCAGATCAACCAGCTCCTGCGCGAGACCTGGTTTACGCCGACGGGCTGGAGCGAAGCATTGTATGTGCCGCCGATCGATCGCGGCTGGTTTCTACGCTCGGCTTTTGCGTGGGAACGTACGGGTGCGACATTGTCGGCGCCCTTTGCCGGCGTGCATCTCGTCGAAGCGACCAAACAGGTCTATCGCGCGATCCCGGCGCGCCGCGTCAAGCGGCGCTTAGTCCCGGCGCTTGAGCCAGCTTTGGCGCCGTCACCCGGCGGTGCGGCGCGCAATCGCGATTAAAGCGTCTGAATTCCGCTCGTCCCCGCGAAAGCGGGGACCCAGCGCAAAATCATAACCCCGCATTCTTATCTCTGGATTCCCGCTTGCGCGGGAATGAGCGGGGTTCTGCTTACTCCGGCTGGCTCTGTTCGCCGCCGCCTTCGCCCGGCTGACCGGCGAAGTCGCCGCGCTCGCCGCGGAAGCCGCCGCGATGACGCCGGCGCCGGCGATGACCGAAACGCTCGCCGCGTTCGCCACCCTGCTCATTGCCGTTGCCATTGGCCTGCTGCGGCTGCGCGCCGCCGCCGGTGATGAAAGCCGGCAGGCCGTTCACATCGGCGCCTTCCGCGGGCTGCTGCGCATAAGCAGGCTGCTGCTGCGGTGGCTGATGTTGCGGGCGGCTGTGCTGCTGTTGATCGCGCGGCGGGAAGGGCTGCGCATCGCGCGGCAGATAAGGCTGCGCTTGCGGCTGGGCCTGCGGCTGCGGCGAATAGGGCTCGTTCTGGCCCATGAAAGGCTGGCTGTCGTCGTCGTCGTAGTTGTCGTCGGCCGCCCCCTGCGGAGCGCCGGGCTGCTGCTGCGCGTTGTAGTAGGGATTCTGCTGCCGGAACTGCTCCTGCGCCGCGGCAATCAGGCGGAAGTAGTGTTCGGCGTGCTGATAGTAGTTTTCGGCCGCGACCGGATCGCCGGAGCTCTGCGCATCGCGCGCGAGCTGGATGTACTTCTCTGCGATGTGCGAAGCTGTACCGCGGATCTTAACGTCGGGACCGTTCGACTCGTAGACACGCGTCAAAGGATTCTGGCTCTTGCGGTGGCCGCCGTTATTGTTACGCCCCCGCATGCGCTTCTGACCGTTTCTCATGATGTGCCTGTTCGCCGACCTTTCACTCTGTCGCGGCTTCCACCGCCGAATGTGTGTTCGAATTCGCAAGTCCAAACGGAAGTTACTGGCGCAGACGGACCTGCCCCCGAGTCCGCGCCCATGGTCGAAGTTTTTGCTTCTGTTATCGCGTTGACCGCAGCAACCCCATAGCCGCGGTCATATCCCGCAGCGTTGCCAACCTCTCGTTACGCGCATCGTGCTCTGTATTTAGAATTGTGATGCGCCCAACCGGTGAAGCGTTCAGACCCATATCGGGTGGTTTCGTTGCCGCCTTCAATTAAAGTCGGCGTTTCGTCATCCGTTCTGCGCCGCCGCCTCGCAGAGCTCTCAAGCTCCGGGTTTCAGGCGATGCAACCCACGGGTCGATTCCGTGACCGAAAGCTAGTCGTTTCCCGGTGATAATCCAAGTGGTTTTTTCGCTTTTCCGGAGCTCTGCGTTTTAGGTCGGTGGCAATGCGCCCGGCTCATGGCGTGCCGGGCGTCGGGAAACTGGCGCTCAAAGCGCGCGGAATACCGGCCAAATCAGGGCGCGCCGGGCTCACCATTAACCCTGCCTGCATGAAGAGGGCGGCGACCGCCTGTTCCTGCCCGACGCCCAACTCAACGACCAAGCGTCCGCCGGTACCTAGCAGCCGCAGCGCCTCGTGTGCGATGGCGCGGTAAGCATCGAGGCCGTCGCGCCCGCCGTCCAGCGCCAGCACCGGATCGTAATCACGCACTTCCGGCATCAGCGTGGCGAGATCGCCATGCGGTATGTAAGGCGGGTTGGAGACGATGACGTCGAATGGCCCACTAAGGCCGGCGGCGATGTTGCACACGACAAACTGCGCGCGCGTCGCGAGCTTATTGCGCGCGGCATTGCGCTTCGCCACCGCGATCGCCGCCTCGCTGATGTCGGTGCCGATGCCCGTGGCGTTCGGCATCTCTTGCAGAAGCGCGAGCAGGAGTGCGCCGGTGCCAGTGCCGATGTCGAGGATACGTAGCTTTTCCAGTCGCAGCCCATTGCGCACGATGAAGTCGAGTGCCGCTTCCACCACCGTCTCGGTATCCGGGCGCGGCACCAGCACATCGGGCGTCACCTCGAGTGTGAGACTCCAGAACTCCCGCCGGCCGAGAATGCGCGACACCGGCTCGCGTTGGAGGCGCCGAGCCGCCAGCGTCGAAATGGCGTTGATCTCGCGTGTTCCGAGCGTGCGGTTCGATTGTGAGACGATCTGCGTGCGGCCAAGATAGAGCGCGTGGCCGATTAAAAGCCGCGCGTCGACCACCGCGTCGTCGATGCCGGCAAGATTGAACATATTCGCCACAAGGCGGATCGCTTCGGAAACCGAGGCGCCGTCCTTGAGGCCGGGGATGATGTTCATGGT
>JANLJK010000132.1:3177-7068 GCA_029255525.1 Pseudolabrys sp.
ACGTCGCGCCTTCGGCCGCCAACAATTCGGCCTGATGTTCGGTGATCAAGGCGTCGATCAACTCGCCGAGCGCCTCGCCTTCCATCACCTGCGGCAATTTGTGAAGCGTCAGGTTGATGCGGTGGTCGGTGACGCGGCCTTGTGGGAAGTTGTAGGTGCGGATGCGCTCCGAACGATCGCCGGAGCCGATCTGTCCGCGCCGGTCGGCGGCGCGCGCGGCGTCCAGCTTGCCGCGCTCCTGATCGTAAAGCTTGGCGCGCAGCATGGCCATCGCCTGGGCCTTATTCTTATGTTGCGATCGCTCCTGCTGCACGTAGACGACGATGCCGCTTGGCAGATGCGTGATGCGGATCGCGGATTCCGTCTTGTTGACGTGCTGGCCGCCGGCGCCTTGGGCACGCATGGTGTCGATCTTGAGATCTTTATCGTTGATTTCGATGTCGACGTCCTCCACTTCGGGTAGCACGGCGACCGTCGCTGCCGATGTGTGGACGCGGCCTGAGGCTTCGGTATCCGGTACGCGCTGCACGCGGTGTACGCCGGATTCGAACTTCAGCTTGGCGAAGACACCAAGCCCCTGCACCGACGCGATGATTTCCTTGAAGCCACCTTTGGTGCCTTCGCTCATCGACATGATCTCGGTCTTCCAGCCCTGCTTGGCGGCGTAGCGCTCGTACATGCGGAACAGATCACCGGCGAACAAAGCGGCCTCGTCGCCACCGGTGCCGGCGCGGATTTCGAGGATGGCCGAGTGATCGTCCATCGCATCCTTGGGGATCAGCGCGAGCTGGATCTCGTGTTCGAGCTTGGCGCACTTTTCCTGTAAAGCGGGCTTTTCCGCCGCGGCTATGTTGCGCATCTCGTTGTCGACCGACATGTCCGCGATCATGGTGTCGAGATCGGCCATCTCGGCGGTAACGGCGCGGTAGGCCTTGATGGTGTCGATCACTGGCCCGAGTTCGGAGAACTCGCGCGACAGCTTGACGTAGTCGTCGGGCGACAGGCCTGTCGACAGTTCGCGCTCCACCATGGCGTGGCGGGACAAAAGCGCGTCGAGACGATGTTCCGGCAGAGAAGCCAAGTCGTATTCCTATCGATTCATCAGGGCCCGGCGGGTCCCGGTCATCCACGTCTTCTGCTGGGTGAGCCAAAGACGGGGATGCCCGGCATAAGGCCGGGCACGCAGGTTATAACTGCAATCCTTCCGCCGTGGCGAAGCTTTCCAGCTTGTGGCGGATCGAAACGCTGCCGACTGGCTGATCGAGCAGCGGCAGGATCTCCGCCTCGCCCTTCTTGCAGTCGAGGTCGAGCAACAGCGCCTTGACCGGGCCGACCGAGGACGGCGACAGCGACAATTGCCGGAAGCCAAGAATTGCCAGCGCCATGGCGCCGATCGGCTGCGAGGCGAGCTCGCCGCACAAAGCCACCGGTTTGTTGTGCTTCTTGGCGGTGGTGACGATGTCCTTGAGCGCGCGCAGCACCGGCTTCGACAGCGGGTCGAAACGGTCGGAGACGCGCGTATTGCCGCGGTCGGCGGCATAGAGGAACTGCATGAGGTCGTTGGAGCCGACGGAGAGGAAATCGACGCGTTCCAGCAATTCGTCGAGTTGGAACAGGAGCGCCGGGACTTCCAGCATGGTGCCGACCTGGACGCGCTCAGGCAGCAGATGGCCGTGCCGGCGCAAATGCGTGAGCTCGATCTCGACCAGTGCCTTGGCCTTATCGAACTCCCCCACTTCCGCGATCATCGGGAACATCAGCCGCAGTTCGCGTCCGCCCGCGGCGCGCAGCAGCGCGCGCACTTGGCTGCGCAACAGACCGGGCCGGTCGAGACCGAGGCGGATCGCGCGCCAGCCGAGCGCGGGGTTTTCCTCCTCGATGTTGCGCATGTAAGGCAGCACCTTGTCGCCGCCGATGTCGAGCGTGCGGAAGGTCACCGGTTTCTTGCCGGCGGCATCCAATACGGCGCGATAGAGCGAATACTGCTCGTTGGTGCGCGGCAACGTGTCGGCCACCATGAACTGCAATTCGGTGCGGAACAGGCCGACGCCGGCGGCGCCCGTCTCCTCGATATGCGGCAGGTCGATAGTGAGGCCGGCATTGATCATCAGCGCCATGGCGCAACCGTCCTTGGTGACGCAAGGACGATCACGCAGCGCGCGATATTGCGCCTGCCGGCGCGCGCGCAATTTCACGCGCTCGCCATAGGCGGTTTCGATGTCGGCTGGGGGCCGCAGGTGCACGTCGCCGGTGGAGCCGTCGACGATGACGGCGTCGCCGGATTCGACGAGGCCGGTGGCGTTCTCGATCTCGCCGACGGTCGGGATGCCGAGCGCGCGCGCCACGATCGAGACGTGCGAGGTCGGCCCGCCTTCCTCGAGAATGAGGCCGCGTAATCTCTTGCGGTCGTAATCGAGTAGCGCGGCTGGGCCCATCGAGCGCGCCACGACAATGGCGTTCTCCGGCAGTTGCTCGCGCCGCGGCGCGTGGTCCTGGCCCATCAGCACACGCATCAGCCGGTTGGCGAGATCGTCGAGATCGTGCAGCCGGTCGCGCAGATAGGGGTCGGAGGCGCGCAGCATGCGTGCGCGGGTGTCGGACTGCACACGCTCGACGCCGGCTTCGGCGGTCAGACCGGTGCCGACCGCTTCCCTTATCTTGTGCAGCCAGCCCTGGTCGTACGAGAACATGCGATAGGTTTCGATCACCTCGCGGTGCTCGCCGCCGTCGGCTAGATCGCGATGCTCGACCAGGCGATCGAGATCGGCGCGCAAGGTGGCGATCGCCGCGTCGAGCCGCTTCAACTCGCGCTGCACGTCGTCGGCAATGACGTTGGTGATGACGACGCGCGGCTCGTGCAGCACCACATGGCCGAGCGCGATACCATCGGCGAGCGACGCGCCGGCGACATGCATCGCGTGGCGGGCCGCGGGCTCGGCGCCGGGCTTGGCAAGCGCCGACAGTTCGCCCGAGGCGATCATCTCGGCGAGGACCATCGCCGTGGTCTGAAGCGCCTCCTCTTCCTCTTCCGTATAGGTGCGGCGCGCGCGGTTCTGCACGACCAGAACGCCGAGCGTGTTGCCCGAGCGCAGGATCGGCACGCCGAGGAAGGAGTGATAAATTTCTTCGCCCGTTTCCGGCCGGTAGGAGAAGGCCGGGTGCGCCTGGGCGTCCGACATGTTGATTGGATTGGCTTCGCTGGCGACCAGGCCGACGAGGCCTTCGTGCGTGCTCAGCACGGTCTGGTGGACGGCTTCGCGCTTCAGACCTTCGGTGGCGTATAGCTCAAGGGTTCCGTCTACGCGCAAGACGTAGACAGAGCACACCTCCGCCACCATGTTGGCGGCGATCAGCACCACCACTTTGTCCAGGCGGTCCTGCGCGCTGACCGGCTCCGCCATCACTTCGCGAAGCCGGCGCAACAGCACGCGCGGACCGCCGAGCGCGCCACGCATCCGTCTGGTCCTTGGGTTGGCCGCGGCCGGAGACCGCAAGCCCGTTTAGGCCCTTATCATGTACGAATAGCGACCGCTGGAGCCAAGGTCCCGCAGTCGCTCACAAATCAGGCTATGCCAAATGCATAGGCAAGGGGCAAGCCATCGCCGTCATTCCGGGGCGCGCCGAAAGGCGTGAACCCGGAATCCAGATGAAAGCTCGATTCTCACCTCTGGATTTCGGGTTCGCCTGCCGCCGGCGGGCACCCCGGAATGACGAGGAAAGGCGGGTGAGGTAAAAAAGCCTACGCTTTATCCAGCCCGTACAGCGTGTGCAGCGTGCGCACCGCTTGGTCGGTCTGCGAGGCCTTGATCAGCACCGAGAATTTAATTTCAGACGTCGTGATCGCGAGAATATTGATCTTCTGCTCCGACAGCGCCTTGAAGGCCATGGCGG
>JANLJK010000133.1 GCA_029255525.1 Pseudolabrys sp.
CGGCTATGGTTCCCTGGCGCTGCCGGCACAGGGGCAGACCCTCAAATCCGGGGGGCGGCCCTGCTGCGGGCCGCTGCCCTTTCGGCGCTCGCCGCGCTGGTATCGCGTTACGCTTTGTTGACGATGGCGGTTTCCGGCGGCCCGAAGACCGCGTTGACCGCGCGGCCGGTCAGAGCGACCACGCCCTGGCTGTTGCGCATAGTGCCCTCGAAGATCACGATGTGGCCGTTCAGTGACGGCTTCCATTCGATGCTGGTGACTTCCCAGGCGATGGTCGTCTGCTCATCGGCGAGAACCGCCTTCTTCAGCTTCACCGAAAATTCGAGCCCGACCGCCGAGGCGCGTTCGGAGACGTAAGTCGCGAGCGCGCCGACCATCACGCTGCTGGTTTGCGTGCCGCTGGCGATCAGGCTCTTGAAGCGCGACGCGCGCGCCAGCGTCTCGTCGTGATGCAGCGGGTTGAGATCGCCGGCGAGCGTGGCGAAGGCAATGATGCCGTCGCGGTCGAAGGTGACGTCTTTGGTGAAGCTGTCGCCGATCTTGAACAGGTCGGCGTGAGTGGCAGAGGAAGTCGACATGAGGGCTTTCTGGTTTCGTCTGAACGCATTCTTTTAACGTTCACAGGCGTGCATTCAATGCTCGCAGCCTCATGACGGTACCGTTTACGCAATGAGATTGCGCATGCGCCCTATGCAAACATTTGCGTCGCACAAACGTGATGCAAAGTCGGGCCAATAAATTGCGCAGTACGCACACATCTCGTTCACTTACATGCTTCTAAAACACATCTGGATATCTTGTTCGTATTTGAGCAAAGGCCCTGATCGCGTGGCTCATTTCTCTTCTCTCTTCAAGCTGTCATCTCGGAATAGCATCGCAGTGCGGCCTGCCGTGCCGCGCTGTGGTCGACGATCGGTTTCGGATAATTGCGTCCGAGCTCGATGCGGGCCGCGGCCAGGACATCGGCCTTCGCGTCGAAGGGGCTGTGGATCAGCCTGTCGGGCAGCTTAGCGAGTTCGGGACACCAGCGCCGCACATAACGGCCGTCGGGATCGAATTTCTGTCCCTGGATGACTGGATTGAAGATGCGAAAGTATGGCGCCGCGTCGGCGCCGCTGCCGGCGACCCATTGCCAGCCGGCCGCGTTGTTGGCGAGGTCGGCATCGACCAAAGTGTCCCAGAACCAATCCTGGCCTTTGCGCCAGTCGATGCGCAGATGCTTGACGAGGAAGCTCGCCGCGATCATGCGCACGCGATTGTGCATCCACCCCGTATGCCATAGCTCGCGCATGCCGGCGTCGACCAAGGGATAACCTGTCAGGCCGCGCTGCCACGCCGTCAGATCGCTGGCGCTGTCGCGCCACGGATAGGCATCGAAGGTCGTCCGCCAGTTCTGCTCCGGCAATGTCGGGTAATGATAAAGCAAGTGATGGCAGAACTCGCGCCAGCCGAGCTCCGCCAGGAACTTGTCGGCGCCCTGGCGGGTCGTCGCGGCCTCACGGTGGGGGCCGAGCTTCGTCCAGATCTGCCGCGCGGAGACCTCGCCGAAATGCAGGTGCGGCGACAGCATCGACGTGTGCACGCCGTCGGGCCGGTCGCGCAGGCGATGATAGCCGGCGAGATCGCTCTGGACGAAGGCGTCGAGCCGGCTGAGCGCGCCCTTTTCGCCGGGCGTCCACAATGTCTCCCAGCCCTTGGCCCAGTTGGGCCGCGACGGCAGGAGTGCGAGCGCGTCGATATCGCCGTTGGCCATGCCGGTGAGATCGATGGTCGGCTTGGCGGCGGGCAGAGGCCGCGCCACCGGCCGCCGCAGGCTCGCGCGCCAGAACGGCGTATAGACCTTGAACGGCCCGCCGCTTTGGGTGGCGATGTCCCACGGCTCGTGCAGGACATTACCCTTGAAACTGTGGGCTTCGATGCCGGCCTGCTGCAGCGCGTCCTTGATCGCCGTGTCGCGCGCGATCGCATCGGGTTCGAAGCAACGGTTCCAATAGACCGCCGACGCGCCGCTGTGGCGAACGAAGTCGGGCAACAGCGTTCGCGCATCGCCGCGCGCGACGACAAGGCCGCCGAGCGAAGCCTGCAATGCCTTCAGGCTGTGATGCAACCACCAGCGGCCGGCGCCGCCGGGAGGCCAACGGCCGCTATCGTCGAGAATGTAGAGCGGGATGATCGCGCCAGCCTGCGCCGCGGCCGACAATGCAGGATTGTCGCGCAGCCGGAGATCCTGTCGAAACCAGACGATGGCCGTCATCTCTACCGCTCGGGCCTAGCCGCGAAGCTTTGACAGGATGACATCGATCGCGCGGGCGAGAAAGCCGGCAATGGCCGGGTGAGATGCCGCATGCGCCGGAAGCGCGCATCGACCGATGTGGACGGATTGATTGGAGGCCCGGCCTGGAATCGAACCAGGCTGGAAGACCTTGCATGGCTTCTGCGTCGCCACTCCGCCACCGGGCCGTCGCGAGGCTTACGCCCGCGAGCCTTGCCGGAAGGTATACAGACGCATTCCGTTACCTTTTGTGGGCGCGGTTGGTTAAGGCAATCTTACGCAAACGCGCGCTGTCTTAAGCGAGCCGTGCCAGGAAGGTCATGCGCTGCTGGTTATGGCCGATATTGCGCTTGGCGCGCTCGGGCTTGAAGCCGGCCGCGCGCAGTTTCGCCAGCGCTTGCGCCTCGTCGTAGTGCGACAGGCCGACGGTGTTCTTCAGCTTGAAGTAATCCGACACGAAGATGCGGATCAGGCCACCGACCGCGGCCCAGAAGAAACCGTTCTCGGCGCCGAAGCGCAGCAAAGCGAACGCCGCCGCAGGCGCCGCGAGTGCCGGCGGCACGATGTCGCCGAGGATGAACAGGCCGTTCGGCTTGAGCAGGCGGTGAAACGTGACCAGCAGCTTGTCGAGCTCTTCGTCACCGAGATACTGCGCCACCGAATGCAGAATGATGAGATCGAACGAGCCGGCCGGCATCGCCGCCGCCTCGTCCGGCGTCATCACCGAAATCTTGGCATTGCCGGCATAGCGGGCGGTGAGCGCCGCGCGCACATTGGGCGCGGCCTCGACCATGGTGAGATGGCCGCTCGCTTCGGCGACCAGCGCGGCCGAGGTCGCCTCGCCGCAGCCATAGTCCATCACATTGGCGCCGCCCGGCGGCACATAAGCGCGGATGTCCTCGGCGATCGTCTTGTAATGAACGTCGCGATGACGCTCATTCACATAGATCACCGAATGCTTGAAATCGTAGAAGCTGATCCAGTCCATCAGCGGGTCCCAAACTCGGTGAAGCGACCGCGTATCTTACGCGCTCTTGCGTTTGTTCTGCCGCATCATGTCGACGAAGCGCGTGAAGAGATAGTGGCTGTCGCGCGGGCCGGGCGAGGCTTCCGGATGGTACTGCACCGAGAACACCGGCTTGTCTTTCAGCGCAATGCCGCAGTTCGAGCCGTCGAACAGCGAAAAATGCGTCTGCTCGACGTTCGCAGGCAAGCTGTCCTTGTCGAGCGCGAAGCCGTGATTCATCGAGGTGATCTCGACCTTGCCGGTCGTGACGTCCTTCACCGGATGATTAGCGCCGTGATGGCCCTGATGCATCTTCTGCGTCGTGCCGCCGACGGCGATGCCGAGCATCTGATGGCCAAGACAAATCCCGAAAGTCGGTGTGCCGCTCGCCACCACTTCGCGGATAACCGGCACCGCATATTTGCCGGTCTCGGCCGGATCGCCCGGGCCGTTCGACAGGAACACGCCGTCCGGCTTCAGCGCCATGATCTCGTCCGCCGTCGCCGTCGCCGGCACCACGGTCACCTTGCAGCCGGCGCTCGCCAACAGCCGCAGAATGTTGCGCTTGACGCCATAGTTGATGGCGACCACGTGGAACTCAGGACTGGTCAGGCGGCCGTAGCCCTTGCCCCAGACCCATTCGGTTTCGTCCCAATTGAAGTGCTGGCAGCTCGTCACCATCGGCACCAGGTCCATGCCGACCAGGCCCGGCCACTCGCGGGCTTGCTTCTTGAGCGCGTCGACGTCGAACTTGCCGGCCGGATCGTGCGCGATCACGGCATTGGGCATGCCTTTCTCGCGGATCAGCGCGGTGAGCGCGCGGGTGTCGATGCCGGACAGGCCGATGATGTCGCGCGACTTCAGCCAGTCGTTCAGCCCGCGCGTGGCGCGGTAGTTCGACGGCGAGGTGATCGCGGTGTTGAGGATGATGCCGCAGGCGCCCGGACGGGCGGCCAGGTTCAGGCTCTCGATGTCTTCCTCGTTGGTGCCGACATTGCCGATATGCGGGAAGGTGAAGGTGATGATCTGCCCGGCATAGGACGGATCGGTGAGGATCTCCTCATAGCCCGTCATCGCCGTGTTGAAGCACACCTCGCCGACTGCGTGACCGGTGGCACCGAGGCCGAAGCCCTCCAGCACGGTTCCGTCGGCCAGCACCAAAAGGGCCGTCGGTTTGGGCTCCGCCCACCCTCCGGCTGAACTCGCTTGCGTCTGGGTCATGGCCTCTTACTTGCGTATTATAAAGGGAGAGGCAAGGGGAGGCCCTGAGTGGTGCGGCACACCGCTTTGGATAATATGCGGGCGGACAGCGCGGGAGGCGTAAATGACGAGGCCGGCACGGGAAAATTACCGCGAGGACGTGGCGGGACGCGCCAATGTCGAGGACACCGCGGACCTGCTGGCCTATTACGACGACCTTGAGCGCTTCGACACCGCCGCCCTCTGGACCGTCGCCAACAAGATCGAGCCCTGGGAGCCGAAATCGACCTCCGTGCCGGTGCTCTGGCGCTACGCCGACCTGCGCGAGCATGTCCTGCGCTCGGTCGAGCTGGTGGCGCCGGAGAAGGCCGGTCGCCGGGTCATCTATCTCAACAATCCCGGCCGCCGCGACGTGGCTGCCGCGGTCGGCTGGCTCTATTCCGGGTTGCAGGTGATGAAGCCGGGCGAGGTCGCCTCGGCCCACGCCCATTCCGCCTCGGCGCTGCGATTCATCATGGAGGGCCGCGGCGCCTATACGGTGGTCGACGGCCACAAGATGACGCTCGGCGAGAACGACTTCGTGCTGACCCCGAACGGCACGTGGCATGAGCACGGCGTCGCCGAGGACGGCAGCGCTTGCATCTGGCAGGACGGGCTCGACATCCCGCTGGTCAATACGCTGGAAGCCAATTTCTACGCCGTGCACCCGGACCTGAAGCAGGCCGTCACCTATGCGGTCGACGACGCGACCTTGTCCTGGGGCGCGCCCGGCCTGCAGCCGTCAGGCAGCGACTGGAACAAGGCCTATTCGCCGCTCCTGAAATACGAGTGGGAGCCGACCTACGCGGCGCTGACCAAATACGCCCAGGCGACCGACGGTTCGCCCTTCGACGGCATCTTGATGAACTACGTCAATCCGCAGACCGGCGGGCCGGTGATGCAGACCATCGGCGCCTCGATGCAGATGCTGCGCCCGGCTGAGAAGACGCGGGCGCACCGCCACACCGGCTCGTCGATCTACCAGGTGGCCAAGGGCGCGGGCTATTCGATCATCGATGGCCGCCGCTTCGACTGGAAGAAGCGCGACATCTTCTGCGTGCCGTCCTGGGCCTTCCACGAGCACGGCAATGCGTCGGCGAGCGAGGACGCCTGCCTGTTCTGCTTCAACGATCTGCCGGTGATGCGGGCGCTCGGCCTTTATCGCGAGGAAGCCTTCGGCGAGAATGCCGGCCATCAGCCGGTGATGTGATGGCGGCGACGTCGCTCGCGGCCTATGTCGGCGCGGCGCTGGCGGAAATCGCCGGCTGCTTCGCGTTCTGGGCCTGGCTCCGGCTAAATGCGTCGCCGTGGTATCTCGTGCCGGGCGTCGCCAGTCTGTTGGTTTTTGCCTACCTGCTGACCCTGGTCGACAGCAGCGCCGCCGGCCGCGCCTATGCCGCTTACGGTGGCATTTATATTGTCGCCTCGCTTTGTTGGCTTTGGCTGGCGGAAGGTGTAAGGCCCGACCGGTGGGACACGATCGGCGCTGCGCTCTGCCTGGTCGGTGCCGCCGTCATTATTTTTGCTCCCCGCTACGCATCGCAATGAGGTGACCCGTGCTGCGCGACGACATCAACAAAGCCCTGACCGAGGCGATGAAGGCCAAGAACGAGCGGACGGTGTCCACGCTGCGCATGGTCAATTCCACGCTCAAGAATGCCGACATCGAGGCGCGCACCACCGGCAAGCCGCTCGACGACGCGGCCGTGCTGTCGATCCTGCAGAAGATGATCAAGCAGCGCCAGGAATCGGTCGAGCTCTACAAGAAGGGCGGCCGTGAAGACTTGGTGAAGCAGGAAGAAGAAGAGATCGCCATCATCTCCGCCTATCTGCCGAAGCAGATGTCGGACGACGAGATGAAGGCCGCGATCGATGCCGCCGTCGCCGAGACCGGCGCGGCCGCCATGAAGGACATGGGCAAGGTCATCGGCGTCTTGCGCGGCAAATATGCGGGGCAGATGGACTTCGGCAAAGCGAGCGGCCTGGTGAAGGCGAAGCTCGGCGGCTAATGAGTTCTGCTTGGAGCGTCGCACTGCCCTGATCCCGTCATCCTGAGGTGCGAGCCGCTCTTGCGGCGAGCCTCGAAGGAGGACGGCCACCGACGCGGCGGCGCCTCGGCCGTCGCCCTTCGAGGCGCGCCGCCCAAGTCGGGCGTCGCCGACTCGGGCTTAGAGCGCGCACCTCAGGGTGACGGGTCGAGAGATTGCCTGGGCAGAAATATCAGCACGGGTATGCATCGCATCTTTCACGATCGCAAATAAGACACCGCAGACGGCGTGAGCATTCTTCGCTAGATTCTCCTCCTCGGTCCGCAGGCAAAAAAGAACGGGCCGACATATAGGGAGGAGAGTTCATGATCAGAATTCTCGTGGCCATGCTTGCCGCCGTCTGCGCGGCGACCGCGTCCTTTGCCGACGACTATCCAAGCCGGCCGATCCACGTGCTCACCACGTCGAGCGCCGGCGGTCTGAGCGACATCTTCATGCGGGCGTTCGGTGAGGAACTGCACAAGAGCATCGGCCAGCCGCTGATCATCGAGAATAGGCC
>JANLJK010000134.1 GCA_029255525.1 Pseudolabrys sp.
GGCCGAGCTTTTGGCTCTTCTCGGGATGGAATTGCGTGCCGACCATGTTGTCGCGGCCGACGATGGCGGTGAGCGGGCCGCCGTAATCGGCCTGCGCCACCAGATCACCGCGCTTTGCAGCCTTCAACTCGTAGGAGTGCACGAAGTAAGCATGCAGCCCGTCGGGCCCGAGCGGGATGTCCTCAAGCAGCGGATGCGGCCGCAACACATTGAGCGTGTTCCAGCCCATATGCGGGATCTTCAACGATGGATCGTTCGGCGCGATGCGGTCGACCTCGCCGGCGATCCAGCCCAGGCCCGGCGTCACCTGATGCTCGCGACCCACTTCGGCCATCAGTTGCATGCCGACGCAGATGCCGAGAAACGGCCGGCCGCGCTGCAACACCGTTTCGTTCAGTGCCTCGACCATACCGTCGATGGCATCAAGTCCGCTGCGGCAGTCTGCGAAAGCGCCGACGCCGGGCAGCAGCACACGATCGGCGCGCGCGACGATGGCCGGATCGCTGGTCACGTGAATGGCCTGCGCGTGTCCGCTCTCGCGCGCGGCGCGCTCGAACGCTTTCGCGGCCGAATGCAGATTGCCCGAGCCGTAATCGACGATGGCAACGCTCATCGCGAACTCCCCGGCTCGGGGAACAGGCCAATGACGTCATTACCGGTCGGCGAGCCGCGCCGCATCGGCGTCGTATAGATCGGCTCGCTCGGCGCCGGCGGCACGTCGGGCGCGACTGTAGGCCGCTTGGCCCATTCCATGTAGAAGCGCTGCTCCGCCATCTCGACATCCTCGGCGACGACAAAGCCGAGCTGTCGCCAGCCACGGCGCGACAGGCTCCAACGGCGAATGCTCGACACCTCGAAGCCCATCAGCAGCGCGATGACGACGCCGACCAGCAACTGGATGTTCGCCGACGCACCCGCGAAGGCCAGGCCGACGCCGAGCAAGGCGTAAGCGACGACATAGATCGTGAGCGCCAGCCACAGCCGGTGCACCAGCAGCCACAGCGGTGCGCAGACGAAAGCCCAGAAATGGAACCCGTCGCGCACGAACTTGAAGCGCTCGGGAGCGCTTGTCGTTTCGCCTTTCTTCGGCGGCGGCGCATGAACGGTGTATGTGGGCATTGCATCTTCGGCCGCTTGTCGGCCGTCCTAACTCTGACTGTCATGCCCGCGAAAGCGGGCATCCAGTAATCACAGAGTCCACGTGCTCAGGAGAGACTGTGAGTACTGGGTCCCCGCCATCCCAAGTCGGCTGTAGCCGACTTGGGCACTTCAAGCGGCAGACATCGGGTATACCCGATGTCTGTCGGGGACGACGACTAAACTACCCGCCCAACGAGCCCTTGGTGGAGGGCACTTCATCCTTGGTGCGCGGATCGATCGCCACCGCGGCGCGTAAGCTCCGCGCCAGTCCCTTGAAGCAGGACTCGGCAATATGGTGATCGTTGGCGCCGTATAAAGTCTCGACGTGCAGCGTGATGCCGGCATTCATGGCGAAAGCCTGGAACCACTCGCGCACCAGCTCGGTGTCGAAGGTGCCGACCTTGTCGCGGCCGAACTCGGCCTTGAACACCAGGAACGGCCGGCCGGAAATGTCGATCGCCACCCGGGACAGCGTCTCATCCATCGGCATATGCACGTCGGCGTAACGGGTGATGCCCTTCATGTCGCCGAGCGCCTGCTTGACCGCTTGGCCTAGCGCGATGCCCACGTCCTCGGTGGTGTGGTGCTGGTCGATATGCAGGTCGCCTTTGGCCTTGACCGTGATGTCGATGCGCGAATGCCGCGCCAAGAGGTCGAGCATATGGTCGAGGAAGCCGATCCCCGTCGCGATGTCCGAACGGCCCTGCCCGTCCAGGTCGACCGCGACCTCGACGTCGGTTTCCTTGGTTTTGCGTTTCACGGCGCCGCTGCGCATGGTCCAAATCCTTGAATAACGCCGGCCTTTTAGCAGGCGTTCGGCGCGGATGCTACCGGCGGCCGAAACCGCCTTTCCGGGCGGTAAAGGGCCGGTTTGCATCCCCCGCCCGGTACCCCTACATGTCGGATCAACCAACAGGTTTCCGCCTATGTCCTCCCCCACCGAAGTCCCCGTCTGGCACGGCACCACCATCCTCACCGTCCGCAAGGGCGGCACCGTGGTGATCGGCGGCGACGGCCAGGTCTCGATCGGCCAGACCATCATCAAGTCCAACGCCAAAAAGGTGCGCCGGCTCGGCAAAGGCGACGTGATCGGCGGCTTCGCCGGCGCCACCGCCGACGCTTTTACCTTGTTCGAGCGCCTCGAAGCCAAGCTGGAGCAGTATCCGGGCCAACTGACCCGCGCCGCGGTCGAGCTGGCCAAGGACTGGCGCACCGACCGCTACCTGCGCCGGCTGGAAGCCATGATGATCGTCGCCGACGCCAATGTGTCGCTGGTGCTGACCGGCACCGGCGACGTGCTGGAGCCGGAGAACAATGTGATGGGCATCGGCTCCGGCGGCAACTACGCGCTCGCCGCCGCCCGCGCCTTGCTCGACCAGCCGCTCGATGCGGAGCAGATCGTGCGCAAGTCACTCGATATCGCCGCCGACATCTGCGTCTACACCAACCGCAGCGTGACCATTGAGAGCCTGAATGCTGCACGATGACGATCTCGATGCCGCGATCGGCGCCGGCATCGTCACGCAGGTGCAGGCGGACGCGTTGCGCAGCTTTGCCGCGCAGCGGCGCGGCAAGGACGCGGCCCTTCACGCGGATGAAGAGCGCTTCCGGTTCATGCGCGGCTTCAACGATTTCTTCTTCGCGCTCGGCGTCGTCCTGCTCGGCGCCGGTCTGTCGATCTTTGCCGGCGTCTTTGCGTCTCCGATCGTTTACTTATTGTCGGCCGTGGTCATGTGGGGCCTGGCGGAATTGCTCGTGCGCCGCATGCGCCTCGTGTTGCCGGGCATCGTCATCCTCTGCTTCTTCGTCGTATTCATCGTCGCGGCGGTACCGCTGGCCGACCTGATCGCGGTCACGCCATCATTTGCGCCGTCTTCGGCGCGTCGCTTTTCCTTCCTGAATACGCTGCTCAGCGGCAGCGCGCCGCAGGTCGCGATCAAGATGAGCATCGCAAGCGTCGCCGCTGCCTTGTTCTACGTCCGCTTCCGCTTCCCGTTCGCGCTGCTGGTGATTGCCACAGGTGCTGTCGTCGCGGCCGAGCGCGCTGCAGGCTTTTTCCTGTTCGATGATTCACCGCAGGCCCGTTTGGCCGTCCTGTTGCTGTGCGGGCTTGTGATCTTCGCCGCCGCCATGCGGTTCGATCTATCGGACCGGCTGCGCGCGACGCGTCGCTCCGATTGCGCCTTCTGGCTTCACGTCTTGGCCGCGCCCTTGCTCGTGCACTCTCTGATCGGGCTGGCCTCGATCAGCGCGTTCAGGCTCGACACAAGCGGATCGGTCATGATCGTGATTGTTGCGATTTTTCTGACCATCATCGCCCTGATCATCGATCGCCGCGCCTTACTGGTGTCGGCGCTTGTGTATCTCGGCAGCGTCATCGCCTATGCTCTGTCGACCGCAGCCATCGATGGCGTGATCGTCTCGATTGCCACGCTGGTCATTCTCGGCGCCCTGGTGCTGGCGCTCGGCATCGGCTGGGCGCCGCTGCGCCGCCGCGTGATGTCGCTCATGTCCACCAAGCTCGTCGACCGGTTGCCCCCGGTGGTGCCGGCTTGAGCACGGCGGATATCGCGTGAACGGCTCTCAGAATACGACCTTGCGGAACGGCCTGTTCATCGCCGTGGGCGCGCTGGCATTACAAGCAGCCATCCTTCTGGCCATGGGCCGTGTGCCGATCTGCACCTGCGGCACGGTCAAATTGTGGACCGGCGCCGTGCTGAGCGCGGAGAATTCCCAGCAGATATTCGACTGGTACACCTTCTCCCACATCATTCACGGCTTCATCTTCTACGGCCTCACCTGGCTTATTTTGCCGCGCGCGTCGGTACTTTGGCGCTTCGCCCTGGCGCTGGCGATCGAAGGCGGCTGGGAAATCCTCGAAAACTCACCCCTCATCATCGAACGCTACCGTGCCGGAACCATTTCGCTGAATTATTACGGCGACAGCGTGCTCAATTCCGTCTGCGACACACTCGCCATGGTCGCTGGATTTGTGCTGGCGCGCCGGCTTCCTATATCCTTGGTAGTCGCGCTTGCGGTCGTGATGGAAGTGGGCGTCGGCTACTGGATCAGGGACAATCTGACTCTGAACATCATCATGCTGATCCATCCCTTCGAAGCCATCCGCGTCTGGCAATCGGCAGCCTGACACAACGAAGCACATCGTTATGACCGACTTCTCCCCCCGCGAAATCGTTTCCGAGCTCGACCGCTATATCGTCGGCCAGGCCGACGCCAAGCGCGCGGTCGCCATTGCGCTGCGCAACCGCTGGCGGCGGCTGCAGCTCGACGACAAATTGCGCGAGGAGGTGCTGCCGAAGAACATCCTGATGATCGGGCCGACCGGCGTCGGCAAGACCGAGATTTCGCGCCGTCTCGCCAAGCTCGCGGGCGCGCCGTTCCTTAAAGTGGAGGCCACCAAGTTCACCGAGGTCGGCTATGTCGGCCGTGATGTCGAGCAGATCGTGCGCGACCTGGTCGAGATCGGCATCACGCTCACGCGCGAAAAGAAGCGCAAAGACGTGCAGGCGCGCGCCGAGATGTCGGCCGAGGAGCGCGTGTTGAGCGCGCTGGTTGGCCCGGGCGCGAGCCCGGCGACGCGCGAAAGCTTTCGCAAGAAGCTGCGCGGGGGCGAGCTCGACGACAAGGAGATCGAGATCGAAGTGCAGACCGGCGGTGGCGGCGGCATGCCGATGTTCGAAATTCCCGGCATGCCGGGCGCGCAGATGGGCGCCATCAATATCGGCGATATTTTCGGCAAGCTCGGCGGCGGCCGCACCAAGACGCGGCGCGTTACCGTGAAGGAGTCGCATCCGATCCTGGTCAACGAGGAGTCAGACAAACTGCTCGACGATGAGCAGCTCGTGATCGAGGCGATCCGCACCGTCGAGCAGAACGGCATCGTCTTCCTCGACGAGATCGACAAGATCGCCGGCCGCGAAGGCCGCTCAGGCGCCGACGTGTCGCGCGAAGGCGTGCAGCGCGATTTGCTGCCGCTGATCGAAGGCACCACCGTGAACACCAAGCATGGGCCGGTGAAAACCGACCACATCCTCTTCATCGCCTCGGGCGCCTTCCACATCTCCAAGCCGTCGGACCTTTTGCCCGAGCTGCAGGGCCGCCTGCCGATCCGTGTCGAACTCAAGGCGCTGACGCGCGACGACTTCCGCCGCATCCTCACCGAGCCGGAGGCTTCGCTCATCAAGCAATATGTGGCGCTGATGGCCACCGAAGGTGTCACACTCGACTTCACCGAGGATGCCATCGACGCCATTGCCGACATCGCGGTCCTGGTGAATGGCAGCGTGGAGAATATCGGCGCGCGCCGGCTGCAGACGGTGATGGAGCGGGTGCTCGACGACGTGTCGTTCTCCGCGCCCGACCGCGCCGGCGAGACGGTGAAGATCGACGCCGCCTTCATCGAGAGGCACATTGGCGACTTGGCCAAGAACACGGACCTCAGCCGTTTCATCCTGTGACGGCCGGGACCGTCTGGCGGCGGGACCACAACCGTATTCACGTATTGCGTGTATTTTACAATAATTTATTTGTAGATTGGCGCGCCAGCGAACTGCCGGCCGCTCTCGAAACAGATTGAGAATTCAGGACCTTAACACGCGAGACTGACTGCCGCCGGATCGGTCCCGGGGCTCCGGTCCGACCGCATTACAACCGCGTGTGACAAACGGCCCTTTACAACCCCCACGATACTCGCAATAAATCTTTGACTGTGGAGCGGGTCCAATGGCCACGGATATCCGGGGCAATGCGGCGGCCGAGGCCGGCGAGCTGACCCCCGGCGAACATCTTCGCGCAGAAATCGACCGGCTCGGTCTCGATCAGATCGAGGTGAGCCAGGCCACCGGCGTCTCGCGCCAGTCGATCAACAACATCGTCAATGGCCGCCAGCCGATCTCGCGCGCCATGGCCGGCAAGCTCGGCCGCCTCACCGGCCACAGCTCGGACTATTGGCTGCATGCCTCTTTTCCGCGCGCGGCCGCCGCGGCGCGCAACAAGCGCGTAACGCCGGAGGCAGGGCCACGCCCGCTCGGCGTCGGCGTGCTGGTCAATCATCAGATCACGCGCGCCGTGCAGGAAGGCGTGATCGGCATCGATCCGTTCGACGAACGTCACGTGCAACGCGCCTCGCTCGATCTGACGCTCGACGACTTCGTGCTCACCACCGATGGCGACAAGATCGACATTAGCGATGGGCAGCGTTTCGTGCTGCGCGGCGGCCGCACTGTCAGCGTCACCACCAAGGAATGGATCGAGCTGCCGCAGGATTACATCGGCCGCGTCGGCGCCATGGCTTCGCTGGCGCGCGCCGGCATCATGACGTCGCACGGCTTCCAGATCGACCCGGGATTCAAAGGCAATTTGCAGTTCTGCATCTTCAATGCCGGCGCCCAGGACTTTACCTTGCGCGGCGGCGATCCGATCATCAGCGTCGAGTTCATGCCGCTGAGCGCGACGCCACACTACGCCGCGGACGACGAACGGCATCTCGACGAGGCGCGCGATCGCGACAAGGTCGTCGCGCTGTTCCGCAACGATGTCTGCAGCCAGCTCATCCGCGCGGCGATCCGCGCGCGCGCGCAGGTCGATGTTGACGCCAATGGCGTCAAAGCCAGGATCGCGGAACTCGGCATCGAGGTCATCGACGGCTCCGCCGATGCCGCTCTTGAAGAGGCCGTGCACAGCGCGCTCGACGGCCTGAAGACGTTGCGCGAGGCGCCGCACGCCGCGCGCGACGATCGCGATCGCTATGCGCGCTTCTTCGCCGACATCGTCGAACGGCTGCATCTCACCGGCGACCAGGCGCGGCGCGCCGTCGCCTGTCTCGGCCTGCCGCTCGCGCCGGGCGACACCTTGATTGCCACCTTGCGCG
>JANLJK010000135.1 GCA_029255525.1 Pseudolabrys sp.
CAGCCGGCTACCGCGCCTTATGTGCAGCTTATGCATGCATGTGATCGCTGTTACAGGCGCTAATGGCTCATAAATCCTATCAAGACACCGCGTGCGGTGTGCCGCGACCCGCCACTGCGGTACTTTGATATTTACCGCGCAAAGGCTGCCCAAAACTAACATGTCAATCCAGGCAGCGTTGTTTGTCTGTATAAGCCGCGATCGTTTGTTCCAACTGATGGCGAAGCAAACAATCCTCTCTCATCCGCCGTTCGGATCGCTGGGATCGGGAATGTTTGAAAAGCTGCAGACCTTCCTCGAAATCGATGACGAGGCGCGTTCTTCGGCTTTCGCTTTGTCACAATTGCTGGCGCCGCATTTCGACCGGGCGATCGAGGAGTTTTACGCGACAGTGCAGGAGTTCGACATCAATCCGAACGTCACCCATCGCACTGTCCCCGCGCTCAAGGAAAAGCAGAAGCAGCACTGGCTGGCGTTGTTTCATTCCCGCTTTGACGACAATTTCTTCTCGAGCATCAGCCGTATTGGCGTGCGTCACCGCGACATCGAACTCAATCCGATGTGGTACGTCGCCGGCTACACCCGGCTGAAGATGGCTTTCGTCGACGTCATTGTTCGGTCGGACCTGCACGTCGTCACCAAGGGCCAGATGGTGAAGACCTTGGACAAATACATCGCTATCGATATGGCGCTGGCGCTGTCGGCTTACGACGCAGTGATTTTGGATTGACGGGACGCTATGCGGTCCAGGCGGCCAAGCGGGCGATTACGACATAGGCCGCGGCCTCGTCAAAGTGGGTCAAGAGCGGATCGAACGGACGCTCGTTGCGAACAACGGCAATGAGCACGCAGTAGACGCCACCAAGGAGAAGCAGGTTTTCAAGAGTCTTGCCGAAGCCCTGGTGGCCGAGCGTCGCGAAGACGGCAAAGATCGTCAATCGTAAAAGAAAGCGGGTCAGCGCATAGGTCGACCCGAAGTGGGGGATATTCGGAGTTTTGCGCATTCTGTCGCGACGGAAACGCTCGGCTCCGCTTTCAGCGCGACAGCGAGGCCGGTTGCCGCTCGTCGGTCGGGGCATATGTTTGCATGGCTCGCACGGCGTGCTTCTCGCGCCATTTCGGGCCCGGGCCGCGCATGTAATGCCGTTCGGGATTGTAGGCCGTCGCCATTCGCCAGAGCGGCGCAAAGACGAAGACGAAAACTGAAAGCATGCGGTACACTTTTCCACACTCCCCGCGTCATCGTCATTTGAGGGATTTCGATCCGACGACGGCTGAGTATGCGGACAAGCATGTAGGGATTCGATTGGGAAAACGCCGGGACTCTATAAGGACGCTATAAAAGTGGTCGTTCAGGACGATCGGAAGACGCTCAGTTCTGATCGCCGTAGCGGTCCTTCACCGCCGCGGCGACGAACATCCTGCGGCCCTGGCGGCCCGGCGTGGTGCCGTTTTCGGCGCACCAGGCGGCGAAAGCGACCGGCTCGATGCGCACCCGCATCACCGGATGGCCGTAGGCCTTGAGGCCCTGCTCCATCTCCTGGGCGATCTTCAGCCATTCCTTCCAGCTGCGCGGCAACGTATTGCCATCCTCGAAGATCTGCTGCGCCGCCGGATAGTCGGCCTCCTCGAGCCAATAGACGCCGACGGCGCGGAGAGGCTTTTCGTTGGAATCGCTCATGATGACGACCTTAGCACCGCCGGTGGGGCAGAGGCGGGGGAAACTGGGCATTGAACCCGGCCGCGCTTCGCGGCGACCAATATTCGCGCCCGGGCCATGCCGGGGGCGTCGGCGCGCCCCCGGTCTGGGCGCATGGGGGTATTCATGTTGAAGCGGATTGTTCTCGCGGCGGTGCTTTGCGCTGCCACCTTGGCGCCGGCCGGCGCGACCGAGCGCATCACGCGCTTCATCAGCGACGTTAGCGTCCAAAATAACGGTGATCTCCTGGTCACCGAGAGCATTCAGGTCAATGCCGAGGGGCGCAGCATTCGCCGCGGCATCCTGCGCGACTTCCCCACCACTTACACCCGCAAGGACGGCACGCGCGTCGAGGTCGGTTTCGACGTGCAGTCGGTCGCGCGCGACGGTGCCGACGAGCACTACGTCACCGAGCGGATGAATAACGGCGTGCGCATCCGCATCGGCAATGCCGACCAGTTGCTCAATTATGGCCTGCACGAATACGTCATCAAATATCGCACGACACGCCAGATCGGCTTCTTCGACAGTTTCGACGAGTTGTATTGGAACGTCACCGGCACCGGCTGGACCTTCCCGATCGACGTCGCCGAGGCGCGCATCACGCTGCCCGACAGCGTCGCGTTCACGCAGACGGCGCTTTACACCGGGCCGCAAGGCGCGCGCGGCAAGGATGCGCGCATCGTCGAGCAGCAGCCCGGCCGCATCGTGTTCCGCACCACGCAAGTCTTGCCGGTGGCCAACGGGCTCACTGTCGCCGCCGCCTGGCAGAAGGGTGTCGTGGCGCCGCCGACGCAGCAGCAGAAGCTTGAGGCGCTGCTGCAGGATTATCCCGGCGCGCTTTATGCCGGCGCGGGCAGTGCCTTCGTCATCCTCTTCTATTGTCTCGCTTGGCTCCTGGTCGGACGCGATCCGCGCCGCGGCATCGTCATTCCGCTGTTCGCGCCGCCGCAAGGCATGTCGGCGGCCGCCGTGCGCTACGTCGAGACCATGAATTTCGACGAGCGCGTGTTCACCGCGGCGATCATCGGCCTTGGCGTCAACGGCCATCTCAAGCTCAAAGGTAGCGGCGACGCGGGCGTCATCAGCCACGTCAAAGGCACCAAGCCGCTCGATGTCGCCGAGCAGACGGTGGTGACCGAGTTGTTCACGAAGGAGTCTTCCGTACGGCTCGATCAGTCCGATCACAAGGTGATCAACGACGCCAAGTACAAGCTTTGGACTTCTTTGGCCAAGACCTACAAAGGCAAGATGTTCGCCAACAACTTCCTGTGGTCGTTCTTCGGCTTGTTCGCCACGGCCGTGGTGACGGCCGCCGTCGTCTATGCCTTCCTCGAAAGCTATGGCACGAGCGCGCCGGGAATGGTGGCCGGGACGCTCATTCCGCTGCTGCCGATGATGATCGGCGCGTCGCAGATTCGCTACGGCTGGCGCAGAGACAACATGCTGCGCATGCTGATCGGTCTCGCCGTGGTCGTCGTCTTCGGCGCGATCGGCATTGCCATCATGTCGTTCAATGCCGGGTTCGGGCCGGTGGTGCTGCCCGGCGTCGTGCCTTATGCGCTCGCCGCGATCGCGTCGCTGGGTTTCTTCTGGCTGCAGGCGCCGAGCAAAGAGGGTCGGCGGATCATGGACCAGATCGAAGGCTTCAAGCTCTATCTCGGCGTCGCCGAGAAAGACCGGCTCAATTTTAACAACCCGCCGGAAGAGACACCGGAACTGTTCGAGCGCTTCCTGCCCTATGCCATCGCGCTCGACGTGGAGAATGCCTGGGCCAAGCGCTTCGCCGGCGTGCTCGCGGCGGCCGCGGCGGCGGGTGTCGCGGTCGCCACCTGGACCAGCGATCGCCGTTGGCGCGACAACCCGTCCGCCTTTGCCAGCTCCATTGGCGAGGACTTGTCGCGCACCATCGCGTCGGCCTCGTCCTCGCCGGCCTCCAGCAGCGGCGGCGGCTCGTCGAGCGGTTCGTCGGGCGGCGGTTCGTCCGGCGGCGGTGGTGGCGGCGGTGGCGGATCGGGGTGGTAGTAGCGTAGGCGCATTGCAACCCACTTGACGGCGCATGCCGGCGGCGCGAGCGTTCGAAAATCGTTCAGTGCGTGGGGGGGCTATGGTTGGCGTGCGTGCCGTCGCAACGGGACTTTTGCTGCTGGCCGGGACGGCGCTGAACGCGTCCGCTCTGGCGGCGGATATGCCGGTGAAGACCACCGCGCCCGCTTTCACCTGGGCCGGGCCTTATGTCGGTCTTGCCCTCGGCGGCAAAGTGGCCGATGCGCGCTGGACCACGATCTCGACCTCTGACCTGGGCGGCACCAATGTCGATGCCTCCTCGCCGGATACGTTTCGACCGGCGGCGTTCCGCGTCGGCGGCTATGCCGGCTACAATTGGCAGGCCGATCCGTGGGTCTATGGCCTTGAAGTCGATATCGCTTATGCCGACGGCAAAACCACGCATGCGGGCCTGCCCGGCTGTGCCATCGAGTGCGTGGCCGGATTCCCGGGGCCCGGTGTCGATACTTCATCGGTGAAACTGGGTTGGGATGCGAGCGCGCGGGCTCGTTTCGGCTATCTGATCAGGCCCGACATGCTTTTGTTCGCCACCGGCGGCGTCGCCTGGCAGTCAATCGAAGCAACCGGCACGTGCCAGCATTCGCTCGCCGACCCAGCATGCACAAACGCCGTCGGCGATCCGTTCGATACGCAGACCGATCGTAAGATCCTCACCGGCTGGACCGTGGGCCTTGGCCTCGAGGCGCGCCTGTCCGGAAACTGGCTGCTGCGCGGCGAATACCGCTACGCCGACTTCGGCACGATGCACGGCGTGTTCGAGTTCGGGGCGGCGGGCGCGCCGGCGGGCTCCGACACCTTCCGCTACGATCTGGCGGTCCGGACGCATACGGCGACCTTGGGCCTGGCCTACAAGTTCGGCGGGCTCTGAGCGCGGCCCGCGCCGGGAGGGGGCTTCCCGACCTTTTGCACCCACGCTCCGGACCCCCTATATGAGCCCGGAACGGAGCCTCCATTTCATGACGACCCCCCAAAACCCTGAGAAAATCCCCGTCACCGTGCTCACCGGCTATCTCGGTGCCGGCAAGACGACCCTCTTGAACCGCATCCTGTCGGAGCCGCATGGGAAGAAATTCGCCGTGATCGTCAACGAGTTCGGCGAGATCGGCATCGACAACGACCTCGTGGTGAACGCCGACGAGGAAGTGTTCGAGATGAACAATGGCTGCATCTGCTGCACCGTGCGCGGCGACCTCGTGCGCATCATCGATGGCCTCATGCGGCGGAAGGGCAAGTTCGACGCCATCATCGTCGAGACCACGGGCCTCGCCGATCCGGCGCCGGTGGCGCAGACCTTCTTCATGGACGAGAACGTCGGCGCCAAGACCAAGCTGGATGCGGTGGTGACGGTGGCCGACGCCAAGTGGCTCAAGGACCGGCTCAAGGACGCGCCCGAGGCCAAGAACCAGATCGCCTTCGCCGATGTCATCCTGCTCAACAAGACCGACCTGGTGACGCCGGAAGAGCTGCGCGAGATCGAGGCGCGCATCCGCGCCATCAACCCTTACGCCACCCTGCACCGCACCGAGCGCTCCAAGATCGCCCTCGACGAGGTGTTAGGGCGCAACGCCTTCGACCTCGACCGCATCCTCGACATCGAGCCGAAGTTCCTGGAGGCGGATGATCACGACCATGATCATCATCATGAGCACGATCATCACCACCATCATCATGATCACGGCCTCAAGCATTACCACGACGAGGACATGCAGAGCCTGTCGCTCAAGAGCGACAAGCCACTGAATCCGGACAAGTTTTTCCCCTGGGTGCAGGACCTGGTCGCCAAAGAGGGCCAGAAGATCCTGCGCTCGAAAGGCATTCTCTCGTTCGAGAACGATGACGAACGTTTCGTCTTCCAGGGCGTCCACATGATCCTGGACGGCGACCATCAGCGTCCGTGGAAAGCGGGCGAGGAGCGCCTGAGCCGCATCGTCTTCATCGGCCGCGATCTGCCGGAGGAGAAGATCCGCCAGGGTTTTGAAAGCTGCGTCGCCTAGCCTTCAGCCTCAATCGGCCTCATGCTGAGGGGCGCTCCGAAGGAGCGCGTCTCGAAGCATGGGGCCGCCCCCATCCTTCGGGACGCATCGCTGCGCGATGCTCCTCAGGATGAGGGCGAAACGGGTTTTTCTTAATGTCCTCCACCTCCATGCTCCCCTCTCTCGCCGATCGCGTCCACCCCGTCGCTGCGGGCTCGGCCGTCATCGGCGTGCATTTCCTCGACCGCGTGCCGGTCTTCGTGCTGGCCGAGGAGGCGCTGCTGTTCGCCGATGGCGAGGACGAGAAGACCGTTGCCGTCCATGGCGGCGGCATTCTCGTCAGCACCTGCGACGGCGAGCGTATCGTCACCGGTGGCGATGACGGCCGGCTCGTCTCGACCAATGCGTCGGGCGAAGCGAAAGAGATCGCCGCCGACGAGAAAAAGCGTTGGATCGATCAGGTCGCGCTCGGTCCCGACAACGCGGTCGCCTGGTCGGTCGGCAAGATGACGTATGTGCTGACCGGCAAAGGCGAATTGCGCAGCTTTGAAGCGCCGTCGACCGTCGGCGGCTTATGCTTTGCACCGAAAGGCTTTCGCCTCGCCATCGCGCATTATAACGGCGTGTCGTTCTGGTTTCCCAACGCTGCCGCCGCGCCCGAGAAGTTCGAGTGGAAGGGCTCGCATCTCGGCGTCACCATCAGCCCGGACGGCCGCTTCCTCGTCACCATGATGCAGGAGCCGACTTTGCACGGCTGGCGCATCGTCGATGCCAAGCACATGCGCATGTCCGGCTATTCGGCGCGGGTGCGCTCGGTGAGCTGGACCGCGAATGGCCAGTTTCTCGCGACCTCGGGCTCCGAGCAGGTGATCTTGTGGCCGTTCGACGGCAAGGACGGTCCGATGGGCCGGCAGCCGAAACTGCTGGCGCCGGAAGAGGCACGTGTCTCCGTGGTCGCCTGTCATCCGAAACAGCCGGTGGTGGCGGCGGGTTATGCCAATGGACTTGTGCTTCTGGTGCGCATGGACGACGGCGCGTTGATCCAGGTGCGCCCGGCTGACGGCCAGCCGGTCACCGCGCTTGGTTGGGACGCGACCGGCCAGACGCTCGCTTACGGCACCGAGATCGGCGATGCGGGGGTGTTGACGCTTTAGCGCTTCTGCACACTCCGCTCATTCCCGCGAAAGCGGGAATTCAGCCCTGGGTCCCCGCTTTCGCGGGGACGAGCGGGTGATGGGATGGCTCAAATAAAACGGGTGGCCATTAAGCCGCCCGTTTTCAATTCG
>JANLJK010000136.1 GCA_029255525.1 Pseudolabrys sp.
GCATCCGTTGCGCCGTGTGGGCCCCAAGGGCTCCGGCGCGTTCGCGCCCATCTCCTGGGATGACGCCCTCGACATCGTCGCCGAGCAGTTCCTGAAAGCTGAGCGGCAGTTCGGTGCGGAAAGCGTCTGGCCTTATTTCTACGCCGGCACCATGGGCCTCGTGCAGCGCGACGGCATCAACCGGCTGCGCCACGCCAAGAAATATTCGGGCTTCCATTCGACCATCTGCGTCAACCCGGCCTATTCCGGCTTTGCCGCCGGGGTGGGACGCATCGCCGGGCCTGATCCGCGCGAGATGGCGAAGTCCGATCTGGTGGTGATCTGGGGCACCAACCCGGTCAACACCCAGGTCAACGTGATGACGCATGCCACGCGTGCGCGCAAAGAGCGCGGCGCCAAGATCGTGGCGGTCGACATTTACATGAACGGCACCATGGAGCAGGCCGACCTCGCCGTGATGGTAAAGCCCGGCACCGACGGTGCGCTCGCTTGCGCCGTCATGCATTGCCTGTTCCGTGACGGCAAGGCCGATTGGGACTATCTCGACAAATACACTGACGCGCCGCGCGAGTTGCAAGTGCATCTGAAGACGCGCGATCCGGCCTGGGCCTCGAAGATCACCGGCACGCCGGTCGAAACCATCGAAGAATTCGCCAGGCTGATCGGCGAGCGCAAGCGCGCTTATTTCCGGCTCGGTTACGGCTTCGCGCGCTCGCGCAACGGCGCGGCCTCGATGCATGCGGCAAGCTGCATCCCGGCGGTGACGGGTGCTTGGCAATTGGAGGGCGGCGGCGCCTTCCACAACAACGCTGAGATCTACAAGCTCGATAAGACCGTCATCGAAGGCCTCGACGTCTGGGACCGCTCGGTGCGTATGCTCGATCAATCGCGCATCGGTGCGATCCTGACTGGCGACGCGCAAGCGCTCTTGGGCGGGCCGCCAGTCACGGCGATGATCGTGCAGAACACCAATCCGATGTCGGTCGCGCCCGACCAGAACAAGGTCAAGCAGGGCTTCGCGCGCGAAGACCTGTTAGTCTGCGTGCACGAGCAGTTCATGACCGAGACGGCCAAGATGGCTGACATCGTGCTGCCGGCGACGACCTTCGTCGAGCACGACGACATCTATCGCGGCGGCGGCCATCAATACATCATCCTCGGTCCCAAGCTGGTCGAGCCGCCGGGCGAATGCCGCACCAATCATGATGTGATCGCGGACCTGGCCAAGCGCGTCGGTGCCGAGCATCCGGGCTTCGCCATGAGCCCGCGTGAATTGATCGACCAGATGTTGCGCGCCTCGAAGCGCGGCACGCTCGCCGACATCGAGGCCAATCGCTGGATCGACTGCCAGCCGCCGTTCCGGCAGGCGCATTATCTCGACGGCTTTCCGTGGGCCGACGGCAAGTTCCGCTTCAAGCCGGATTGGAAGACGGTGCCGTTCCGCAGCCCGTATCAATCGGGGCCGGTCGCGGAGATGCCGGCGTTGCCGGATTACTGGGCGGCTGTGGAGGAGGCGGATGCGACGCATCCGTTCCGGCTGGCGACCTCGCCGGCGCGCGGCTTTCTCAATTCGACCTTCACCGAGACGCCGACTTCGCAGAACAACGAGAAACGGCCGACAGTGATGATCCATCCAGAGGATGCGGCGGCGCACGGCATCGGCGACGGCGATTATGTCGTGCTCGGCAATATGCGCGGCGAGGTGCGATTGCACGCCAAGCTGTTCGACGGTGTGCGGCGCGGCGTGCTGATCGCTGAATCGATCTGGCCGAACGCGGCCTATGCCGACGGTTGCGGCATTAATTCACTGACCGGCGCCGATCCGGTCGCGCCTTATGGCGGCGCGGCCTTCCACGACAACAAAGTGTGGGTGCGGAAGGCTTGAGCCACACACCGCTCATTCCCACGCGCAGACATCGGGTTTACCCGATGTCTGCTGCTTAAAGTGCGCAAGTCGGCTAAAGCCGACTTGCGACGGGAATCCAACTCTTTAAAGAAGGGCTGGGTCCCCGCTTCCGCGGGGACGAGCGGAGAATGGGTAAACGGTAGCGCTGACTACAGTTCCTTGCCGATCAGCCGGTCGACCGAGTAGGGGCCGCCGCCGCGCAACGCGATGGCGAACATCACGATGCCGAGGAACAGCGCGTATTCGTAGCCGCCGGCGCCGACCGAGAAGCCCTTCGCCCAATGCACCGAAAGCATCGCGATCAACAACAGGATCGAGAGCCCAGCGGCGAAAAAGCGCGTGAACAGCCCGAGGACGATGCAGATGCCGCCGACGACCTCCAGAAAGATGGAGGCGTAAGCGAGCGCGTCGGGCGCTGGCAAGCCCATGCGGCCGAACATACCGCCAACACCCGCCGGCCCCATGACAGTCAGCTTCGGCCAGCCGTGTATAAAGATGATGGCGCCGATGGCGATGCGGATCATCGGATACCAGAGATCCGATACGGCGGTGTAAAAGCCGGCCAGACCGGGAAATAGCAGCTTCGGTTCGCCGCGCGTTACGTCACTCATTCAATCGTCCTCTTCTTGATCGAGGACGTCACGCGTCCCCTGATAAGCGCGCTCGTAACATCGCGGTTGAGGAGGCCGATATTCAATTCTGCGTCAGGAAAATGTGTACGCGCTTTCGCTCAACGTTCGGACGGTGCGATAAAAATGGCATCGAGCGGTGTCGACTCATGGGTGAGGCAGCGATTGCCTTCTACCCGCACGCGTCCTTCCGCGACCAGTCGCAACGCCAGCGGGTAGAGACGATGCTCCACCTTTATGACGCGCGCGCCCAATGTGTGCTCGGTGTCGTCGTCGTGCACCGCAACCGCGCCTTGCGCGATAATCGGCCCCGAGTCCATCTCGGGCACCACGAAATGCACGGTCGCGCCGTGAAGCTTCACGCCGGTTTCGATGGCACGCTTATGCGTATCGAGCCCCTTGAACGACGGCAGCAGCGCCGGGTGGATGTTGAGCATGCGCTCCGACCAGGCGCCGACGAAGTTAGGCGTCAGCAGCCGCATGAAGCCGGCGAGACAGACGAGTTCGATTCTGTGCTTGGCGAGTTCCGCCTGCATCGCGCTTTCGAACGCGGCGCGATCCTTGCCGTAAATCTTGTGGTCGACGACCGCGGTGGCGATGCCGTTGGCCTGCGCGGTCGCGAGGCCGCCGGCATCCGGCCGGTTCGACAGCACCAGCACGATCTCGGCCGGGTAGTCGGGCTGCTTCGCGGCCTCGATCAACGCCGCCATGTTCGAGCCGCGGCCGGAGATGAGAACGGCGACGCGACGGCGCGACATCAGGCTCACTCGCTCAGGTCGAGCACGCCGTCATAGACGACGCGCGGTTCGTTCGGCGCGGTGATCACGTCGCCGATGCGGATTGCCTTCTCGCCGGCTTTGGCGAAGGCGTCGGTCACGGCCTCGGCATCCTTCGCGGCGGTGATGACGATCATGCCGATGCCGCAGTTGAAGGTGCGTAGCATCTCGTTCTGTTCGATGTTGCCGGCGCTCGCCAGCCACTTGAACACCGGCTTAACCGGCACACGGGCAAGATTGATGCGGGCGCCGAGCCCCTTGGGCAGGACGCGCGGGATGTTGTCGGGGAAGCCGCCGCCGGTGATATGGGCGAGGCCCTTCACGGCGTCTGTGCCGCGGATCGCGGCGAGGCAGGATTTCACATAGATGCGGGTCGGCGTCAGGATGGCGTCGCCGAGCGTCTGGTCGGGCGCGAAGGGGGCCGGGGCGCTCCAGGCGAGTCCGGATTTTTCCACCACTTTGCGGACCAGCGAGAAGCCGTTGGAATGCACGCCGGACGAGACGAGGCCGATGATGGCGTCGCCGGTCGCGATGTCCTGTCGCGGCAGCAAGGCGCCGCGTTCGGCCGCGCCGACCGCGAAGCCCGCGAGATCATAGTCATCGCCGCTGTAGACGCCCGGCATCTCGGCGGTCTCGCCGCCGATCAGGGCGCAGCCGGCCTCGCGGCACCCCAGACTGATGCCAGCGACGACGGCGGCGCCGACCTCGGGCTCAAGCTTTCCACAGGCATAATAATCGAGGAAAAAAAGCGGCTCGGCGCCTTGCACCACCAGGTCGTTCACCGACATGGCGACCAAGTCGATGCCGATGGTGTCGTGGCGGCCGGTCTCGATGGCGATCTTGACCTTGGTGCCGACGCCATCGTTTGCCGCCACCAGGACGGGATCGGAAAAGCCGCACCGCTTCAGGTCGAACAGCCCACCGAAGCCGCCGATTTCAGCGTCCGCACCCGGCCGCGCGGTGGCGCGTACCAACGGCTTGATCAGGTCCACCATGCGGTTGCCGGCGTCGATATCGACACCCGCCTGCGCATAAGTGAGGCCCGGCTGTTTTTCTGCCATGTTTCCCTCGGTTTACGTCGGGGTCCTACGTTGAAATCGCCAGACGTGCAATGGTCCGTCCGCCGTTATACTCTGCCGGCGGATAGGCGTGTTTCTCGCCTCGCGTCGGGCGGGGCCGCGCCCGTGAGCCGGGTCTGCCTTGAGTATTCCAAATATCATTACGCTGGGTCGCATTCTGCTGGTGCCGATCGTGGTCTGGGCGATCTCGCAGGGGCTGATGTGGCTTGCCTTCGTCCTGTTCCTCGCGGCCGGGGTGAGCGACGCCGTGGATGGCTTTCTGGCCAAGCGCTTCAACATGACCACGGTCCTGGGCGCCTATCTCGACCCGCTCGCGGACAAAGCGCTGATCGTCTCGATCTACGTTACCCTGGGGGTCAACGGCCTGATCCCGCGCTGGCTGGTCATCCTCGTCGTGTCGCGCGACATCCTGATCATCGGCGGCATCATGCTGTCCTGGGTCATGGGCTCACCGCTCAAGATCAAGCCGCTTTTGGTGTCGAAGCTCAATACCGTGGCGCAGATCGCCTTCGCCTGCGTGGTGCTGGCCTCGCTCGGCTTCCATTTCGAGATACCGCTGCTCACCTTGCTGCTCACCGGTCTGGTCGCGGCCCTGACTTTGTTGTCGGTGGCGGCTTATGTGGCTGAGTGGGTGCGTCACATGAATTCAGTCATGGCCGGCCAGTGAACGAGAGCTCCACACCGAAAATCGTCGCCGTGCTGCCGGGCGACGGCGTGTTTCGCCGCCAGATCGTCTTCTGGGTCGGCGCGCTTGCCGTTTTCGTGCTGCTGCTGTGGCTGTTGAGCGAGATCCTGCTGCCGTTCGTGGCCGGCCTCGCCATCGCCTATCTGCTGACGCCGATGACCGACCGCCTGACGCGGATGGGCCTCAACCGTCTGGTGGCCGCGCTGCTGCTGATCACCTTGATGGTGCTCACCTTCGTGCTGCTCATTCTGCTGGCAGCGCCGCTGCTGGGCGGACAGCTCAACTCGTTCATTGAGAACATCCCGGGCTATATCAAGAAGCTGCAGGCGCTGCTCAGCGATCCGAGTTGGCCCTGGCTGCAGAAGCTGCTCGGCTCGGGCTTGAATTCCGACAAGGGCATCAGCGATCTGGTGACACAGGGTGTCGGCTGGCTCACGACCTTCCTGAAGTCGCTGTGGTCGGGGGGGCGCGCGCTGGTGTCGCTGTTCTCGCTGATCGTGGTGACGCCGGTGGTCGCCTTCTATCTGATTTACGACTGGCACCACATGATCGACACCGTCGACAGTTGGGTGCCGGTGCAGAACCGCGACACCGTGCGTCAGCTCGCGCGCGAGATCGACGCGGCGATCGCCGGCTTCGTGCGCGGGCAGACGGCGGTCTGCCTCATTCTCGGCTCGTTCTATGCCGTCGCGCTGACCCTCAGCGGTCTCAATTTCGGGCTGCTGATCGGCCTGATCTCGGGTCTGATCACCTTCATCCCTTATGTCGGCTCGATGACGGGCTTGGTGCTGTCGCTCGGCGTCGCCGTCGCGCAGTTCTGGCCGGACTATTATTCGATCCTGCTTGTGCTCAGCATCTTCCTCTTCGGCCAGTTCCTCGAAGGCAACGTGCTGTCGCCGAAGCTCGTGGGCGAAAGCGTTGGCTTGCACCCGGTGTGGCTGATCTTCGCGCTTCTGGCCTTCGGCTATCTGTTCGGCTTCGTCGGCCTCTTGGTCGCAGTGCCTTTGGCCGCCACGATTGGCGTGCTGGCGCGCTTCGCGCTGCGGCGCTATCTGGAGAGCTCACTCTACACCGGCGAAAAGACGAGTTGAGCGCGATGGTGAGTTCGTTTGGTCCGCGGCAGCTTGTGCTCGCGCTCGATCACGCCGTGAGCTACGCGCGCGAGGATTTCCTGCCGGGTCCCTCGAACACGGCGGCGCTGGCGCTGATCGAGCGCTGGCCGGATTGGCCAAACCGCGTGATGGTGCTGACCGGACCGGAGGGGGCGGGCAAGAGCCATCTCGCGACCATCTGGGCGGAAATGGCCGGCGCGCGGGTCCTATCGGCGAAGCTCCTCGGCGAAACCGATCTGCCGTCGGCCTTTGTCACCGGGGCGCTGGTGCTGGAGGATCTCGAGCCCACCGGGCTCGACGAGCGGGCGCTGTTCCACCTGCTCAATTTGGCGCGCGAGGAGGGGGCCTATCTGCTCATCACCGCGCGCACCGCACCGGCCGCCTTGCCGGTCGCGATCCGCGATCTGGCTTCGCGCCTGCGGGCGTTGCCGGTGGTGACGCTGACGGCGCCGGACGACACGCTGCTACGTTCGCTGATCGTCAAGCTCGCCGCCGACCGCCAGCTCAGCGTCGACGAGCCCTTGGTGAATTACGTCGCCATGCGCATCGAGCGCTCCTTCGTCGCCGCCCGCGCCGCCGTCGCCCGCTTGGACGAGGAGGCGATGCGCCAGCACCGTCCGGTGACCCGGGCGCTGGCCGCCGAGCTGTTCCGGGAACTGCCGGTCTGACTGCGCCCAGAATCCGGTTTTTAATGACGAAATCGGCTGGCGCTTGATTGTGACAGCCATTCGGGCGGAACTGTCATGGAGCCGCCCTTCTTTATGGCTACGACCGCATTGCTCGGAT
>JANLJK010000137.1 GCA_029255525.1 Pseudolabrys sp.
GGGGACGCGCCCCCAGCCGCAGGAGCGGCCGCAGGCCGCGTCTCGATGGATGAAGGGCGCGTTCGTAAGGGGAGCGGTGAACTGATGGACCTCCACTCCAAAGTCTTCATCGACCCCTACGTGCAGATGGGCATGGCGCCCGATCTGCTGGTCCAGACCTTGTGGGAAGGTCTGGTCGGCGGCGTACTCTATGCGCTGATCGCGCTCGGCTTCGTGCTGATCTTCAAGGCCTCGGGCGTGTTCAATTTCGCGCAAGGCATCATGGTCGTGTTCGCCGCGCTGACATTGGTTGGCCTGCACGAGCTCGGCGTGCCGGCATTTCTGGCATTGGCATTGGCTGTCGTCGTGATGTTGGGGCTCGCCTTCGCGGTCGAGCGGGTGATGCTGCGGCCACTGGTCAACCAGCCCGATATCATCCTGTTCATGGCGACCTTCGGGCTGACCTATATCCTGATCGGCCTCGGTGAACTGGTGTTCGGCGGCAATCCGAAAGTGATGATCGCCAACGAGCTCTATTTGCCGAAGGGGGCGATCGACCTCAATATCCTCGGCGGCCTGGTTTCGTTGCAGAAGATCGATATCGCGGCCGCCGTCATCGCCTCCATCATGGTGGCGACGCTAGCCGTGTTCTTCCAGAAAACCCGCATCGGCCGTGCCCTGCGTGCGGTTGCCGACAGCCACAAGGCGGCGCTCTCGGTCGGCATCTCGCTCGAACAGATCTGGGTGATCGTGTGGTTTGCCGCCGGCGTGGTGGCGCTCGCCACCGGCATCATGTGGGGCGCGCGTTCGGAGGTCTCGTTCGCGCTGCAGATCATCGCACTCAAGGCGCTGCCGGTGCTGATCCTCGGCGGGTTCACCTCCGTTCCGGGCGCCATCGTCGGCGGCTTGATCATCGGCATCGGCGAGAAGATCGGCGAGTTCTACTGGGGGCCTCTGCTCGGCTCTGGCATCGAGAGTTGGCTTGCCTACATGATCGCGCTCGCCTTCCTGCTGTTCCGGCCGCAAGGCCTGTTCGGCGAGAAGATTATCGAACGGATATGATGCATGCTTTATCGCGAAGCGGGACAGTTCAAGACCAACTACACCGCCGATATGGCCGTGTTCCCGATCCTGCAGGATCGGATCGGCATTGCGGTGATCTTGGGCATCGCCGCGATCATCATTCCGCTGTTCGGCAACGACTTTCTGTTGCAGGCGGTGATGACGCCGTTCCTGGTTTTCTCACTTGCCACGATCGGACTCAATCTGCTGACCGGTTACACTGGACTCCTGTCCCTCGGCAGTGCCGGCTTCATGGGTGTGGGGGCCTATGCCTGCTACAAGCTGTCGACAATCTTCCCCGGCGTGAACATCATTGTCTGGATCATCGCCTCCGGCTTCGTCGCAGCCGCCGTCGGCGTGCTGTTCGGGTTGCCGTCACTTCGGATCAAGGGCTTCTACCTGGCCGTGGCGACATTGGCCGCGCAATTCTTTCTGTCGTGGTGCTTCATTCGCGTGCCGTGGTTGTTCAACTACAACGTTTCCGGCGCCATCGAGGTGCCGACCCGCACTTTATTCGGCGTGCCGATCACCGGGCCGAATGCCGCCCCGGTGACTCGTTACCTGATCGTCCTCGCCATCGTCGTCGCTATGACGTGGCTCGCATCGAATCTGCTGCGTGGCCGCTTCGGCCGCATGTGGATGGCGGTGCGAGACATGGATATCGCCGCCGAATTGATCGGCATCAAGCTGTTGCAGACCAAGCTGCTCGCCTTCGCCGTATCGTCGTTCTATTGCGGCGTGGCCGGCGCCATGATGGTGTTCCTCTGGTACGGCGGCGCCGAGGCCGAAGTCTTCAGCATCAACCAGAGCTTCACGATCCTGTTCATGGTGATCATCGGCGGGCTTGGCAGCCTGATCGGCTCGTTCTTCGGCGCGGCGCTGATCTACATCCTGCCAATCATCCTGCGTATCGTGCCGGCGGAGTTGGGCATGCCTCTGCACGCGGCAACGGTTGAGCACCTGACCTTTATCATCGTCGGCGCGCTGATCATCATCTTCCTGATCGTCGAGCCGCACGGTCTGGCGCGGCTGTGGCAGATCGGAAAGCAGAAATTGAGGGTGTGGCCTTTCCCGTACTGAAGGGGCACACTCGCTTCCAATTCGGCCCCGCTTGGGGACCGGAAAAGCCCCGTCCGGGGCTCATAAGACGAGCCGCGGCAAAAATGCCGCGGGCCTCGGAGGGAAACACAAGGAGGAAAACGATGCGTAAGAAGCATCTCGTTCTCGGCGCCGCGGTTGCGGCATTCGTCGGCGCGCCGTTTGCCGTGCCGAGCGCGCAAGCGCAGGAAAGCGTCTATGTGCCGCTGTTCACGTATCGCACCGGGCCGTTCGCTGGCTCCGGCATCCCGATCGCCAACGGCATGTCCGACTATCTCAACATGCTCACTGAGCGCGATGGCGGCATCGGCGGCGCCAAGCTGATCGTCGAGGAATGCGAGACCGGTTACGACACCAAGAAGGGTGTCGAGTGCTACGAGTCGGTCAAGGGCAAGAAGCCGGTCCTCACCAATCCCTACTCGACCGGCATCACGCTGCAGCTCATTCCCACGGCCGCGGTCGACAAGATCCCGGTGCTGTCGATGGCCTATGGCCTTTCGGCCTCGGCTGACGGCAACCTGTTCCCGTGGGTGTTCAACCCGCCAGCGACCTATTGGGACGGCGCCTCCGTATTCGTGAAATACGCGGCGCAGAAGGAGGGCGGCTTCGACAAGCTCAAGGGCAAGAAGCTCGGTCTCGTTCACCTCGACGCACCCTACGGCAAGGAGCCGATCCCGCTGTTGGAAGCGCTGGCCAAGGAATACGGCTTCGAGCTGAAGCTCTATCCAGTGCCGGCCTCGGAGATGCAGAACCAGTCGTCGCTGTGGCTCAATGTTCGCCGCGACCGTCCGGACTGGATCTACCTGCAGGGCTGGGGCGCCATGAACCCGACGGCCGTGAAAGAAGCCGCCAAGATCAACTTCCCGATGAACAGGCTCGTCGGTGTGTGGTGGTCCGGCGGCGATGACGACGCGCGTCCGGCCGGCGACGGAGCCAAGGGCTATTCCTCGCTCGACTTCCACGCGGTCGGCACCGACTTCCCGGTGATCAAGGACATCCAGAAGTACGTGGTCGACAAGGGTAAGAGCCAAGTCCAGAAGGAGAAAGTCGGCGAGAACCTTTATAACCGTGGCGTCGTCAACTCGATGCTGATCGCCGAGGCAATCCGCACGGCGCAGCAGATTACCGGCAAGAAGGCAGTGACCGGTGAGGACGTGCGGCGGGGGCTCGAGCAGCTCAACATCTCCGACGCGCGGCTGAAGGAGATGGGCGCCACCGGCTTCGTGTCGCCGATCCGCACCTCCTGCACCGACCACAACGGTCACCACAAGGTCTATGTCGCCGAGTGGAACGGCCAGAAGTGGGTCAAGGCGTCGGACTGGATGGAGCCAATGAAGGACAAGGTGCGTCCGCTGATCGAAGCGGCGGCCAAGGCCTACGCCGAGTCGAACACCGGTTGGCCGAAGCGCACCGAGCCCTGCGACAAATCGTCGTGAAGCCTCTTACCCTCCCCCTTGTGGGGAGGGTCGCTCACCGAATGGAGTGAGGTGAGCGGGGTGGGGGCAATGGCACTAGTGACGATCCCCACCCCGACTCGCTTTGCTCGCCGACCCTCCCCACAAGGGGGAGGGTAAAGAGAGGTCAAGGCATTGTGACTACGTCTGCCGCCGTATCGACAACAACCGCCCCCGCGCTGGAGAAGATCCTCGCGGTCAACAACATCGAGGTGATCTACGATCACGTCATCTTGGTGCTCAAGGGCGTGTCGCTCGATGTGCCCAAAGGCGGCATCGTTGCGCTCCTGGGCGCCAACGGCGCCGGTAAGACCACGACGCTGAAGGCGATCAGCAATCTCCTGCATGCCGAGCGCGGCGAGGTCACCAAAGGCTCGATCCTGTTCGAGGGCGAGGAAGTGCACCGGCGCTCGCCGAACGATCTGGTGCGGCGCGGTTGCATTCAGGTGATGGAGGGCCGGCACTGCTTCGGCCATCTCACCATCGAGGAGAACCTGCTCACCGGAGCCTTCACGCGCCGTGACGGCAAGGCCGCGATCAAGCGCGACATGGACATGGTTTATGGCTATTTCCGCAGGCTTGCCGAACGCAAGAATTCGCTCGCCGGCTACACCTCTGGCGGCGAGCAGCAGATGTGCGCCATCGGCCGCGCGCTGATGTCGCGGCCGAAGATGATCCTGCTCGATGAGCCGTCGATGGGACTGGCGCCGCAGGTGGTCGAGGAAATCTTCGAGATCGTGAAAGACCTCAATGCGCGGGAAGGCGTCTCCTTCCTGCTCGCCGAGCAGAATACCCACATGGCGTTGCGCTACGCGACCTATGGCTACATCCTTGAGAACGGCCGCGTGGTGATGGACGGCGACGCCAAGTCGCTCACGGAGAACGAGGACGTGAAGGAATTCTACCTCGGCATCTCCGAAGGCCGACGCAAGAGCTTTCGGGAAGGCAAGCATTACAGGCGGAGGAAGCGATGGCTGGCGTAGCGGAGGGCGCGCTGCGGCGTCCTGAAACGGCAATCGAGTGTAAGCGCATGACCACCCACTACGACGCTCTGGAAACCCGTTCCGCGACCGTACGCTTGCGCGGCGAAGAAGCTGTGCTGCCGCGGCTCATCGCCCGTGCTTTGACGGCGCCGGGCTGGGCCAAGCATTTGGCCGGCGTGGACCCGAAGGAAGTCGCGTCGCGCGCGGAATTGGCCACGCTGCCGGTGCTGCGCAAGTCCGATCTCGCCGAGCTGCAGAAAGCCGATCCGCCGTTCGGCGGTTTCAACGTTACGCCAGCCGCGAAAGCGCGCCGCTTGCTGATGTCGCCGGGGCCGGTGTTCGAGCCGCAAGGCGAGGGCGATGACTGGTATGGCGCGGTGCGCGCGCTGCATGCCGCCGGCTTCCGCGCCGGCGATATCGTGCACAATTCGTTCGCCTATCATCTCACGCCCGGTGGGTTCATTCTCGAGTCGGGCGCGCATTCGCTTGGCTGTGCGGTGATTCCGGGCGGCGTCGGCAACACTGAACAGCAGTTGGACGCCATCGCGCACTACAAGCCGACCGGTTATGTCGGCACGCCGGACTTTCTCAAGATACTGCTCGATGCCGCCGACAAGACGGGCAAGGACGCCTCGTCCTTCAAGCGGGCCTTGGTGTCGGGCGCGGCGTTGCCGGCCTCGCTGCGCGCCGAGTTCGATCGCCGCGGCGTCGCCGTGCTGCAATGCTACGCCACCGCCGAGCTCGGCGTGATCGCCTACGAGTCGCCGGCGCGCGAGGGCATGATCGTCAACGAGCGCCTGATCCTGGAGATCGTTCGCCCGGGCACCGGCGATCCGGTGCCGGACGGTGAGGTGGGCGAGGTGGTCGTCACCTCCTTCAATCCCGATTATCCGATGGTGCGGCTCGCCACCGGCGATCTGTCCGCCATCATGCCCGGCGTGTCCTCCTGCGGCCGCACCAATATCCGCCTCAGAGGTTGGCTGGGCCGGGCCGATCAGACCGCCAAGGTCAAGGGCATGTTCGTGCACCCGAAGCAGGTGGCCGAGGTCGCCGCGCGTCATCCCGATCTCAAGCGGTTGCGGCTGGTCGTCGGCCGTGAGGCCGAGCAGGACACGATGACCTTGATGGCCGAAGCCGCCACAGCCGACGCCGCCTTGGAAAGCGCCGTCGCCAGCACGTTGCAGGCCGTCACCAAGCTCAAGGGCGCGGTGAAACTGGTGCCGCCCGGCACGCTGCCGAACGACGGCAAGGTGATCGCGGACGAGCGGCCTATTTCATGACCGTCATGGCCGGGCTTGTCCCGGCCATCCACGTCTTTTGTGCTGCTCGGCCGTGAAGGCGTGGATGCCCGGCACAAGGCCGGGCATGACGGAAGCCGTCTTGACCCCACCCGCCATTTCCCGCTGATAGCGTTTATGACCGACGTCGCTCACAAACCGCCCGGCCATCCCGCCGTACCGCCGCGCCGGATCGGCGTGCTGCTCGTTAATCTCGGCACGCCCGACGCCACCGACTATTGGTCGATGCGGCGCTATCTCAAGGAATTCCTGTCCGACCGGCGCGTCATCGAGGTGAACCCGGTCAAGTGGTGGCTGATCCTCAATCTCATCATCCTCACGGTGCGTCCCGGCCGGAAGGGGCGCGACTACGACAAGATCTGGAACAAAGAGCGCAACGAGTCTTATCTGAAAACCATCACGCGCTCGCAGGCGGAAAAGCTCGGCGCCAGCCTGGCGGGGGACCCGCGCATTCTTGTCGATTGGGCCATGCGCTACGGCAATCCGTCGATCGGCTCGCGTCTCGAGGCGATGCAGAAGGCCGGCTGCGATCGTATCTTGGTTGTGCCGCTTTATCCGCAATATGCCGCCGCCACGACGGCGACCGTCGCTGACAAAGCCTTTGAGGCGCTGAGCCTCATGCGCTGGCAGCCGGCTTTGCGCGTCGCGCCGGCCTATTACGACGCGCCTTCTTACATCGAGGCGATTGCGTCATCGCTCGAAGAAGGCGTCGCCAAATTGCCGTTCAAGCCCGATGTGGTGATCGCGTCGTATCACGGCATGCCGGAGGAATACCTGCACAAAGGCGATCCCTATTATTGCCAGTGCGCGGTGACGACTCGGCTTCTGCGCGAGCGCCTCAAGCTCGACGCGAGCAAGCTGATGATGACCTTCCAGTCGCGCTTCGGCACGGCGGAATGGCTCAAGCCCTATACCGACATGACGGTGAAGGGCTTGGCCGAGAAGGGTGTGAAGAACGTCGCCGTGATCACGCCGGGCTTCGCCTCCGATTGCCTGGAGACTTTGGAAGAGATTGCGATGGAGAATGCGCATATCTTCAAGGAAGCCGGCGGCCCACTGCTGCTCCTGCATGACCTGGTGGAAGTTGTCGCGGATCTGG
>JANLJK010000138.1:0-4803 GCA_029255525.1 Pseudolabrys sp.
TTCGGCTCCGCATCGAGCCGCACCACCCAGTTCTCCAGACCCGGCTTGGCGGCGGGATAGATCTCGGTCACCAGTGGATCGTGCCCCGGCACGACATGGTGACGCGAGGAAGCGAGCTTGAGCATCCGCTTGTAGCCCTCGAGCGTGTCGCCGACGTTATAGGTGATCGGGAACACGCGGCCTTCATCCAAATGCGAAAAGAGATGCACGCCGTCGGACGCGATGACGACGTGGCCGCGCCGCGTCTTCACCCGCACGCACTGCAGCCCCTTCGAATGGCCGCCGAGCCTGTGCACGGTGATGCCGGGCGCGAGTTCATCGTCGCCGTCATGGAAGTCGACGCGAAAGGCAAACACCTTGCGCACCATCGCCGTGACGTCGCTCTCGCTGAAGGGAATGCGCATCATCTGATGGCACATGCAGCGGCCGGTGGCGTAGGCCATCTCGGCATCCTGTACGTGATAGCGCGCGTTAGGGAACAGCTCGTGATTGCCGGCGTGGTCCCAATGCAGATGCGTCGCGATCACATGATCGACATGGTCCGGCTCGACACCCAGCGCCTTCAGCCCCTCGCCGACCGGCTTGATGATCTTGCGCCCGCGCTCCCTGGCAACCACATCATCGAAGCCCGTGTCGCAGACGAAGACGCCGTGCGGCCCTTTGATCACCCAGACGTAATAGGCGATCGAGGCCAATTCGTCGTGCGGATCGCCGAAGATGTAGTTCTCGGCGCGCTTGCGGACATGCTTGGCGTAGCGAACCGCATAGACCTCGTGAACGTCGTCGCTCATGACGTGGCCTCCCGGCATCGGCGCGGCGGGCCCGCGCCCCGATCTTTTCGGCAAAGACTGCCCCAGGGCCAAGCGGCGCACCATCCGCCGCGTGCCGGATACCCCTAAAGACGTATTGAAGCTTATCATAAGCATACTTATTATATCGGCACTGATAAAAGGTCCGCCGATGCCAACTCTCCCGCTCGAAAGAGAAATCGCCTTTACGCTCAAAGATGTAGCCCGAATGCTCGGAACCTATGCCGACCAGCAGGGCCGCGCCCACGGTATCTCCGCCGCGCAATGGACGGTGCTGGTCCGGCTCGACCGCTGTGAGGGCCTCAAGCAATCCGAACTCGCCGACGTCCTCGATCTGCAGCCGATCTCGCTGACCCGCCTGCTCGACCGCCTGGCCGACAACGGCCTGATCGAGCGCCGCGCCGATCCGAACGATCGGCGGGCCAACCGGCTTTACCTGACCCCGGCGGCACGGCCGCTGCTGCAGCGGCTCGGCGAGCTCAGCAAGGGCCTGATGGGCACCGTTCTCGACGGGCTCGGCCCCGACGCGCGCGAGCAACTGCTGCGCAATCTCAGCGTCATGAAGGACAACCTGCGCACCGCCATCAGCCGCAACACGACACAACCGCAAGCCAGCAAAGTTATCGCGTCATGAGTGACAAGGCCCTGAAGATCGTCCCCGCAACGGAAGCAAAGTCCGACGCCAAGACCGAAGCGCCGACGGCGCAAGCCGGCAGCGCGTTGCGCTTCGGGCGCAAGCGCCTGCGCATGATTCTTTTGGTCGCGCTGCCGCTGGTCGCGCTCACAATCGGCGCCGGCATCTATCTGAACGGCGGCCGCTATGTGTCCACCGACAACGCCTATGTCGGCGCGCAGAAGGTGCTGATCACGCCGGACATCTCCGGCAAGATCGTGCATGTCGCGATCAAGGAAGGCCAGCACGTCAACAAAGGCGATGAGCTGTTTTCGCTTGACCGCGTGCCCTATCAGCTCGCCCTCGACCAGGCCAAGGCCAAGCTCGACACGGCGCGCACCGATTATGAGAAGGCCAAGACCAGCTTGAAGTCGCTGGTGACTTTGGCCGACCTCGCCCAGAAGAATGTCGAGCTCAAGCAGCGCGACGTCGACCGCAAGACCAAACTGGTGGCCTCGCAGGCAGGTTCCGCCGCCGACGTCGATACCTCCGCCGCCGGCCTGGTTGCCGCGCAATTGCAGGCCCAATTCACCATTCAGCAGCGCGATACGACGCTGAGCCAGTTGCTTGGCGATCCCAACCTGCCGCTGGAGCGGTTCCCCGAATATGCGCAGGCCAAGGCCGCGCTCGACGACGCCCAGCGCAACTACGACCACACCATCGTGCGCGCCCCGATCGGCGGCACCGCCACGCAGGTCGATAACATCCAGCTCGGCCGCTTCATTGCGCCCGGCTCGCCTGTGCTGAGCGTTATCGACGACGAAGCGCCCTGGGTCGACGCCAATCCGAAGGAAACCGACCTGACCCATTTGCGTGTCGGGCAGAAAGTGACGCTCGACGTCGACTCCTTCCCCGATCGCACCTTCAGCGGCAAGGTCGTCTCGGTGAGCCCCGGCACCGGCGCGCAGTTTTCAATTCTGCCGCCGCAGAACGCCAGCGGCAACTGGGTGAAGGTCGTGCAGCGCGTGCCCGTGCGCATCGCCTTCGACAAGGACGAGGACACCAAGCTGTTGCGCTCCGGTATGTCGGTGAACGTGGCGATCGACACCGGCCATAGCCGCATGCCCTTCACCTCGGCCAACGCCAACGAAGCAAAATGACGTCTGCTGCCGCCTCCTCGATGTCGCCGAAACTACGGCGCATGCTGATTACGGTATGCGCCATGACGGCGACCATCATGCAGGCGCTGGACACGACCATCGCCAACGTCGCGCTGCCTTACATGCAGGGCTCGTTGTCGGCCTCGCTCGACCAGATCAACTGGGTGCTGACCTCCTATATCGTCGCGGCCGCAATTATGACCGCGCCGATGGGCTGGCTCGCCGACCGCTTCGGCCGCAAGGCCTTGTTCATCGTCTGCGTCGTCGGCTTCACCGGTGCCTCGCTGTTGTGCGCGCTGGCGCAGAACATCGAACAAATGGTGCTGTTCCGCCTGCTGCAGGGGATGGCCGGCGCGGCTTTGGTACCGCTGTCACAGGCGGTGCTGCTCGACGCCTATGACGTGCACGAGCGCAGCCAGGCCATGGCGATCTGGGGCATCGGCGTGATGCTGGGGCCGATCATGGGCCCGACCTTGGGCGCCTGGCTGACCGACAATTACTCCTGGCACTGGGTGTTTCTGATCAACCTGCCGATCGGCATCCTCACCGCCGTCGGCATGATGCTGTTCATGGAGGAAACCCCACGCCAGTCGCATCTGCGCTTCGACTGGTTCGGCTTCATCGCGCTCGCCGTCGGCATCGGCTCCTTGCAGTTGCTGCTCGACCGCGGCGAGCAGGTCGGCTGGTTCGACGCGCGCGAGATCTGGATCGAGGGCATCGTCTCGGTCGTCGGCTTCTATTACTTCTTCGCGCACTCCTTCACGACGCCAGAGCCCTTCGTGCGCTTCGAGATATTCAAAGATCGCAACTTCGTCTCAGGCGTGGTGTTCATGGTGGTGATCGGCGTGGTGCTGTTCGGCACCATGGCCCTGGTCACACCCTTCATGCAGAACCTGCTCGGCTATCCGATCCAGACCGCTGGCTTCCTGCTCGGCTCGCGCGGCATCGGCACACTCCTCACCATGATGATGGCGCCGCGCCTGATGCGCATGATCGAAAGTCGCTATCTCATCCTGGTTGGGCTGGTGCTGACCGGCGCGACGCTCTATCACATGACCGCCTTCTCGCTCGACACCACACAGACCACGATCGTGCTCACCAGCATCGTGCAGGGTGTCGGCCTGGGGCTCCTGTTCGTGCCGATCACCTCAGTCGCCTTCTCGACGTTGCCGGGGCACCTGCGCACCGGCGGCACCGCGATGCTCACTTTGATGCGCAATATCGGCTCGTCGATCGGCATCTCGATGGTGATCGCGCAGCTCACCAGCGGCACGACCTTAATGCATGCGCGGCTCACCGAGCAGGTGACGCCGTTCAACGACGCCCTGCAGATGCCGGACGTCGCCGGCAACCTGAACCTGCAATCAGACACTGGGCGCGCGATGCTCGATGCGATCGTCACCCAGCAGGCCGAGCTGATCGCCTATCTGAACGACTACAAGCTTCTGATGTTCTTGACGCTGGCGATGATCCCGCTGGTCTTCATCATCGGCACGGCAAAGAAACAGGCCACAGCCCGCAGCACCCATGACGAAGAGCCGGTGGTGATCGATTAGTTTTCTCTGCCGTCCCGGGCGAGCGAGCGTCAGCGAGCGCGAGCCGGGACCCATAACCACCGGACTATCGATTGACAGCGGCGTATGGGTCCCCGCTTTGGCGGGGACGACAGAAGGAATTACAATTTTCGGCGGAATTCCTTTTTCACTTTCTCCGTGTGCTCGCCGAGCGCAGGAATCGGCCCATAAGACCGCTCGTCGCCCGCGCGCAACGGCGCAGGCGCCGGCGTCGATACCGGCCCGGTCGGCGAGCCGACCGCGATGCGCCGCAGATGCGGGTGCTTAGCCAACAGCGCCGTGTCGCTGACGCGAGCAAAGGCAATGTCGGCGCCGGCCAACTTCTGCTCAAGCTCGGCGACATCCATGCTGCCGAATGATGCCTGCACGCGGCCGTCGGTGTCCGACCGGCGCTTCATACGCTCGACATTGGTGGCGAAATCCGGATCAGCGGCAAGCGCCGTGTCGTCCATCACCTTCTCGGCCAGCGCGCGCCATTCGCGGTCGTTCTGAATCGAGATCAGGATGTCCGCGCCGTCGCGACTCTTGAACACGCCGTAAGGCGAGATCGAGGGATGCGCGAGGCCGATGCGTTGCGGGGTCTTGCCGCCCTCGTGCTGCAACAGCGGCACCGTCATCCAGTCCGCCATCGAATCGAACATCGACAC
>JANLJK010000138.1:4903-6962 GCA_029255525.1 Pseudolabrys sp.
CGGCAGCCCGAGCACGTGCTCGGCCAGATACGACAGGATCATGTTGGTCGAGATCGGCGCCACCTGATAGAGTCGCGTCTCACGGAACTTGCGCTCGACGTCGTATTCCTCGGCGAAACCGAAGCCGCCATGCGTCTGCACGCACATATCGGCGGCGGCCCAGGAGGCATCGGCCGCGAGCAACTTCGCCATGTTGGCTTCCGCGCCGATATCGGCGCCCGCCTCATATTTGCGCGCGGCCTCGTGCACCATCAGTTCGGCGGCGCACATCTGCGCATAAGCCCGCGCGATCGGGAACTGCACGCCCTGGTTCTTGCCGATCGGCCGGCCAAATAATTCGCGCTCCTTGGCGTATTGCGTCGCCTTGGCGATGAACCACTTGGCGTCGCCGATGCATTCGGCCGCGATCAGGATGCGCTCGGCATTCATGCCGGAGAGAATGTAGCGGAAGCCTTTGCCTTCCTCGCCGATCAGGTTCTCGGCCGGCACGCGCAGGTCATCGAAGAAGATCTGCGTGGTGGCGTGGTTCATCATGGTGCGGATCGGCGTGATCGCCATGTTGGCGCTCTGCGCCAGATGCATGTCGACCAGGAACACCGATAGGCCGTCCGTGCGCTTGGCAACCTGATCGCGCGGCGTGGTGCGCGCCAAAAGCAGCATCAGATCGGAATGCTCGGCGCGCGAGGTCCAGATCTTCTGGCCGTTGATGACGTAGTGGTCGCCCTCACGCCGCGCCGTGGTGCGCAAGGACAGCGTGTCGGTGCCGGAAGTCGGCTCCGTCACGCCGAAGGCCTGCAGGCGCAACGAGCCATCGGCGATCTTCGGCAGATAGCGCTCCTTCTGCTCGGTATTGCCGTGCCGCAGGATGGTACCCATCGTGTACATCTGCGCATGGCAGGCGGCACCGTTGCTCCCCGAAGCGTGCACCTCCTCCAGAATCGCCGCGGCGGCGCTGATGGTGAGCCCGCTACCGCCGTATTCTTCCGGGATCAGCGCGGCGAGATAGCCGGCCTCGGTCAGAGCGGCAACGAATTCGGTCGGATAAGCGCGCTCGCGGTCGAGCGCGCGCCAGTATTCGCCGGGGAATTTGGTGCAGAGCGCGCGCACACCCTCGCGGATGTCGGCGTAAGGATCGGTGTCGGCATGGGGCTTGGTCATGGGCAATCTTTAGCGCGCGCACGCGTGGCTGTCATGCCCAGGGCACGAACCACCCTTCTGCCGTCCCGGGCGAGCGCCATTAGCGCGTTTACGCGCGTCTTCGACGCCCTATGCGCGAGACCCATACGGCACAGTCTATCGATAGGGCACAGCGTATGGGTCCCCGCTTTCGCGGGGACGACAGCTCATTACCCCCACACCTCTTCCGCCACGTCCACGATCATGCGTAGCTTCGCCCACTGCTCCTCCTCGGCCAAGGTGTTGCCCTCCTCGGTCGAAGCGAAGCCGCATTGCGGCGACAGGCAAAGCTGATCGAGCGAGACGAACTTGGCGGCCTGATCGATGCGGCGTTTGATCTCGTCTTTCGATTCCAGCCGGCCGCTCTTGGAGGTGACGAGGCCTAGCACCACCGTCTTGTCCTTCGGCAACAGCCGCAGCGGCTCGAAGCCGCCGGCGCGGTCGGTGTCGTATTCCATGAAGAAGCCGTGCACCTTGATCTTGTTGAACAGGATCTCCTGCACCGCCTCGTAGCCTCCGGCACCCTGGTAGGTCGACCGATAATTGCCGCGGCACATCTGCATGGTGATGGTCATGTCGGACGGGATGTCCGACATCGCCATATTGATCAGATCGGCATAAAGAGGCCCAAGCTTTTCCGGATCGTCGCCACGGTCCCGCATCTGCTGGCGATACTTCTCGTCGCACAACATGGCGATGAAGACTTCGTCGAGTTGCAGATAGCGGCAGCCGGCATCGGCGAAGTCGCGCACCGCCTTGTTGTACGCGAGCCCAAGATCCTCAAACATGGTGTCGAGCTTCGGGTAAACCGCCGCGTCGACCGGGATGCGCGCCGGCCGGCCATAAAGCGCCGATGGCGCGGGGATGGTGATTTTCGGCGTAC
>JANLJK010000139.1 GCA_029255525.1 Pseudolabrys sp.
GTTCCCTCCTCAAACCATACGGTTTGAGCCTGCCATCCATTCTTCCGCGCAAAGTCGCGGGGAGGCGCAGGATGCGGCCGAGCGTTGCCATTTAGTGAAAGTCGAGATCGGGCCGCTCGCGCGACCTTTCGGCGATGAAGGTATCGATGGCATCGCCCGCATTGTTTTTGTGCATCGCATGCATCCGGTTTTATCTTGACTTGAAGATAATTCGGCCTGACGCTGATGGCCAGCCGGAAAAGTCTGCCATGGAGGGTTTCGCGCATGTTGAACCGCAGGCATCTTTTGCAGGGCACCGCCGCCGCAGGTCTCGCCGGCGCGTTGGGGCAACGCCGTGCCCGCGCCCAGGAGCCGCGCGCCAAATTGCGCATCGGCGTGGTGCCGCTGATCTCGTCCGGCCCGATTTTCCTGGCGCAGGCGAAAGGCTTCTTCGAGAAGGTCAATCTCGACGTCGAGGTGAAGTATTTCGCCGACGGCGTGCTGGCGTTGCCGGCTTTGGTGGCGGGCGAAATTGACGCCACCGTTGCCACGTTGAACGCCGGTATTTTCAACATCGTCGCCAAGGGCGCGCCGTTCAAGCTGATGCTCGACCGCGGCTCGGAAAAGCCCGGCTCAGGCTCGATGACGATCGCCGCGTCGAACGCCCTGGTCGAAGCCGGCATGACGTCGCCGGACAAGATGGCGCTCCTGAAGGGCAAGAAGATCGCCATCCAGGCGCCCGGCGGCATCGATCAATATCTCATCGGCCGCGGCGTGCAGAAGGCGGGCCTCGATCCAAAGACCGATGTCGAATGGTCGAGCGGGCTCTCTTATCCCGACATCGTCAAGTCGATGGGCGCGGGGCAGGCGGATGCCGCCAATGTGCCGGTGCCGCTCGGTTTCCTGGTCGAGCGAAACAAGTTCGGCAAACTGGTGTTCTCCGGTTACGACATCGAGCCCAATTGCCAGCTCGCCTGCTGGGCGATGTCGCAGAGATACATGGACGCCAACAAGTCGGCGGCGATGCGCTTTGCCATGGTGCACACTTACGCAGGACGGCTCTACAACAAGGCCGCCGCCGCCAAGGACCCGGACGTCATCAAGATCATCTCGGAAGCCACCAAAGTGCCGCCGAACCTGATCGAGATGGCGGCGCCGCGCTGGACCTGGTTCAGCGAAGACGGCATGCCGAACATCCCGTCCTGCATGGCGCAGGGCAAGTTCTGGACGGACACGATGAAGATCGCCTCCGGCAGCGTGACCGAAGCGCAGTTGTTCGATCTGTCCTATGCCAAGGACGCCGTCGCGCAGTTGGAAAAAGCCAACCCGTTCGGGTGACGTCGATGGCGGGACTCGCGGTTGCGATCGAGTGCGAAGGACTGGGGCTGACCTACACCGCGAAGACAGGTACGGCCGTCAACGCGCTGGATAATGTCCGCTGCCGCTTCGTACCCGGCCAGGTGACGGCGATCATCGGGCCGTCAGGCTGCGGCAAGAGCACTTTGCTGCAGATCGCGCGCGGCTTCATGACGCCGACGCAAGGTCGCCTGCGCTATGTGTCGCTCGGCGGAACGGATGCGCCGGCGCCAGCCATGGCTACCGTCTGGCAGGCGTTCAATCTCTTTCCCTGGCGCAGCGTGCTGGCCAATGTCGCTTTCGGGCTGGAGCTTGCCGGCGTGCCGCGCGCCGAGCGGGAGGCACGTGCGCGCAAGGCGCTGGCCAAGGTCGAGCTTTCGGGCTTCGAAGATAAATTCCCGCGCCAACTGTCGGGCGGCATGCGCCAGCGCGTCGGCATTGCCCGCGCTTTGGTGATGGAGCCGGACGTGCTGCTGCTTGACGAGCCGTTCGGCGCGCTCGATGCGCAGACGCGGCTGGTGCTGCAGGAGCAACTGGCACAACTGGTCGAGACCAGCGGCACCACGGCGATCCTGGTCACGCATTCGATCGAGGAGGCGATCCTGCTCGCCGACTCTATTTTGGTGATGACGGCGCGGCCCGGCCGCATTGCGGCCGAGATCGCGGTCGATCTGCCGCGGCCCCGCACGCATGCCACCACGCATGAGCCGGCCTATGGCGCTCTGTTCGACCGCATCTACGGCCTGTTGCGCGACGAGGTGGTGCGCGCGATGACGACGGAAGGCGCGGACGCTTGACGATGATCGATCAGCCGCTGTCGACGACCGTCCGTCCGGCACCCGCGTCCGGTGTGCTCAAACGCGTGGGCACGGCGCTGATCGAGCCGCGCGTGCTCGGCTGGATCGCGGTGGCGGTGGTGCTGATCGGCTGGGAACTGATCGTCATCGCCTTCGGCTTCAATCCGATCTATCTGCCGCGACCGACGCGCATCGTCGTGGCGCTGATCGAGATGTTCCGCACCGGCGGATTACTGCGGGACCTGTTGTCTACGCTGGGCCGCGTATTCGGCGGCTTCGGCATCGCGCTTATTTTCGGCGTTGCCATCGGCATCTGGATGGCGACGTCGGAGCGCTTCAATGCCATCGCCGACAATTTCATCGCCGCGCTCTATCCGCTGCCGAAGGTGACGCTCATTCCGCTGTTGATCATCTGGCTCGGCACCGGCGGCCCGTTCATGCTGACCATCAGCGCGCTGGGCGCCGTATTTCCGATCATCCTCAACACGGTACTCGGTATCCGCCAATGCGATCCGGGCCTTGTGCTCGCCGCGCGCGACCTTGGCGCCAACCGGCACCAGATCATCCGCATGGTGCTGTTGCCCGGCGCGGTGCCGTCGATCTTTGCCGGCATTCGTCTCGGCCTCGGCGTTTCCATCATCCTGGTGGTGGCGGCCGAGATGGTGGTCGGCAAGCTCGGGCTCGGCGCGCGGCTTTATCTCGCGGGGCAGGTGCTGGAGACCGAGCAGGTCTTCGCCGTGCTGATCGTTTTGGCGAGCCTCGGCATCGTCATCACCAAGACGCAGGACGCGATCGACGTCTGGCTCAATCGCTGGCGCGTCGCCTGACTGATCGAGGATAGTTCGCATGGAGGACGATGTTATGACCGTGGCCGCCGATACCAAGAAGCCGTTTACGCTCACGGCTGTGCATCCCAAGCCGGAGGAAGCGTGGAAGATGCCTTACGCGCCGGCGATCCGCGTCTCTGGCGACTGCGATCTGGTGTTCCTGTCGGGCGCGACGGCCTCGCCCCTCTATCACCATCATCCGCATCGCGATGAAGAACACGTACAGCCGCACTCGATCGAGCAGCAGACGAGGAACGCGATGGACGCTATCAAGTCCATCCTCGACGATCTCGGCGCCTCCTGGCGCGATGTCATCAAGATCACCAAGTATCTGACCGACTTCCGGGATGCCGACGCCATGCACAAGACCATGCACGGCTATTTCGGCGACTGGTTGCCAGCCTCGACGACGGTGTGCATCAACCAGTTGTCGTCGCCCGGCGCGCGCGTCGAGCTCGATATGATCGTGGCGGTGCCGAGGAAGAAGTAGGGTAGGCCGCAAGCACACACTTCAACCCTCATCCTGAGGAGCGCCGAAGGCGCGTCTAGAAGGATGAGGCCGATGCGCTTTCGCGCGGGTGCACCCCGGCCATCCCCATCCTTCGACGCGGCTGCTATGCAGCCGGCTCAGGATGAGGATGGAGAGAGTCCGGTGTCAACGTTAATGCGTGGCACAGGGTCGTTTCTTATCCCGTGGCGCCGTGCACTTCCTTAGACCCTCATCCTGAGGAGCGCCGAAGGCGTGTCTCGAAGGATGAGGCCCCGATGGTGCTACGCGCCGGCGCCTCGGCCGTCCCCATCCTTCGAGACGCCCGCCTTCGCGTTCGCTACGGCGGGCTCCTCAGGATGAGGATGGGATGAAGGCGCGTAAGCGTGTAAGCTTACCTTGCCACTCATATCCCTGCGCAACACCTTGCCCGGCAAAGCGCCGGTGTGCACGGCGGTCTCGACCACGATTTCGCCGGCGACAAGCACTGTGGTGCGCGTGCCGGTCGGATACTGGTGCGGGTCGCCATAGGTGGCGCGGTCGATGAAATCGTTAGGATCGAACACGGTAATGTCGGCGCGATAGCCTTCTTTCAACAGGCCACGGTCGGCGAGGCGCAGCGCGCGCGCCGTGGCGCCGGTCATTTTATGGATGGCGAGCTCGATCGGGATCAGACCCAATTCGTGCACGTAATGGCCGAGGATGCGCGGGAAGGTGCCGTAGAAGCGCGGATGCGGCATGCCCTGGTTGGTGATGCCGTAGGTCGCGACGCAATTGCCGTCGGAGCCGACCAGCGCTAAAGGCGACTCCACGATGGCACGGATGTCCTCCTCCGAAATCGAGATGACCAGCACGCGCGTCGCGCCCTTGTCCTCGATCATGTAGTCGCAGACCACGTCGATCGGATCGGCGTTTCGTTCACGCGCGAGGTCGGCGATGGTGCGGCCGGCGAACTGCGGCAAATGTGGCGAGATCGAAATCTGCACGCAGTCCCAGTTCGGGATGCGGCCCCAGTTGTTGAGGCCGTCGCGCTCGATATCGGCACGGATGTGCGCGCGCGTCTCAGGCAGTGCAAGCCGCTCGATCATGGCCGGTACGCCGCCAGCCTGTACCCATTGCGGCATCAGGTTTTTCAACGGATTGCTGCCGGCGGTGTAGGGATGCGAGTCGCAGTCGACATCGATGCCGCGCGCCTTCGCCTCGGCGATCATCTTGAGGCCGATCGCCGCTTTGCCCCAGTTGTCGACGCCCGAGCATTTGAAGTGCACGATCTCGACATGGATGCCGACGATCTCGGCGACATGGATCGCCTCGGCGACCGCGTCGAGCACGTTGTTCGATTCATCGCGGATATGGGTGAAATAGCCGCCGTTGTACTTCTTCACCACCCGACAGAGCGCGATCATCTCGTCCGACTTGGCGTAGGAGCCGGGCGAGGTGAACAGGCCCGACGACAGGCCGAGCGCGCCGGCCTTCAGCCCATCCTCAAGCAGGTCGCCCATCGCCTGGAGTTCGGCAGCCGTCGGGGCGCGATTGTCCATGCCCATGACCATCAGGCGAAGCGTGTTGTGGCCGACCAGCATGCCGGCGTTCACGGCGGTCGCCGGAAACGTATCGAGATATTGCGGGAAGCTCATCTCGACGAAAGGCAGCCACGGCGCCGAGGGCGAGAGATAATCGCGCAGGATCTCGACCTTGCCCGGCAGCACCGGGGCGACCGAGAAGCCGCAATGGCCGATGATCTCGGTGGTGACGCCCTGGCGGACTTTGCTCTCGGCCTTGGGGTTGATCGGCAGCGTGAAGTCGGAATGCGTTTTGATGTCGATGAAGCCCGGCGCGACGGCGAGGCCAGTCACATCGATGACGCGCTTGGCGTCGCCTTTGACATCACCGACGGCGGCGATGCGGCCATCGACGATGGCGATGTCGCCGCGAACGCCCGGTTGGCCGTTGCCGTCGAAGAGCATGCCGCCTTGCAGCAGCAGGTCGTAGGTCATGGAAAAGTCCCCGGAGTTTGAAAGCGCTCGAAAGAGTCAGGCGTCTTGGAATGGGAGGCGGTTCATCATCCGCTCATTCCCGCGAAAGCGGGAATCCAGGAGCTAAGGTGTATGCATTTGTTGCCCTGGGTCCCCGCTTTCGTGGGGACGAGCGGATCGATAACGATCGCACGATAGCGAAACGCTTCTCAATCGAGCTTGATGCCGGCGGCGCCGAGCACCTCGCCCCAGCGCTTGGCTTCGGCGTCGATATAGCTTTGCGCCTCGGCCGACGTGGTGCCGACCGGCTCGTTGCCGAGCGTGGCGAGCTTGCCCGCGACCTCGGGCGACTTCACCGCCTCGGCGACGGCCGCGCTGAGCTTGTCGACGACCGGCTTGGGCGTGCCCTTGGGCGTGAGGATCGCGTACCAGGCTTCCACCGCATAACCGGGCACGCCGGCTTCGGCGACCGTCGGCGTATCGGGCCAGCTCGGCGAACGCTTGCCGGCGGTGATGCCGAGCGCAATCAGCTTGCCCTGCGCGACGTGCTCCTTGGCGATCAGCGGGCTCATGAAGGCGACCGGCACGCGGCCCGTGAGCAGGTCGGTGATGAGGTCGTTCGTGCCCTTGTAGGGGATGTGCTGGATATCGACTTTTGCTTGCTGCTTGAACATCTCGCCGGCCAGATGCAGCGATGAGCCGTTGCCGCCCGAGCCGTAATTGATCTTGCCGGGTTCCTTCTTGGCCAGATCGATCAGTTCCTTGACCGACTTCACGCCGAGGGACGGGTGCACCACCAGGACCAGCGGGCCCTTGGTGACGATCAATACCGGCACGAACTGATCGAAGGTGTAGCCGATCTTCGAGAACAATGACGGGTTCACAGCATAAGCCATGGCCGGCAGGACGATGGTGTAGCCGTCGGCCTCGGCGCGGGCGGTGGCGACGACCGCGATGTTGCCGCTGCCGCCGGCCCGGTTCTCGACCACGATCTGCTGCTTGAATTTCTGCTCGAGCTGATTGGCGACGAGGCGCGCAATCACGTCGTTGGGGCCGCCAGGCGGGTAGGGCACCAAAAGATGGATCGGGCGCTCGGGAAAGTTTGTTTGCGCGCGAACGGAGCTCGTCGCGGGCAGGAATGCGGCGAGGCAGGATGCGGCGGCGAGCGTGGCGAGCAGCGAACGGCGTGCAATCGAACGGCGAGACATAATCGGGATTCCCCCAGATGGATTCGACTTCAACCTCCGACGAGGTTTCCCCCCTGTCACCTTCTGCATGGCGCTTCTTATGTCGAGAGAGTGACATAACTTCGTATGTGCTGGCTAGGCGCGCAATGGTTGCAGCGGGATACGAAAGTCGCAACGACAGGCGGGAAGTGCCACCATAGCCTTTACCAATATTATCCATAGTCGGGTGCACGAAGCAGTTCGCGCTTGCCGACTCTGTGACGAGCGTGTCAGCGTTCGGTCCGACAAAACAACAAGAACCGCGCGTTATAGACTGTGGAAGGACAACCGTGCCCATGGGGTTTGGG
>JANLJK010000140.1 GCA_029255525.1 Pseudolabrys sp.
AATTACGCGGACTCAATTGATGTGGCCTCTGAGCGACTGGCTCAACTTCAATACCGGACCCCAGACCACACGCTGGATGGAACCAACAGTCTCGGCTCCTTGTGCTTTCAAGCGTTTATCCGCGGTGCTTTGAACGTGACGGCCCGCGCCTCGGCCCGATTCGCGAGAGAAATGATGCGCCGGCGCAACCCGACTCACGAGTCCAAAGGCGTGCAAAGCTGTGAATCGAATCGCTGAGTTGGGAAAAACGTGTGATAAAGTCGAGGCGTTATCGATCTGGAGTTCCGGTCATGGCCCGTGGTTTCCGTCTCGTTCGTTCGCTTTCCATCGCGCTGGTCTTTGCGGCTGGCGCCTTCGGCCCGGCGCAGGCCGCCAACTGGCTGGAAAAGACTTTCGACATGAGCGGCGCGAATGACGACGGCGTGTTGCCGCCGTGCGAAGCCGCCTTGGGCAAGATCGCGGCGCGCTTCTCGGAAAAAGAAAGCCGCTTCTGGAATTCAAGCCTGCAGTTGCTCGATTTCGAGCGCGTGCGCGAGATCGCCTATAGCCCCTGGGCGCTGGGCACTGTGCCGCGCCGCTTCTGCCAGGCCACCGCACTGGTCAGCGACGGGCGCAAGCATCCGGTCTACTATTCGATCGTCGAAGACGGCGGAACGATCGGTGCGACCTGGGGCGTCGAATGGTGCGTGGCCGGGCTCGACCGCAACTGGGCCTATAACCCGCGCTGCAAGATGGCCCGGCCGTAACCTCCTGGCGGCCTGCGCGCCTTTGGAACCGGAAGGCGGCGGCTTCACAATACCGTGAAGTCGCCCAGATTGATTGTGGCACCACCTGTCCCACCACCCGATCTATTTTTATTTCCGTTTTGTTCTTGTATTGTTCAGGTGCTGCTGGTAGCGTATTAGGGAACCTTTGAGCTGGATCAATTGCCAGTTTGTTCTCGTGTGGGGGAGGCGGAAATGGTTCGGCAGCGCATCCGGACGGTGGCGCAGACCACCGCGATCGGCCTGAGTTTCGTGTTTCTCTTCGCCGTCGTTGCCTTGGCCCAGGCGATCGACCGCCGCCAGAGCGAGCCGGGCAAATTCGACTATTACGTCCTGGCGCTATCCTGGTCACCCTCCTACTGCGAGGCCTCGCGGGAGCGTTCGCCCGACCGGGCACCGGACCAGCAATGCGCCGGACGGCCGTTCTCCTTCGTCGTGCACGGGCTGTGGCCGCAATATGAACGGGGCTTTCCCTCGTACTGCCAGGTGCCGGCGCCGCGGCTCAATCGCGCCATCGTCGGCGGCATGCTCGACCTGATGCCGAGCCCGCGGCTGGTCTTTCATGAATGGGACCGCCACGGCACCTGCTCGGGCCTGTCGCCGAACGCCTATTTCGAGACCGTGCGCAAGGCGCGCGCGGTGGTGAAGATTCCGGAGGCGTATCTCGCGCTCGACAAGCCGGTCATGGTGACGCCGGACGACGTCGCCGACGCCTTCGTCAAAGCCAATCCCGGCTTGACGCGCGACAGCATGGCGATCGCCTGCGACCGCAAGCGACTGACCGAGATCCGCGTCTGCATCACGCGCGAGTTCGCCTTCCGCGATTGCGATGAGGTGACGCGCCGTACCTGCCGGCTCGGCAAGATGGCGATGCCGGCGATCCGCGGCGGCTCCGGCGGTGAGGACAATGCGTCGGCGCGCTGAAGCGCCGGCGGCGGTGTCCAAAAAGGCCTGCTGACGCGGGCGCTCCCTGAGGCACGGCACGGCGTGTTGTGGCATAAGCATCGACGCGTCGCGCGTCGCGGCGCATCGATGACCTAACGCCGAGAGCCATGTGAACTACCGCCACGCTTTCCATGCCGGCAGCTTCGCCGACGTCTTCAAGCACGCTGTGCTGTGCCGCATCCTCAATTATCTGCGTGAGAAGCCCGCCGCGTTCCGCGTCATCGACACGCATGCCGGTGCCGGTCTTTACGATCTCACCAGCGCCGAGGCGAGCCGCGGTGGCGAATGGCAGGACGGCATTGGTCGGCTTCTCGAGGCGCGCTTGCCCGACAAGATCGCGGCGTTGCTCGCGCCTTATCTTGACGTGGTCGGCTCACTCAATGAGCACGGCAAGCTCACCAGCTATCCCGGTTCGCCGGCGCTGACGCGCGCAATGTTGCGATCGCAGGATCGCCTGATCGCCTGCGAGCTCGAGCCGCAAGCGGACGCGACGCTGATGCATCACCTGCAGCGCGACAGTCGCATCAAGTGTCTGCAGATCGATGGTTGGATGGCGCTGTCGGCTTACGTGCCGCCGAAGGAGCGGCGCGGGCTGGTGCTCATCGATCCGCCGTTCGAGCAGGAGAACGACTTCGCGCGTCTTGCGACGGGACTTGCTGCGGCGCACCGCAAATGGGCGACGGGTATTTACGCACTCTGGTACCCCATCAAGGGACGCAGCGAAGCCGACGCGCTCGCCAAACGCCTCAAGCGTCTCGGCATCGGTAAGATCCTCCGTGCCGAGTTGATTGTCTCGCCGCTCAGTGATCCGACGGGCCTCAACGGCTCCGGTATGATCATCGTCAATCCGCCATGGACGCTCGAAAGCGAGCTGTCTCAGTTGCTTCCGGCGCTGACTGGTATCCTGGCACGCCAAGGCAAGGGCCATTTCACGCTCGACTGGCTCGCAAGCGATGCTGCCGCAGTGCGGTAACGCACTGGCTCTTTTCACAAGCCCACACTTGGTGTGTAGTTCATCCATTGGCAGTGACGTTCCGCCTCCTGGTGGGGGGCCGGCGGACTTGACTGAGGCCGTTCGCGGCTGACGCTTTCCCCGAGTGTGAATGTCCGGCCGAGCCGCCGTGCGTGGGGCCGGCGGCGGAGCAGAGGGGAGAGGAGTTTTCCCGATGGCACAGTCAGGTGTCGTTAAGTTCTTCAATGGCGAACGCGGTTACGGCTTCATCAAGCCGGACGATGGCGGACGAGACGTTTTCGTTCACATCACCGCGGTCGAGCAGGCCGGCTTGAAGAGCCTCAATGAAGGACAGCGCATCAGTTTCGACGTCGAGCCCGACAAGAAGGGCAAAGGTCCGAAAGCGGTGAACCTCGTCATCACCGGTTGATAACAAGCGGGCGTGCATGATCTGCGCGCCCGCATTTTTCTTTCCATCGCTATAGTTCGCCGCGCGGGTGCCTCGCCCGCGTGCAGGGACTATTGTTGCCGATGATGATCCTTCGTTCGAGCGCCAGCTCACCCTTCGTGCGCAAGGTGCGCATCGCCATCCGCGTGCTCGGTCTGGAGAACGAGGTCGAGGAAACGCCGGTCGCGCTCGACGATCCATCCGATACTTTGCGCACGCAAAATCCGCTGGGCAAGATACCGGCGCTGATCCTTGAGGACGGCACCTGCTATTACGACTCGCGTGTGATCGTGGAGTATCTCGATTCCCTCGCCGGCGGTGACCGTCTCATTCCGCGGGAATCGAAAGCGCGCTTCGATGCGCTGCGCCTGCAAGCATTGTGCGACGGCATGTTCGATGCCAGCGTGCTGATGGTTTACGAAGGCCGCTATCGTCCGCCGGAGATGCGCGTCGCGGCTTGGATCGAGCGCCAGGCCGACAAGGTCGCGCGCGGCCTTGCAGCGCGTGAGGCCGCGCCGCCCGGCATCGATCCGACGCCGCATGTCGGGCAGATCACGCTCGCTTGTGTGCTCGGTTATCGAGACCTACGTTTTGGTCTCGATTGGCGCAACGATCATCCACGACTGCACGCCTGGCACGATCGCTTTGCTTCACAGGTGCCGGCCTTCGCCGCGACCAAGGCTGAACCTTAAGCGCGCCGTTGACGTCAAAAGCCCCGGAGCCATGCCCCGGGGCTTTGTCGTTTGACGCCTCTTGTTGTTCTCAGAACCGGTAATTGACGCCGGCGCGTACGATATTGGTGTGGAAGCTCGCATCCGAGCCTGCGATCGAGCCGCCGCTGCCGAGGTCGACATAGAGATACTCGACCTTGGCGGTCCACGGCCCGGCGATCGCCGCTTCGATGCCGCCGCCGAGCGTCCAGCCGGTCTTGGTCTCGCTCGAATCGCCTACGCCGGCGATCGTGGTCTTGATGTTGCCGAAGGCCGCGCCGCCCGTGACATAAGGCATGAAGCGGTCCCAGCCTGCATAGCCGACGCGGCCGCGAATCGTCGCAAGCCAATCGTTGCGCATTTCGCAGCTGGTGCCGCCGCAGGCCGCGCTGCCACGGAGGTTGCTCCAGTCGATATCGCCTTCGAGGCCGAGCACGATCTGGTTCATCTGCCAATTATAGCCGACGGTGCCGCCGACGAGGCCGCCCGAGGTATCGAACGAGCCGGTCGTGAAGGTGCCCGAGAAGTCGGAACGGCCGAAGCCGCCGCCGCCGTTGATGCCGATATAGAAGCCGGTCCAGTTATAGAGCGGCGGCGGAATGTAAGCTGGCGCCTTGGACGGCATTGAGCGCGGCAAATCTGCGGCCGACGCCGATGCTACACCCAGCGCGATCAGACCGACGCCTGCGAGAAGAAACTTTTTCATCACGCACCTCACATCGATTGTTCCAGTTCGTCCGGAACGAGCGCTGATGCGTCGTCCCCCGATTACGCATTCAACGCGCCGTCGTGAACAACGTTCCGCCACAGTGCGACGACGGCGAACGACTGTTGCGCGACAGCCACGGGTTCCCGGAGCAGCGAGGAGAGAGGTATGCGCGGAGGGCGCGCGCAAAAGAAAAACCCCGGAACTTTCGTTCCGGGGCTCTTTCAGATTGGCTCTGCGCTTCGATTAGAAGCGGTAGTTCACGCCAGCGCGCACGATGCTGGTGTTGAACTTGACGTCCGCACCACCGAGGCAGGTGTCGCAGGTGCCCTTGCCGAGGTCGGCGTAGAGGTACTCGACCTTCGCGGTCCACGGACCGGCAACGGCGAACTCGAGACCGCCGCCCAGCGTCCAGCCAGCCTTGGTCTGGGTGGTCGAGCCGGCGCCAGCGAGCTCAGCCTTGATATCGCCGACGGCGAGACCGCCGGTGATGTAGGGCATGAAGCGATCGAACGCGTAGCCGACGCGGCCACGGACGGTGCCGAGCCAGCTGTTCTTGGTCTCGCAGGAACCGCCGCACACCGCAGCATTGGTGCTGCCGCGGATGTTGCTCCAGTCGATGTCGCCTTCGAGGCCGAACACGACCTGGTTCATCTGCCAGTTGTAGCCGACGGTGCCACCGACGACGGCGCCGTCGATGTCAAAGCCGCCAGTGCTACCGGCCGGACCAGACCAGTCCGAACGGCCCCAGCCGCCGCCGCCGTTGATACCGAGGTAGAAACCAGTCCAGTTATAGACCGGGGCGAAAGCAGGGGCCTTCACCGGCATCGCCTGGCGACGCGGGAGATCGGCCGCATTCGCCGCACCCATCATCGACACCAGGGCGAGTGCACCAATGCCCGCCAAAATCACGCGCTTCATTACGAACCTCCAAAAACGGGCCCCCGGCCCAACTTCGATGCCGGCAAAGTATTCCAAATTGAAGTTACGTCTAGTGCGTAAAAGCCACACAGGATAAGTAGTTGTGGAATGTAATGACGCAATTGCGACTAGGCTTTGCCATGTTTCTGCCTTGATCTTTATTGGAAAGGATGCGGGAACTTTTAAAACGAATACTTGTAACTTTAGTCGAATAAAGCCCCTGCTAGTTCGTTGCTGACAAATGAAAACCCCGGGCTCTCACCCGGGGTTTTCGCGTCATGCCTGTCTTGTTCCTAGAAGTGGTAGTTCACGCCCAGGCGCAAGATGCTCGACTGCAAGCCATTGTCGACGCCGGTGATGGAGTAGTGGCGGTTGCCGAGGTCCATATAGAGATACTCGACCTTGGCGGACCAGTTCGGCGTGAAGCCGACTTCCATGCCGGCGCCGAGGGTCCAACCGAGCTGGGTCTTGTCCTCGCTGAGGCCGGCGGCTTCGCCGTTCACGCCGCCATAAGCGAGACCGCCGGTGGCGTAGACCAGGATGTTGTTCATCGCATAGCCGAGGCGGCCGCGCAGCGTGCCGAACCACGGATTGGAGAACTTGTAGGGCGCGAAGGTGTCGTCGGCAGCGGAGAGCTGGATGTCGGTTTCACCGCCGAACACGAACTGGCCATTTTGCCAATTGTAGCCGGCCTGCACGCCACCGGCGATGCCGCTCGGATTGACGCTGCTGTTGGAGATCTTGCCCCACTCGTAGCCGACATTCGCGCCAGCGTAGAAGCCGGCCCAATTGTACACGCCGACGGGAGCCGCCGGCGGATAATAGGCCGGGCCGCGCGGCAGGTCCGCAGCGACGGCCATGCTGGCGGTGCCGGCCATCAGTGCCAAGGCAACGGCGCGGATCGATTTTTTCATGACATCCTCCACTTAAACTCACATCCGCAAGGCCCGAAGGGGCGGATTTACAGTGTCTTTCGTGGAAGATTTATCGAGCCTTTTAAGTTAAACGGTTATGAATCGCTAAGCATCAGTGATCGTTATCCCTAAAGAACCATTAGGTTTGAGTGGTTTTACTGAATCAGTATTTACCACGTCTGCTGAGCTTCCATTTACCATGAGAGATGACAGGCACGACGTGGACCGCGTATGACATCCGCCACGGATTTCACATGGCAGACGCAAGACACACATCGCGCGGCGCGGCGCTCATTACCGGCGGTGGTCGCCGCATCGGCGCGGCGATTGCATTAACGTTGTCGCGCGCGGGTTACGCAGTCGTGCTGCATACCCGCTCGCGCCAACCGGCCGAGCAACTCGCGGCCGAGATCGCAAAGTCGGGTGGCGAGGCGCGCGTGGTGATCGGCGATCTCGCCGACGAGAAGACCGTGCAAGGCCTCGTTCCCACCGCGGCGGCGTTCGGCCCGCTGACGCTGCTCGTCAACAGTGCGTCTGAATTCGAGCCGGACGAGATCGGTACGCTAACGCGCGCGGGCTTCGACCGCGCCAT
>JANLJK010000141.1 GCA_029255525.1 Pseudolabrys sp.
GCTCAAAGCAGACCGCGCAACGCCAGATGCGCGCCGAGCGCCAGCAGGCCGAGGAAGAAGAACACCCGAAACGTCTCCGGCCGCACTTTCTGGCGCACGATCTGCCCGATCACCATCCCGAGCGGCGCGGCGACAAGAGCCACCGTGGAGGCCGCCGCAAGCGACATACGCATCTCGCCGGCATGCGATAGCGCCGCGGCGAGCGCGATGGTTGCCACGGTGAACGACAGGCCGAGTGCCTGCACGAGCTTGTCGCGGTCGAACTGCAGCGCCTGGATGTAAGGCACCATGGGCAGCGCGAATATGCCGGTCGCCACCGTGATGGCGCCGGTTGCGATGCCCATGATGAGTCCGAGCCAGATTTCGCTGCGCGGCGGCACCGAGAAATGCACCTTGAACAGGCCAAGCAAGGCATAAGCGATAAGCGCGACGCCGAGCCAGACTGTCGCCTGCCCATTGGCGGTTGGCAGCCACACGGCACCGAAGAACATGCCGACACAAATGCCAGCGAGCAGCGGCCATAGGCGCCGGAGCAACACGATGAACCCGCCGCCAGCGAAGGCCTGCCACACATTGGTGACCAGCGACGGCACGATGAGCACGGCCGCTGCTTGCGCCGGCGTCATCAACAGACCAAGAAGACCGATCGCGACCGTCGGCAGACCGAGCCCGATCACACCCTTGACCACACCAGCCAGGAGGAACGCCACGGCAACGGCGGCGAGAAACGGCAAACTATCCACGGGGAAATCCGGCACTTCTGACAAAGAGGGCGAGACCTAGCGCGATTGCACCGCGCGCCGCAATGCGGCTGTGCGCAAGGCTGCTTTCGATTTTGATGAAGCCCGGCGTGCGACGGCGATCACCGCTCCAGGTTCTGGATGACCTTCGCCAGCAAGTGGCGCAGTTGTACGATCTCGGCCTCGCTCATGCCGCGCGTGGCTCGGCGGTTGATCTTGGCACCGGCCGGCAATATCTCGCTCTTCAAGCGTCGTCCCCGCACAGTGAGCGTGATATTGATCTTGCGCTTGTCGTCGGGATTGCGCTTACGCACGATCAGCCCGCCACGTTCCATGCCGTCAAGCACACCGGTCAACGAGGCCTTTTCCACACGCATGCGGTCGGCGAGCTCGACCTGTGTCAGGCCTTCGATGTCCCACAGCACGCGCATCACCGACCATTGCGCGGTGAGGATCGAATGAGCTTCCAACTCCTCGGCCAGCGCCTTGACGAAAGCGCGATGCGCATAGCGCGCCAGATAACCAAGACTTTGCGTCTCGTGAAAATCGAGATCGCCGTCCGGGCTGGAAACCGCTGTCTTCGCATTCATCGGCACGGCACGGCTCCCGATTTGACTCAGTTCGTATGGTACCATACGATTTTTCAAAATACGTCGCTAGCCTCAGACGCTGGCAACAAGAAAACATTCGAGGGAGCCGACATGCCCGAAATCCATGTGGCCAAGATTGCGCAATTCCCGGATGGGGAACGCCGCATCGTCAAGCACGACGATCGCGAGATCGGCGTCTTTCATTGGGAGGGCCAGTTCTATGCCTATGAGAACTTGTGCCTGCACCAAGGCGGACCGGCCTGCGAAGGCGTGATGATGCATCGCGTCGAGGACATGCTCGGCCCCGACCGCACCTGGCTGGGCCAACGCTTCTCCAAAGATATGCACTTCGTCTGCCCATGGCATGGCTACGAATACGACCTGAAGACCGGCGCTTGCGTCGGCGACCGCTCGCTCAAGCTGAAGCGTTTCGACGTGGTGCGGCGTGGGGAGGACATCTATGTCGTTGCCGGCTGAGAAGACCATCGACGCGCGTCCGAGCGACACCGAGATCCAGGACATGTTGGCCCATGCCGTGCGGCTCTATGCCGAGCGCGCGGCGGAGCGGGAAGGCGGCCTGACTGCCTTCCCTGCTGGCGCGCAGGTGACCGCCACCGACGTCATGGTGACGGCCTCCGCCATGCTCAAGGCGGTGAACCTGCAGCTTTTCGAGCTCGGTATGTGGCAAGCCTGGTCGGGTCGCTAGGAAGAAGGAATAAGAACAATGGATCTCCCCCTCAGCGATTTCCGCCGCCAGACAGTCGAGGAATTCGACACCTCCAAACTGCTGGCGCATGCGGCGCGGCAGGCGACCGAACGCGGTTACAAAAACTTCCCCATCGTCGATGTCGACTCGCATCATTACGAACTCGAGTCCTTCCACGAGATCCTCGAATACATGGAAGACCCGGTGTTGCAGCAGCTCGCCATGAGCGCGAGCCAGAGCGGCGCCAAGGGCAATGGTGTGATGCCGGGCGGCGTCGGCTATCAGGACATGGGCGGCCGCGTCACGCGCTACCCGCTGCGCAAGCTCGAGAAAGCCGAGGGCGACAAGCACCGCGACATCACGCTGACCAAGCGCTGGATGGACGCGATGGGCATCGACCTCGCCGTGATGTTCCCCTCGCCGATGCTGCAACTGGGCCTGCATCCGCAGATCGAGGTCGAGGTGGCGCTGAGCCGCGCCTATAATCGCTGGTTGATAGACCGCGTGCTGTCGCACGAACCGCGCATCCGCTCGATGCTCTATCTGCCATTCAACGACCCGGAAGCCTCCTACCGCATGGTCAAGGAGATGGGCAGCGCCAAGGGCGTCGCCGGCTTCATGGTCACCAGCGCACGGCACCGGCCGGTGCATCACAACGCTTATGTGAAGACCTATGCGCTGCTCGAGGAAATGAACCTGCCACTCGCGTTCCACGCCGGCTACAACTGGAACGACCAGGCCATGGGCCAGATGAACAAGTTCATCTCGGTGCACGCCATCGGCTTCGTGTTCTACAATATGATCCACCTTACCAACTGGCTCATGAACGGAATGCCGGAGCGCTTCCCCAAGTTGAAGGTGATCTGGATCGAGAGCGGACTCGCCTGGCTGCCCTTCATGATGCAGCGGCTCGACAACGAATACATGATGCGCTCGTCGGAAGCGCCAGCGCTGAAGCAAAAGCCGAGCGACTACATGCGCGATATGTTCTACTCGACGCAGCCGATGGAAATTACCGACATGGCGTCGCTGGAGCAGACCTTCCGCATGATCAAGGCGGAAACGCAATTGCTCTACTCGTCAGACTATCCGCATTGGGACTTTGACCTGCCGTCGACGATCTACGATCTGCCGTTCCTGACCGAGCAGACGAAACGCAACATCCTCGGCGGCAATGCGATGAAAGTATTCAACCTGGATTTGCCGGCCGGCAAAATGGCGAAGGTCGCTTAAGTCCCGTTTAGCGCAGGCCGTCCCAGCGGCGGCGTGCCGAGCGCTCAACGGCATTGTACTCGTTCGGCGCGAACAGCCCTTCGAAGCTGTCGTCTTCCCAGACCGGCCGCGCACGACGGCTCAGATCCGGACCATGCTGCGGGCGGGCGCGATAATTGACCTCGGGCGCCGCATGCGGCCGGTCACCGGTGACCACGATCACGGTGTCGCGCCGATGCTCCTGCACCAGCCCAAAAAGAATGGCTGCATTGTTCGGATGGAGGCGGATGCAGCCATGCGACGCCGGGCGGCCGAGCCGCGACACTTCATAACTGCCGTGAATGGCATAGCCACCGTTGAAGAAGATCGAATACGGCATCGGCGACCAGTCGTATTTGCGCGAGAACCATTTGCGCTCCAGCCGCTCGGGCCGGTAGGTGCCGTTGGGTGTGCGATAGCCCCAGCGCGCCGTCGACACCGGCCATTGATAGCGGGTGAAGCCGTCGACCTCGACCGTGAGCCGCTGAATGGATTTATCGACCGTGATGACCACCCCGGCCGCAGCAGGCCCCAGACCGCCCATAAGCGCGGCGAACACGATCAGGGCTCGAAGGATACGCAACATCGCCACTCTCCGGCGGCGAGCTTGCCTCACCGCAACGGCACTTCCTTAATTTAGATCAATGCGGGCGGGCAAATGCTTCCGTCGGCCTAGATTAACGCCCGATGCCGTATTTGCGGTCGATGGCCCGCAGCCAGGCTTCGCGCTCGCGCAGCACCTGCGCCTCGCTGCCGGTCGAACTCCGGTAGCGGTCCACGCTGCCCAGGCTGGCCATGTGCTGCGTCCGGGGCATGGCCTTCGGTGCCGGCGCCGCCTCGGCCTCCCGAGCCGGCGCAGCGACATGCGCTTTGGCGCTGAGGTGCTCGCTCTCGATTTTAGCCTCAGCCTTAGCCGTTTTCACGTCATCAGAAACCGGTGCTTCCGCCATCGGCTGGCCACCCGGAATACGTGGCAAGGGCCCATCCATCACCACCACTTTGGTGTGATTGATGCCGTAGCGGCGGACCATCGAATAAAGAACCGACGCATTATCGGGCTTCAGGCGCACGCAACCATGCGAGGCGGGGCGGCCGAGATTTCCCACTTCCGTGGTGCCGTGCATCGCATAGCCGCGATGAAAGAACACCGACCAGGGCATCGGCGCCATCTCGTATTTCCGCGAATACCAATGGCGCTCGAGACGCACCGGCCGGAATTTGCCCGACGGCGTCGTGTAACCTTTGCGGCCGGTCGATACCGACCAGCGGAATGCTTCCTCGCCGTCAACGGAAACCGACAGGCGCTGCTGCGACTTGCTGATGCTGACGAGCAGTTCGGCTTGCGCGGGCGCCGACACACAAGTGAGCACGCCGCAGGCGGTCATCACGGCGAGAAAGCGCATGACATCATCCCCTGACTAGGAGGTCTTTGAAGTTAACCATTCTCGCCCGAACGATGACGGGTGTAAAGACTTTGTTAACCATAAAAGCCATTGGGAGATCAGGCATTTTTCGCGCAGACCGCAACGGTATGATTTTCGGGCAGCTCTAAACCATCGCTTGCAATTAACCTGACAGGCGAAGGCGAAAGCGGTAGACGGGAGGCACCATGTTGACACGCATCGTGGCTCTGCTCGGTTTGTCGCTGGTGATTGGCGCGGGCACGCTCGCCGTCGCGCAGCGCATGACCGTTGCGCAAGCCCCGGCCGCCACCGAAGCGCCGGCGCCGCCCGCGGTCGACACTCCCGCGCCTCTGCCCCCGATCACGCCTCCGCCTGCAGCTATTGCGCCGTCAGCCGATACGCCGCCCGCCGTCACCGCGCCGCCAGCGTCCGTTGTCACCGCACCACCGGCTGAGCCGCCCGTACCGACGGTGGCCGCGCCACCCGAACCATCACCGGCGCCGGCAATCGCGACGCCCGCGCCGCTGCCGCCGGAAAAGCCGGCGATCACCGAGAAGAAGGACGCCACGCCCGCGAAGCAGCTGTTCGCCGCCAAGCAATTACCGACCATCGGCAAGGCAATGGCGATCGGCTACTACCCGCGCGGTTGCCTCGCCGGCGGCATCGAGCTGCCGATCAACGGACCGACGTGGCAAGTCATGCGCGTCTCGCGCAACCGCAACTGGGGCCATCCGAGTCTCGTCCGCTTCCTGGAGAGGTTCGCGCCAGCCGCCGCCAAGGCGACCGGCTGGAAAGGCATCCTCGTCGGCGACATGGCGCAGCCGCGCGGTGGGCCGCTGCCCTTCGGCCATATGAGCCACCAGATCGGCCTCGACGTCGACGTCTGGTTCATGCCCATGCCGGCCCACACGCTCACCAGCGAAGAGCGCGAGAAGACGTCCGCGATCAATCTCGTCTCCGACGATTGGAAGAACGTCAATCCGAAGACCTGGACGCCGCAGCACATTGCCTTCATCCGCACCGCCGCGGAGCAACCGGACGTCGAGCGCGTGCTGGTGAATGCAGCGATCAAGAAAGAGATCTGCCGCGTCGAGAATGGCAAGCATCCCGCGTGGATTGCGAAGGTGCGTCCTTGGTATGCCCACCATGACCATATCCATGTGCGGCTGAAATGCCCGGCGGACTCGCCCAACTGCCGCGCGCAACCACCGGTGCCCGGCGATGACGGCTGCAGCGCTTCCGCGCTCGACTATTGGTTCTCGGATAAGGTATTGCATCCGAAGCCAAAGCCGCCGGGTCCTCCACCGCGTCCGCTGATGATGGCGGACCTTCCGCCGGCTTGCCAAACCGTGCTGAGTGCGCCCGCGCGCGAGGCATCAACGACGACTGGAAGATAATGAAAATCTGCCGTTACAACGATAATCGTCTGGGACTGGTCGAAGGAAACGAAATCAAGGATGTGACCGCCGCGCTCGATCTCCTGCCGGCATCGCGTTATCCCTTCCCCACCGTCGACCTCCTCATCGCGCATCTGCCCGAGCTGCGGCCCGCTATTCTGAACGCGGCAAAAAGCGCCAAGAGCATTCCGCTGAGCAGCGCCAAACTGCTCAGCCCCGTCGCCAATCCGGGCAAGATCGTCGCCGCGCCCGTAAACTACAAGAAGCATCTGGATGAAGCGCGCACCGATCCGCAGATCCATCACCAGAACCAGGTGGCGGAAATCCAGCGCGTCGGCCTGTTCCTGAAGGCGAACAGCTCGCTCGCGGGCGTCAGCGATGTGATCCCGATCCGCCATCCCGACCGCCGCACCGATCACGAGATCGAGCTGGTGGCCATCATCGGCACCAAGGCGGATCGCGTGAAGCGCGCGGACGCGCTCAAGTATGTTGCCGGCTATTGCATCGGCCTCGACATCACCGTGCGCGGGCCGGAAGAGCGGAGCTTGCGCAAGTCGATCGACGGCTACTCCGTGCTCGGCCCCTATATGGTTACGGCCGACGAACTCGGCGATCCGACGAACCTCGACCTTAAGCTCACGGTCAATGGCGAGCCGCGCCAGATCGCCAATACACGCGATCTCATCATCGACGTTGCCGAACTGATCGAGTTTGCGACATCCTTCTATACGCTCCATCCGGGCGACGTTCTGTTCACCGGCACGCCGGAAGGCGTCGGCCCGATTGTGCCGGGCGACACCATCGATGCGTCGATCACCGG
>JANLJK010000142.1 GCA_029255525.1 Pseudolabrys sp.
CGTGGCGACCCGAGTGCTTGCCCATGACCAGCGAGGTCTGTTTCACGCCGACACTTTCAGGTGTCATGATCTCGTAGGTCTGCGCGTTCTTGAGCATGCCGTCCTGGTGGATGCCGCTCTCATGCGCGAAGGCGTTCCGGCCGACGATGGCCTTGTTGTACTGCACCGGGAACGAGGTCGCCGCCGCCACCAACTTCGACGCGCGCGTCAACATGCTGGCATCGACATTGGTCCAGTACGGCAACACGTCGTTGCGCACCTTCATCGCCATCACGACTTCTTCCAGCGCCGTATTGCCGGCGCGCTCGCCGATGCCGTTGATGGTGCATTCGATCTGGCGGGCGCCGCCGCGGATGCCGGCCAGCGAGTTCGCCACCGACATGCCCAAGTCGTCGTGGCAGTGCACCGAGAAGATCGCCTTGTCGGAGTTCGGCACACGCTCGCGCACGGTCTTGAACAGCGTGTAGTACTCGTCCGGCGTCGTGTAGCCGACCGTATCGGGGATGTTGATGGTGGTGGCGCCGGCATTGATGGCAGCTTCCACACAGCGGCAGAGGAAGTCGATCTCGGTGCGCGTGCCATCCTCGGCCGACCACTCGACGTCGTCGGTATGGCTGCGCGCGCGGGTGACCTGCGCGATCACCATCTCGTAGACCTCGTGCGGCTCCTTCTGCAGCTTGTACTTCATGTGCACCGGCGAGGTGGACAGGAAAGTATGGATACGCCTGCGCTTGGCCGGCTTGATGGCCTCGGCGCAGCGGTCGATGTCCTTCGGCGCCGCGCGCGACAGGCCGCAGATGACGGCATTCTTGGCGCGCTGGGCGATCTCGCGCACCGCGGCGAAGTCGCCTTCCGAGGCGATGGGGAAACCGGCCTCGATGACGTCGACGCCCATGGTGTCGAGCAGTTCGGCGACCTCGAGCTTTTCCTCGTGGGTCATGGTCGCGCCGGGGCACTGCTCGCCGTCGCGCAAGGTGGTGTCGAAGATAACGACGCGGTCCGAAGAACCTGTCTTGTCGGACGGGGTCGGGGTGGTCATGGGAGTATTCCTTCTCATCGCACGCGCC
>JANLJK010000143.1 GCA_029255525.1 Pseudolabrys sp.
GGTGAGCTTCTCGCTCACTTGGCTATTGTAGATCAGCGCCTTCACCTTGCGCTCTTTCAGGTCGTTCTCGAAGGCGGCGACGTCGCGCGCGCTCGGCTCGGTATCATTCATCATGGCGAGCTGGAAGCGTTCGTTGCGCATCGTCAGGCCGAGCGCCGCCGCCATGAGGCCGAAGACCGGCTCGGTTGCGGTGACGGCCTTGCCGGCGTGCTTCTGCTTCATCTGCGCCACCCGTGCCTCGATGCGGGCGAGCGCCGACAATGTCGTGGCGAGCCGCGCGGCGTAATCGGCGGCATGCGTGCTGTCGGCCTGGGCGAGAGCGGCTGCGATCGCCTTGGCGATCGCCGGCATGGTGGCGGGGTCGTACCAGAGATGCGGATTGTCGCCGGGCTTCTTGCCGGTGAGGGCAGAGGCGTCGATGACCGTGCGGCCCGGGCGGGGCGCGGCCTGCAGGAGTTTGCCGACCCACGGGTCGTAATCGGCGCCATTGGCGATGACGATCCTGGCGTCGGCGAGCTGGCGCACCGTGCCGGGGGCGGTCTCGAACAGATGCGGGTCCTGGTCCGGCTTGTTGAGGATGCTGGTGACGGCGACCCGGTCGCCGCCGATCTGGCGGACGATGTCGCCGTAGAAGTTCTCGGCGGCGATGACCGCGATCTTGTCGTCGGCGGCCTGGGCAGGGGGAAACCACAAGGAAAAGAGGGCAAAAGCCGCCCCGGCCATCAAAGCGGCACGCCTGTCTATCGTCGATCGCATCGTCTTGTCCGTCTCGTAGCGCCCCGCCAAGCTAATATGTAACATTATAACATATCGACCGGCAAGAGAGGCCCACGCGCCTGTCATTGGCCGATGGGTCCTCAGGGCGCAAAATGTGGGCATAAACTGGATTAAGGCTGCCGCAGCCGGCTACCGCGCCTTATGTGCAGCTTATGCATGCATGTGATCGCTGTTACTGGCGCTAATGGCTCATAAATCCTATCATTACACCGCGTGCGGGGTGCCGCGACCCGCCACTGCGGTCCTTGGATATTTACCGCGCACAGGCAGCGCAAAACTAAC
>JANLJK010000144.1 GCA_029255525.1 Pseudolabrys sp.
CACGATGTCTTCGAGATTGTCGGCGGCCGGCAGCGGGATATGCGGCGTGGTGATGCGCACCGGCGGACCATCGAGATCGTAGAAGGCTTCGTCGGCGACGATCGACACGATCTCGGCGCCCCAGCCGCACAGCCGCGGGTTCTCTTCCACGGTGAACAGCCGGTGCGTCTTGCCGACCGAGCCGAGGATGGTCTGCGTATCACGCGGCACCAACGAACGCACGTCGACAACGTCGCAGTCGATGCCGTGTTCCGCCTTGAGCTTCTCGGCCGCATCCAACGCCCGCGGCACCATCAGCGCGAGCGCCAGGATGGTGGCGTCGCGGCCCGGTCGCAGCACCTTGGCAGTGCCGAGCGTGTCTACGATCTCGCCGTCCGGCACTTCGCCTTTGGTGGCGTAGAGCGACTTGTGCTCGAAGAAGATCACCGGATCGGGATCGCGCACGGCCGCAGCCAGCAAACCGATCACATCGCGCGGCGACGACGGCGCCACGACCTTGAGGCCGGGGATCATCATGCACCAGTTCTCGACACTCTGAGAGTGCTGCGCGCCGAAACGCGAGCCGGCGCCGTTGCCGGTGCGCACGACCAGCGGGCACTTGGTCTGCCCGTTCGACATGTAGCGGCTCTTCGGGAACTCGTTGGCGATGTAGTCGAAGCACACCGCAAAGAAGTCCGAGAACATAATCTCGGCGATCGGCTTGAGGCCGGTCATCGCCGCGCCCATGGCGGCGCCCATGATCGCCTGCTCGGAGATCGGCGTGTCACGCACGCGCAACGGTCCGAACTGCTCGTAGAGGCCGACGGTCGCCTTGAACACGCCGCCCGCTTTCGCCACGTCCTCGCCGAGAAACACGACGTCGGGGTCGCGGCTCATCTCCTGCGCAATGCCGCGGATGACGGCGTCACGGTACGTGATTTCGGCCATGTCAGTTTCTCCAGGCCCAGCCGCCATCGGCGTAGACGTCGGTGGTAAGGATATCGACTGGCGGCAAGGGAGCTGCCTTGCAGGCTTCCGTCGCGTCGTCGACTTCCTTGCGGACGCTCGCCTCGATATCGGCCATCTGCTTTTCGCTGACGCCGAACTGCTTGAGGCGGTCCCGATAGATCTTGATCGGATCGCGCTCTTTCCAGCGATCGAGCTCACCCTCGGGCCGGTACTTGCCCGGATCGGCGCGGGAGTGGCCGCTATGGCGATAGGTCAGGCACTCGATCAGCGACGGGCCATTGCCGGCGCGCGCCTTGGCGAAGGCGGCGGCGGCGGTACGATAAACAACATCGGCATCGTTGCCGTCGACGATGATGCGCTCGAGACCGTAGGCCGCGGCGCGGTCGGCGGCGGGATGCGGCACAGCCGTCACATCGCCGATCGGCGTGTACTCCATGTAGAGATTGTTCTCGCAGACGAAGACCACCGGCAGCTTCCACACCGCGGCGAAGTTCAACGCCTCATGGAAAGCGCCGATATTGGTGGTGCCATCGCCGAAGAAGCAGACCGACACGTCCTTGTCGCCTTTGTACTGCGCGCGCCAGGCGGCACCACACGCGATGGGAAGATGCGCGCCGATGATGGCGTAAGAGCCCATCACCCCGTGCTCCTCCGAAGTGAGGTGCATGGAGCCACCTTTGCCGCGCATCAGGCCGTTATCGCGCTGCATCAATTCGCCGAGCACTTTCTCGACCGGCACGCCGCGGGCCAAGGTGTGGGCGTGGCCCCGATAGGTGCAGAATGACAGGTCGCCCTTCTGCATCGCCTCGGCGAAGCCGGCGGCGATCGCCTCCTGGCCGAGCGAGAGATGGCTGGTGCCCTTCACCAGGTTTTGCAGGAACAGGTCGTAAGCCCGCTGCTCGGCCTCGCGCAGACGCACCTGCGAGCGGTACAAAGCGAGGCGCTTTTCCTCGCCGATATCGTCGTTCAAGCCGGAGCCGGCCGGGCCGGCCGCCCGGTCCTTCGCAGTCGCCATGGATGTTCCTCGCCGCAGACTTTTTAGTTTTAGGACGCGGAACTTAGCCCTTTAAATTGTGCCGCCGCAACTCTCCCGTCTCATTGCCGGCATGCGGGGATGGTTGGGCCTGGAACTATTCCAGCGGGCCCTCGACCACCCCTTCGCTGGTGGTGGATTTGCCCAACCGGCGCTCGCGATAGAGCAGATACAGACCGGAAGCGATGACCATCGAGGCGCCGGCGATGGTCCAGGCGTTGGGCAGATGGTCGAACACGACGTAGCCCAGGATCACGACCCAGACGAGCTGCGTGTAGATGAAGGGCGAGAGCACCGAGGCCGGCGTCAGCCGGTGCCCGGAGATCAGCAGGAAATGGCCGAGGCTGCCGAGCACACCTGTGCCGATCAAGAGCACCCAGTTCAGGCCGTTGCCCGGCGCCGTCCAGACGAAGGGAATGACCGGCAGCATGATCAGCGCACCGATGGCGTTGTTGTAGAACAGCGACGTCTGGTTCGAATCCACCTTCGACACGATGCGGGTGACGACCGCATAGACGCCGTAGCAGATGGTGGCCGCGAGCGAGAGCAGTGCCGCCGGATGAAAGGTGCCGAAGCCTGGCCGCGTGATCACCAGCACGCCGGCAAAGCCAAAGCAGATGGCACACCAGCGCCGCCATCCGATCCACTCGCCGAGCAGCGGCCCGGCCACGATGGCGACGACGAAGGGGAAGGTGAAGATCAGCGACAGCACCTCGTCGAGTTGCAGATAGCGCAGCGCCATGAAATTCAGCACGGTCGATCCGACCAGCAGCAATCCGCGCACCAGTTGCAGCTTCAGATTGCCCGACCGCCACAATCCCGGTTGCGTGATCGGATTGGACACGACCAAGGTGAGCACGAAGGCGCCGACATAACGCGCCCAGGCAACCTGCAGGACATCCATCCGCGCACCGAGATACTTCGCCGAAGTATCGAGGCAGGCGAAGACGGCGACCGCGCCGCACATCAAGGCAATGCCGATGAGACGTTGGCGCCGTTGCAGCGCCATCTCGGCTGGTGAGAAGGTGGTGTCGCCCATCGAAAAAATTGAACTCGCCTGAAGGCTTGCTATACTCCGCTTCGAGGGGAATAACAGCCTTCCCTCCGAGATGGCAGCTATCCATCCAGGTGCTGGTCACTTCTCAATTGGAGGCGACCGATGGATGGCATCGAACTCGCACTTTTTCTTGTCACGATCTTTCTCGGCGGCCTCGTCAGCGGCTTTGCCGGGTTCGCGCTCGGCCTGGTTGTCTCGCCGGTCTGGCTGCATTTGTTCTCACCGCTGCAGACCGCGACCATGATCGTCGGTTGCGGCCTGTTCCTGCAAGGCTACGGCACCTGGAAGCTGCGCCACGCCTTGCGCTGGCCGATCATCTGGCCGTTCATCGTCGGCGGCATCGTCGGCGTGCCGATCGGCGCCATGCTGCTGACCCACATCGACGCCGTCTACATGCGCGACGGCATCGGCGTGCTCTTGATCCTCTACAGCCTCTGGGGCCTGGTCCGGCCGGACGTGAAGCCGATCACCGTCGGCCCGGCGACCGACCTCGCCGTCGGCTTCTGCAACGGCCTGTTGAGCGGCCTCACCGGGCTGCCCGGAATTATCGTGACGATCTGGTGTCAGTTGCGCGGCTGGCGAAAAGACGTGCAGCGCGCGGTGTTTCAGCCGGCGATGTTCGCCGCCTTGTTCATGAGCCTCGTCTCGTTCGGCTTCGCCGGCGCGCTCACCGTGCCGACGCTGAAGACCTTCGCGCTGGGCCTGCCACTGCTTTTGATCGGCGCATGGACCGGCATGAAGCTATACGGCAAGATGGACGAGGCCACCTTCCGCAAGGCGATTCTCATCATTCTGCTGATCTCCGGTATCGCGTTGCTCTTACCCTTGTCGGCGTTTTCATGACCCAACAAGTCGACGAAAAGAAATTACCCGCGCCGAGCTTCGGCGAAGCTTTCATGACGTGGCTGAAAATCGGCTGCCTCTCCTTCGGCGGACCGGCCGGCCAGATCTCGCTGATGCACCGGATCGCCGTCGACGAGAAGAAATGGGTGCCGGAGGCTCAGTTCCTGCATGCGCTGAATTTCTGCATGTTGCTGCCGGGGCCGGAGGCGACACAGCTTGCGACTTATATCGGCTGGCTGATGCATGGCGTGCGCGGCGGGCTCGTCGCCGGCATCCTGTTCGTGCTGCCGGGCGCCTTCGTGATGCTGGGCCTGAGCCTGCTCTATGCCTATGGTCGCGGTGTCGGCATCATCGACGGCGCACTGTTCGGCATCAAGGCCGCGGTGCTGGTGATCGTGGTGGAGGCCTTGCTGCGCATCGGCAAACGGGCATTGAAAACCCGATCGCTGATGGCGCTGGCCGCAGTCGGCTTTGTCGGCATCTTCTTCTTCGAAATACCCTTCCCGTTGATTGTGGTGGCCGCAGCGCTGATTGGCTTTGCCGTGGCGGCCCGCGCACCGGAGAAGCTTGCGCTCCAGCCCGTCGATCTTGTGCCGGCGACACCAGCTAGGAATCGCGGACAATTCACCGGGACGCTTCTGCTTGGTCTCGCGCTCTGGTGGGCGCCCGTCTTGCTGGCAGTCATGCTGCTCGGTCCGGCCCATGTGCTGGTTGCCATCGGCGTGTTCTTTTCAAAACTGGCCGTGGTGTCTTTCGGCGGCGCCTATGCGTTGATGGCCTATATGGCGCAGCAAGCGGTGGAGACGCATGGCTGGCTCACCGCATCCGAGATGGTGGATGGCCTTGGCCTCGCGGAAACAACGCCGGGGCCGCTGATCCTCGTAACGCAATTCGTCGGCTTCCTCGCCTCGTTCCGCGCCGCCGCGCCGTTCTCGGCACTGACCGCAGGCTTATTGGGCGCGGCACTGACAACCTGGGTCACCTTCGTGCCGTCGATCCTGTGGATATTCCTCGGCGCACCCTACATCGAGCAATTGCGGGGCAATCGCCGCCTTACCGGTGCCTTGGCGGCGATCACGGCCGCCGTCGTCGGCGTCATTCTCAATCTGTCGGTTTGGTTCGCTCTGCATGTGCTGTTCGGCACGGTGACCGAGATGCATACGGGCCCATTGCGCTGGTACGCCTTCGACCCCGCCGCGCTCGATAAACATGCCGCTTTGCTGGCGGTGACCGCCGCGGTGCTGACCTTCCGCTTTCACCGCAGCCTGATCGAGGTCATCGTCGTGATGGCGCTCTTAGGGATTGTCACGAAGTTCTAGCGCTCGCGCTTGAGCGCGCTTTCGTGCCAGCGCCGCAAGGCGAGATGCGAAAGCGCCGACAACACGAAGAAGATGACGACGCCGGCGAGCGAGAGCAGCAACAGCGCGGCGAACATGCGCGGGATATTGAGCCGGTAGCCCGACTCGGCGATGCGATAGGCAAGCCCCGAGCCGGCGCCGGCGGAGCCCGCCGCAATCTCCGCCACCACCGCGCCGATCAGCGACAGGCCGCCGGCGATGCGCAGGCCGGCAAGCATCTGCGGCAACGCGGCCGGCAATTTCAGGAACCACAACACCTGCCAGCGCGACGCCTTGTAGAGCTCGAACAGCGCCAGGAGATTGTGGTCGACCGAATTCAGGCCGAGCGTGGTGTTGGCCAGCACGGGAAAGAACGCGACGATCCAGGCGCAGGCGAGCACGGCCAAAGGCTGCGGCAGATAGATCAGCAGGATCGGCGCGATGGCGACGATCGGCGTCACCTGCAAGATGACGGCGTAAGGATAGAAGGAATACTCGATCGCCCGCCACTGATTGAAGACGACCGCGAGCACGACGCCGCCGACAGCCGCGAGCACGAAGCCTTCGCAGGTGAGCGTGAGCGTCACCAAGAGCGACTGCCATAGCAGCGCGCCATCGGCGACCAACGTCACAAAGACGAGACCCGGCCCCGGCAGCACGTAAGGCGGAATAGCGAAGCCGCGCACGACCAAGTCCCAGGCCAGCACCATCAGCGCCAGGATGACGATCGGCAAAGCAATGCGCAGCGCGCGTTCGCTCATGGCGCAGCTCTTTCCGCCCTCATCCTGAGGAGCCCGCGAAGCGGGCATCTCGAAGGATGGAGACGGCCCCATGCTTCGAGACGCGGCCTACGGCCGCTCCTCAGCATGAGGCCGATTGAGGCTTTCCCGAACTTCATCGTCCGCCTTCCGCCATCGCCGCGCTCAATGCCTCGGCGACGCGTCGGCACAAGGCCGCATAGTCGGCCGAGGTGCGAAAGCTCTCGTCGCGCGGATGCGCCGTGTCGATCTCAATCTCCGTGAAGACGCGCCCGGGCCGCGGCGTCATCACCACGATGCGCTGTGCCAGATAAACGGACTCAAACACCGAATGGGTGACGAAGACCACCGTGCGCCCGAGTTCGCGCCACAGCGCCAGCAGATCGTTGTTGAGCTTGAAGCGGGTAATCTCGTCGAGCGCGGCGAAGGGCTCGTCCATCAGCAAGAGACCGGGCTCGGTCACCAGCGCGCGGGCGATCGAGGCCCGCATCTTCATGCCGCCGGACAATTCGCGTGGGAATGCATCGGCGAAATCGGCGAGCCCGACCCGCGCCAACGCCTGACTCACAGCGGCCTGCGCCTTCGCCTCGTCGGCATGGGCCAGCTTCAGCGGCAGCCGCACATTGGCGGCGACTGTGGCCCAGGGCATCAAGGTCGGCTCCTGGAAGACGAAGCCGATATTGCCAGCCGCCGCCGCGTCCGGCCAGGTGACGGTGCCCTGAGTCGCCGCGCTCAGGCCGGCGATGATGCGCAGCGCGGTCGACTTGCCGCAGCCCGAGGGACCGAGCAGCGCCACGAACTCGCCGGCGCGTACGTCGAGATCGAGACGATCGAGCGCGA
>JANLJK010000145.1 GCA_029255525.1 Pseudolabrys sp.
CGAAGCCGGCGTGCTGTAATCGGACCGGGATAGGAGACATAAAGACCTGGCCATAGGTCTACTGGCAGAACACGACAACGCAACCCTGACCGACCAGACCGCCAAGGCGCTGACGGCAGCCACCCAGATCGGCGGCGATGTTCATGTGCTGGTCGCCGGCGCCGGCGCCAAGGCTGCGGCCGATGCCGCCGCCAAGCTCTCGGGCGTTTCCAAGGTGCTGCTCGCCGACGATGCGAGCCTTGCCAACAACCTCGCAGAACCGCTCGCCGCCCTGATCGTCGGCCTCGCAGGCGCTTATGACACGATCATCGCGCCCGCCACCTCCTCGGCCAAGAACGTCATGCCGCGCGTGGCCGCGCTGCTCGACGTCATGCAGGTGTCGGAAATCGTTGAGGTCGTCTCGGCTGACACCTTCAAGCGTCCGATCTATGCCGGCAACGCCATCCAGACCGTGCAGTCGAGCGACGCCACGAAGGTCATCACTGTACGGACCGCCTCATTCGCGGCTGCCGGCGAAGGCGGCTCGGCTGCCGTCGAGACCGTTGGCGCAGCTGCCAATCCTGGCGTTTCGTCCTTCGTCAACGACGCGCTGTCGAGCTCCGACCGTCCGGAACTGACCTCGGCCAAGATCATCATCTCGGGCGGCCGTGCACTCGGCTCGTCGGAGAAGTTCAACGAGGTCATTCTGCCGGTGGCCGACAAGCTCGGCGCCGCCGTCGGCGCTTCGCGCGCTGCCGTCGACGCCGGCTACGCGCCGAACGACTGGCAGGTCGGCCAGACCGGCAAGGTGGTTGCCCCGCAGCTCTACATCGCCTGCGGCATCTCCGGCGCCATCCAGCATCTCGCCGGCATGAAGGACTCGAAGGTCATCGTCGCGATCAACAAGGACGAGGAGGCGCCGATCTTCCAGGTCGCCGACTACGGCCTGGTCGCCGACCTGTTCGAAGCCCTGCCGGAACTGGAAAAGGCGCTCTGAAATCGCCGGTGATTGACCTCTTGGCTCTAATCTTACTGAGTCACAAAATCCGGGGATTCGAGCTGGGCAATGATGTGCTA
>JANLJK010000146.1 GCA_029255525.1 Pseudolabrys sp.
CGCCGCAGCCGATGTAGCAGATCTTGTCGAAGGGCGCGTCCTCGCGGACCTTGGCCAAAGCAATCTCCGGCAGCACCGTGAAGTTGGCGAAGGTCGAGCAGCCCATATAGTGGAACACGGCATCGCCGTCGCAGCGGAAGCGCGAGGTGCCGTCCGGCATCAGGCCCTTGCCCTGCGTGGCGCGGATCGAGGTGCAGAGGTTCGAGCGCTGCGACAGGCAGGTTTTGCATTGCCGGCATTCCGGCGTGTAGAGCGGGATGACATGATCGCCCACTTTGAGCGAGGTGACGCCGGGGCCGACTTCGCGCACGATGCCGGCGCCTTCATGGCCGAGGATCGCCGGGAACAGACCTTCCGGATCGGCACCCGATAGGGTGAAAGCGTCGGTGTGGCAAACGCCCGTGGCCATGACCTCGACCAGCACCTCGCCCGCCTTCGGGCCTTCGATGTCGATGGTCTCGATGGTGAGGGGTTTGCCGGCTTTCCAGGCGACCGCGGCGCGGGTTTTCATGAAGGGCTCCTGACTATGCTCTGCGTTATGCTCGGGCATAGCCCGGCCGGGGCGGGCGTAAACGCCCTATGTTCCGGGCATCCACGCCGTTCGTCATCTCCAGTAGAAGACGTGGATGGCTGAGACAAGCCCGGCCATGATGAAAGTGTTAGGGTTGCCAGGCGGCTTCGCCGGACTCTTCGTCGCTGTCGAGGCTGTCGCGAGTCTTGTCGATCACCTTGAACAGCGCGCGCAGCACCTCAGGCACGCCTTGTCCCGACGCCGAGGACAAAACCAGTGGCGTCTTCTTACAGGCCTTCTTCAGTTTAGCGACCTGCGTCTTGATCTCTTCGGGCGTCATCGAGTCGGCCTTCGACAGCGCGACGATCTCCGGTTTGTCGGTGAGGCCCTGGCCGTAGGCCTCCAGCTCGGCGCGCACGGTGCGGTAGTCGCGGCCGGCATCGTCGGTCATGCCATCGACAAGATGCAACAAGACGCGGCAGCGTTCGGTGTGGCCAAGGAAACGGTCGCCGAGGCCGGTGCCCTCATGGGCGCCTTCGATCAGACCGGGCAGATCGGCGAGCACGAATTCGCGCTCGTCGACACGCACGACGCCGAGCTGCGGATGCAAGGTGGTGAAGGGATAGTCGGCGATCTTCGGCTTGGCTGCGGAGACCGTGGCGAGGAAGGTTGACTTGCCGGCATTGGGCAAGCCGACGAGGCCGGCATCGGCGATCAGCTTCAGCCGCAGGCGCAGGATCATCTCCTGCCCCGGCTGGCCCGGGTTGGCATTGCGCGGCGAGCGGTTGGTCGACGACTTGAAGTAGGCATTGCCGAAGCCGCCATTGCCGCCTTTGGCGACGGTGACGCGCTGGCCCACTTCGGTGAGATCGGCGATCAAGGTTTCGCCGTCCTCCTCGTAGATCTCGGTGCCGACCGGCACCTTCATGATCTTGTTCTTGCCGTTGGCGCCATGGCGGTCCTTGCCCATGCCATTGCCGCCGCGCTCGGCCTTGAAATGCTGCTGGTAGCGGTAGTCGATCAGCGTGTTCAGCCCGGTGACGGCCTCGACGATGACATCGCCGCCGCGTCCACCGTCGCCGCCATTCGGGCCGCCGAATTCGATGAACTTCTCGCGCCGGAACGACACGCAGCCGTTCCCGCCCGCGCCGGATTGAATGTAGACCTTAGCTTCGTCGAGAAATTTCATAAGATTAAGATTGCGCGCGGTTGCAGAGCTCTAACTGGCAAGCAATTGACTGAAATCAATGCTTGGCGACGGCGAAGACGGATTCTGCGACCGTTCCAACGTGAATTCGGGCCCGTCCCCGCCGCTTTACCTGCTTTCTCGGCCCGGCTCAATGCAGGCACGAGGCGTGATCATGGCCTTTAGGCTATTTATCCTTTCCGCCTGCCTGCTCATGTTGATCGGCGGCGTGCAGGCCGATGCGCAGGAAGACAGCGAAACAATCCGGCTGACGGTCGGTGCGACCAGAGTGATCACGCTCGCGGAAAATCCCTCGACCGGTTTCAAATGGCAGATCAACACGGCGCAAAGCGTCAACCCCGCCGCGGTGCGGGTGAACGACCTCGGCTACCAGCGGGGCCCGGGCCAACTCGTCGGCGCGCCCGGGGTTCATCGCTGGCGCATCAAAGGGAAGGCGCCCGGCAATGCCCAGATCGTGTTCGACTATTCCCGCCCGTGGGAACACGCCGCGCCGGCCAGGCGGCACACCGTTCGGGTGGAGATCACGCGCAGCCGATAAGCGGCGCGTTTTGGCTGACCACACGATCAAAAGAATGCTCCTCTCCCCGGGCCGAAGTCGGATGTTTCCGGCTTCGGCAACCTAACGACGCCGAACGCGGGTAAGCCCGCGTTCGGATGGGGGAGAGGAGGAGGCTTTCACGACACCTTCTTCATCGGCTCCCACTGCTTGATCGCCGACCAGATGCGGCGTTCGAGGCGGAAGCGGTCGATCGGCGCCGACGAGTGGATGGCGCGGATGCGATAGAGGCCGACGCCGGTCCACTGGAAGCCGCACTTCTCCAGCACGCGGCGCGAGGCCGGGTTGGTGACGCGGGCACCCGCTTGCACGGCGTCGTGGCCGAGATCGCTGAAGGCATAGTCGATCACGGCATGCATCGCCTCGGTGGCGTAGCCTTTGCCCCAATAGGCGGCGCCCAGCCAGTAGCCGAGCTCCGGCGTGTCGTCCTGATTCATGAGCCCGCAAGCGCCGATGATCGTGTCATCGTGCAGCGTAATCAGAAACGCCGCTTCGCCGCCGGTCTTGTTGACGCCGGTAATAAAACCCTCGGCATCCGACATCTTGTACGGATGCGGAATGCGTGCGGTGTTTTCGGCGATACGGCGGTCGTTGGCGAGCGCTGCTACCGTTTTAGCGTCCTCAAGGCGCGGCGCACGCAAAGCAAGCCGTTTGGTCTCGAGGACGGGGATACTCGCCTCTCGGAAGCTTTCGGGGGGTAATTCCAGCAGTGTCATGACGCGGGCTCCGGGTTTGCCAGCGCGACTGCCGCGCCGGAAATGCAGAGAGGGGGAGCCGGTCACCCGTCTCCCCCTCTCAGAGCCCGATTTTTGGCCCCGCCGGATCGACTTGATGACCGGCGGACCTCAAATTTGGTCTACCGTCTATTCGGCCGCTGCTGCCATCGTCGGTACGATGGAGATGTAGGTGCGGCCTTTGGCTTTAGTCGTGAACTCAACTTTACCGTCGACGAGCGCGAACAGCGTATGGTCGGTACCCATGCCGACGAAGCGGCCGGGATGCCACACGGTGCCGCGCTGGCGCGCGATGATATTGCCGGCGAACGCCAGCTCGCCGCCGGCCTTCTTCAGGCCAAGACGGCGGCCATCGGAGTCGCGGCCGTTGCGGGATGAACCGCCTGCTTTTTTGTGAGCCATAGTGGTCTCTCGAATTCGTCCTGAACTAACTACACCGATTCCGTGTCGGAATCACTTCACTTATTACTTCGCCTTCTTCACCCGGGCCTTTTTCGGCGCGGGTGTGGCTTCCGGGGCGGCTTCCGCCTTCGGCTTAGCCTCGCGCTTCGGGCGTGGCGGCGGGGTCTGCGACGGCTTGGCGCCGGCGGTCAGGATCTCGGTGATGCGGATCACCGAAAAATCGTGCCGATAGCCACGCTTGCGACGCGAATTCTTGCGGCGGCGCTTCTTGAAGGCGATGACCTTGTCGCCGCGGTCGTGCTGCAACAGCTCGCCGGCAACGGTGGCACCCTCAACGGTCGGCACGCCGATCAGCGGGGTATCGCCGCCGACGACCAAAACTTCGCCGAATTCAACAACTTGGCCGGGCTCGGCCGCAACGCGGTCGATCCGGATGACATCTTCCGGGGCGACCCGGTACTGCTTGCCGCCCGTTTTGATGACTGCGAACATCGTTTTTTCCTCAGTGTTCGTTCTCCGGCCTCGGAGGATTCCGGGCCGGCTTCTTTCAGTCGGGTTTTACGTGTGTTTTGAGGGGCTTAAGCCCACACAAAAGCCCGCGGACCCTTCCGGGCCCGCGCTGTGCGCTTCATATGCTGGGAAAGGTACGATCTGTCAAGGAATTGCGCTGTTTTTGGTGTCCCGGCCGGCCGGAGACCCCGGCCGTCAGGGCTCCGATTTAACCCCTGCCGGCGCGGTCTCCGGGCTGATCCAGGACCCGCCGTTCTCACCCTCGTGGCCGTTCTGCGCCAGGCGATAGCCGACGCCGAGCTCGGTCACCAGGATCTTGGGCGAGTCCGGGTGCGGCTCGATCTTCTGCCGCAGCTTGCGCACGAAGATGCGCAGGTAATGGGTATCCTGGACGTGGACCGAGCCCCAGACCTCTTTCAGGAGGTGCTGATGCGTGACGACGTTGCCGGCGTGCTGCGCCAGGACCTGCAAGAGCCGGTATTCTTTCGGCGTCAGTGTCAGGCGCTGGCCGTTGAGCAGGACCGCGCGGGCGGCGAGATCGATGGTCAGCGGGCCGACCTTGACGGTGGGCTCGCCGCTGGCGGCGCGCGACTGGCGGCGTAGCGAGACGCGCACGCGCGCGAGCAGCTCCGCCATGCCGAACGGCTTCACGACGTAATCGTCGGCGCCGAGTTCAAGCAGGTGCACCTTCTGCGCCTCGCTCGAGCGCACCGACAGCACGATGATCGGCACGGTCGACCAGGAGCGGATGCGCTCGACCACCTCGGCGCCGTCCATATCGGGCAGGCCGAGATCGACGATGACGATGTCGATCGGCCGCAACGTCGCGGAGCGGATCGCGTCGGCGCCGGTGCCGGCCTCGTGCACGACAAAGCCGTTGAGCTCGAATCCGGTGCGCAGGAAGCGCCGGATTTGGACCTCGTCGTCGACGACGAGCACGATCGGGGCGGGCTCACTCATCTGTATCGTTTTCCATTTGCGTGACCGCAGCTTGCGTCACCGGGATCTCGATTGCCAGCGTCGTGCCGAGACCCGGCCCGTCGCTGACGGCGTGAATTTTACCGCCATTGGCGGCGATGAAAGCGCTGGCGATCCACAGGCCGAGGCCGGAGCCGCTGGTGGTGGAGAGATGGCGGTTGCCACGGGCGAAGCGGTCCCACATCAGCAATTGCTCGGCCGACGTCAGTCCGTCGCCTTGGTCGCTGACGCTGAGCACGATGCGGCCGTCGCGGGCGCGGGCCGCGACCGAGATCTGCGTTCCGGCGGGCGAGTATTTGACCGCGTTATCGAAGATTTGCACCAGCGCCTGCTGTACCAGCACCGGATCGACATGAATGAGTGGCAGGTCCGGCGGCAGGTTGAGCGAGACATGCCGTCCCAACAGCCGATGGCGGCAGCGTTCGAGCGCGGAATCGATGATGTCGGCGGGATCGGCCCATTCGATATGCGGCTTCACGCCGTCGCTGCTGATGCGCGTGGCGTCGAGCAGGTTCTGAATGTCGTTGTTGAGCCGCTCGGCCTCGTCGCGTACGTCGTGCACCAGGGCCTTGAGCTTCTTCTCGTTCTGCAGCGCTGGCGCTGCGCTCAAGACGGTGGCCGCGCCGAGGATGGAGGCGAGCGGTGTGCGCAGCTCATGGCTGACCGAGCCGATGAGCGCCTCGCGCAACTGATCCGTCTGCGCGCGCATGCGCGCTTCGCTGATGGCGTGGGCGACGCCGAGGCGTTCGAGCGTGGCGGTGGCATCCGACAGCACAGTATCGACACGGGCGCGCAGCTCATCGACGGCCTGTTGCGACTGCAGGCCGAGATTGACGGCGATGACGCCGAATTCCGGGCTCTTCGGCGATACCGCGCGCACGAGCCAGAAGGCGCCGCCGTCTTCGTGCACGGTGACGCCCTGGCCCGCCGGGTGCCTGCCGGCCGTGACCTCGGCCACTTCGTCGAGCACCGGAGCCGGCACCGCGGTGGACGGCTTGCGGCCGCTGCCGAACAGCAGGACCTTGCGTTGGAGAACGGCCGTGAGGTGGTCTTCGATCGCGGCGTGAATGTCGGAGACGTCGAAGGCGACGGCGAGCCGCCGCGAGAAGGCGTAGAGATCGCGCAGATCGATCTCGCGCCGGCGCGAGACCTCCAGTTCCCCCCTCAACCGGGTAGCGAGTTGGCTCACCACAATGGCCGTGACGATATAGAGAATGAGATTGATGACCTCTTGCGGGTCATGAATCTCGAAGGAGTACAGCGGCTCGAAGAAGAAGAAGGCTGACGCCACGACTCCCAGCACCGCAGCGAAGAGCGCGGACAGGAGGCCCCAGCGCAGCGCGGCGATCAGCACCGGAATCAGATAGACGACGCTGCCGCGGGTGAGGCCGATCTTGAAGATGATCAGGGAGATCGCGGCGGTGGTCGCTGCGACTAGGCAGAAGGTCAGGAAGAGATTGCGCATTTCCTGAAGAATACGTTCTGATTTCAATAAGTTAGCCATCGGCATCACCGCCCGGCCTCAGGTTCTTGGCTACGGCCGTCTCAGCCGCTCAGGCTCCCAGTTATGGCCCGCCTCAGCGCCCTTTCATGACGGAGATTTCATGACGGAGCGACATATTATGGCGTCCGCTCTTGTCTGTCTTCCCCCGCTTAGCTACATAGCGCCGGTCCAATCGAAGCTTTTTGAGGTTCTTTTGGACGCTGGAGAGGTGGCTGAGCGGTTGAAAGCACCGCACTCGAAATGCGGCATACTCGCAAGGGTATCGGGGGTTCGAATCCCTCCCTCTCCGCCAAGCACCTATTAAGTCATTGAGCTTTCTAAATATTCTTTGGA
>JANLJK010000147.1 GCA_029255525.1 Pseudolabrys sp.
AGCAGGTGGCACCATTTGCGCCCCTGCCAGCACCAGATCGCTTCGTCGACGTAGACGGCCATGGGACTCCCACCTCGTCATGGCCGGGACAAGGCCGGGCATGACGGAAACCAATTACCTCTCCGTCAGCTTGAACTCGATGCGCCGGTTGCGGCGATAGGCGTCGTCGGTCTTGGCTGTATCGATCGGCTGGAATTCGCCGAAGCCGGCGGCGACCAGCCGCTGCGGCGACACGCCCTTGGCGATGAGATACTGCACGACCGCGATAGCGCGCGCCGCCGACAGGTCCCAGTTCGACTTGAACTGGCCCGCAGTGCCGGAGATCGGCCGCACGTCGGTATGGCCGTCGACGCGCAGCACCCAGGCGATGTCGGAGGGGATCTGCTTGTCGAGTTCGACCAGCGCGCCCGCGACCTTGTCGAGCTCGGCCTGTGCGGCCGGCAGCAGGTCGGCCTTGCCGGTGTCGAAGAACAATTCGGACTGCAGCACGAAGCGGTCGCCGACGATGCGCACGTCGGGCCGGTTGCCGAGGATCTCGCGCAGCTTGCCGAAGAAGTCGGAGCGATAGCGCGACAATTCCTTCACGCGTTCCGCCAGTGCGAGGTTTAGCCGCTGGCCGAGTTCGTTGATCTTGCTCTGCGCTTCCTTGTCCTTCTTCTCGGACAGGTCCAGCGCCTGTTCGAGCGCGGCCAGTTGCCGGCGCAAAGCGGCGATCTGCTGATTGAGGATTTCGACCTGCGCCAGCGCGCGCGTGGTCAGGTTCTTCTGGTTGTCGAGTTCCGCATTGAGCCCGGCGATGCGGCCTTCCGCGGCCGTGCCCGCGGCGCCGGCGGATTCCGCCGCGCTCTTCAACCGATCGCGTTCTGCCTCGGCGCCGGCAAGCGAGGCGCGCAATTGTGCGAGTTGGTTCTCAGTGTCGGTCTTGCCGGATTTCTCCAGCGACAGCAGCTCGGTGAGCTGCGCGATCTGCGCGTTGAGGCGATTAAGCGCGGTATCTTTGCCGGCGACTTCCTGCTGCAGATAAAACTGCACCACAACGAAGACGGTCAGGATGAAGATGATGCTCAGGATCAGCGTCGACAAAGCGTCGACGAAGCCCGGCCAGTAGTTCATGCCGCTGTCGCCGCGGCGCGACCGTGCGAGGGCCATCTAGTTCACTTGCCTTTCTCCGTCATCCTGAGGTGTGAGCGAAGCGAGCCTCGAAGGATGACGGGCACTGACTCATCGGCCGTTCATCCTTCGAGGCGCGACTGCGTCGCGCACCTCAGGATGACGGGACTCACCGGTTCGCGCTCTCGCGCACCAGGACTTCCAAAAGCTTCTTGATCTCGCGCTGCTGTTCGGCCTGGCCGTCGACCCAGTCGCGGATCATCTGTTGTTCGTTGCGCATGTGATGGACGAGGCCCTGGATCGCCTCGGCGAGGTTGGCCATCGCGGCGGAGGCGGCCTTGCCGGAGCCGGCCTGGTCGACCGCTTCGCGCAGGCGGTCGATGGCCGAGCGCACTTCGGCGGTGACGCCGACCGCCGCCGCGCCGGGCTCGGTCGAATGATCGTAGACGGTGGTCGAGAGCCAGTCTTCCAGCTCGGTGTAGAAGCGGTTCTGAGCCTGGCTCGATTGCAGGTCGAGGAAGCCGAGCACCAGCGAGCCGGCGAGGCCGAACAGCGACGACGAGAACGAGATGCCCATGCCGGACAGCGGCGCGGCCAGACCTTCGCGCAGCGTGTCGAACATCGAGCCGGCATCGCCGCCGGCCTTGAGGCCGCTAATGACATTGCCGACCGAGCCGACGGTTTCGATCAGGCCCCAGAAGGTGCCGAGCAGGCCGAGGAACACCAGAAGCCCGGTCATGTAGCGCGAGATGTCACGCGCCTCGTCGAGACGGGTGGCGATCGAGTCGAGGATGCCGCGCATAAGCTGCGCCGAGATGGCGGTGCGGCCGACGCGGCTGCCGAGGATGGCGGCCATCGGCGCCAGCAGCACCGGCGGGCGCTCAACGGCGAGGCCGGGATCGGCGAGACGGAAATTATTGACCCAGGCGATTTCCGGATAGAGCCGGATGACTTGCCGGAACGCCAGGATGGTGCCGATGGCCAAGACGCCGAGGATCAGCGCGTTCAGCCCCGGGTTGGCCATGAAGGCCACCTGGATCTGCTTGTAGAGCAGGAAGGCCACGAGCCCGCCCAGGACGATGAACACCAGCATCCGGAACAGGAAGATGCGGGGCGAGGAGAGTTTGAGCGGATCGAGGTCTTTTGCCATGGGGTGAGGGTAACACCGGGCCGGGGGCTGCCAAGAAGAACTGCACAGCAAATATGGCACAGACCCATGACAGGCCGAAACCACAGGGCCGGGGACCGTTAACGGGTAAAGCCCGTGATTGGGTTGAAATTGGGGTGGGCCGCGCGCACGGCGCTTTTCCCGTCACCCTGGGGTGCGAGCGTCACCGAGCCTCGAAGGGGGATCGGCCCCGGCCGTCGATCCTTCGAGGCCCGCGCCCCAAGTCGGCTTTAGCCGACTTGGGCATCTAAGAGCCGATCTCGGGTAAACCCGAGATCGGGGCGCGGGCGCCTCAGGATGACGGGTCTGAGTCTGTGCCTGTGGTCGCGCCCCGGAATGACGCTTACGCGCCCTTGATCGTGCGCAACAGCTCTTTGTGGATGGTCTCGTTGCCAGCCAGGATCTCGCCCTTGGCCATCATGTCGTCCTTGCCGTCGCAATCGGAAGCATAGCCGCCGGCCTCGCGCACCAGGATGAGCCCGGCCGCCATGTCCCACGGCTGGATGTGGCGCTCCCAGTAGCCGTCGAGGCGGCCGGCGGCGACCCAGGCGAGATCGAGCGCGGCGGCGCCGAAGCGGCGCAGCCCGGCGACCTTCTCCTGCACGGCCTTGGTCTCCTGGTGGGCCAGAGCGATGCCGGGACGGCCGAGATGCGGCAGGCCACAGGCGATGACGGCGTCGTCGAGCCGCTTGCGGGCGGCGACGCGGATGCGCTGCTCGTTGAGGAAGGCGCCTTTGCCCTTCTCGGCGATGAACATCTCATCGGTGGCGGGATTGTAGATGAGCCCGGCCACCACCGCGCCGTCGCGCTCGAGCGCGATTGAGATGGCGAATTGCGGGATGCCGTGCAGGAAATTGGTGGTGCCGTCGAGCGGATCGACGATCCAGGTATTGGTCTTGTCGGTGCCCTCGCGATGGCCTCCCTCCTCGCCGAGGAAGCCGTAGCCGGGGCGGGCCTTGCTCAGCTCCTGGTAAAGCGTCTCCTCGGCGCGCTTGTCGGCGGCGGACACGAAATTGGCCGGGCCCTTCATCGAGACCTGCAACTTCTCGACCTCGCCGAAGTCGCGGTTGAGCGCGCGCGCGGCCTTGCGGGCGGCGCCGATCATGACATTGAGGAGGGCGGAATGGAGCATGACTTGGTTCTTTCTATCCCCCGGGTGAGGGGTGGCCGCGCTTAGCACGATTGGCGGGACCACCTCCAGCGTCAGCCCGGGTGCTGGTTTACGGTCCCCCGCCTGGGAAGGGTCGAGGAAGGATCAGGAAAAGGGCGATCAGGAGGGCAGGGCGTTCTGGCTCGCCAGCCATTTTTTGGCGGCGGCTTCGGCGGCGGCGCGGACCTCAGGCTTCTGCTTGGCGGCGAACACGTCGAGCTCGGGATCGCTGGCGCCGGCGTTCTTGGAGATGATGTGCCACTTCACCGCCTCAGTGGCATCCGCCGGCATGCCGCGGCCGGCCATCAGGATGCGCGCCAGGCGGTTCTGGGCGATCGCGCTGCCGCGGCGGGCGGCCTTGAGAAACAGTTGGGCTGCGGCGGACTCGTTCTTGTCGGTGCCCTCGCCGTTGAACTGGGCGATGGCATATTCGACCATGGCGTCGACATTGCCGGCGACCGAGGCGAGGCCCATCAAGGTCATGGCCTTGCGCACGTCCTTCGGCACACCGCGGCCTTCTTTGTACATGGTGGCGAGCGCGTATTGCGCCTCGGAATTGCCGGCGGCCGAGGCATCGTTGAACAGCGAGGCGGCCTGCTGGAAGTCCTGCGGCACTTCGTGGCCCTGCAGGAACAGGAGCCCGAGATCGTAAGCCGCGAGCGGCTGGCCGAGCTTGGCGGACTCGGTGAGCAGCCGCACGGCCTCCTTCAGATCGCGCGGGCCGAGGCGGCCTTCGAAATTGAGCATGGCGAGCGCGAACATGGCGTTGCGGTCGCCGCGATCGACGGCGAGCTTGTACCACTCGGCCGCCTTCTTGGCGTCGCGGCCGACGCCGAGGCCCTGGGCATAGAGCTCGCCGAGCAATGTCATCGCGGCGACGTCGCCTTGTTCGGCAAGCTTGGTCGCCGCGTTGAAGGCCGTCAGATAGAAGCCGCGCTGATAGGCGCCGAAGGCCTCGTCGACATTGGCCGGCGCCGGCACGGGAGCCGCAGGTGCCGCGACCGGCGGCGCGGCCGGCTTCTTCGGCTGCGCCCATGCCGGCGCGGCAAAAGCCAACGCCGCCAGCAGCACGGCTGGCCAGCGCGCGCTCACGCCGTGGTCTCCGGCAGATGCAGGTGCCGCGCGGCCTCCGCCACCGCTATGGCGACATCCGTCGCCTGCCAGATCCAGCCGCCCAGCGCGATGAAATCGGCGCCGGCCGCGACCAGCAGCGGCACTTCCTCCGGCGCGCCGGCAAAGCCGACGCAGGGCGCCTCGAAGACCTCGGCCCACCAGGACACGCGCTCCTCGATCGCTTCGAAGCTCGGTCGGCGACCGTCCTCGTCCGGCTCGCCGAACATGACGTAATCGGCGCCCTGTTCGGCGGCGAGCATGGCGTCGTGGCGGGTATCCAGGCCGCCGCAGCCGGCGATGCGTTCCGCCGGCTTCAGCGCCTCCAGCGCCTCGGTGAAATCGGCGGTGCCGGTGAGATGGGCGCCATCGGCGCCGGACCGGGCCACCAGCTCCACATGGCCGTCAATGAGGAGCGCCGCTCCGTGCTCCTGCACGATGGGCGCGAGCTGCTTGACGCGGTTGATCAAAGTGCGCTCGTCGGCATCCTCGAGACGCAGCAGCACGGCCGCGACATCGCCGGCGGCCAGTGCCGTCGCGAGCGGCGCCGCAAAGGCGGCAGCGTCGGTCACGGGCGGCGTGACGAGATAGAGGCGCGGCACAGGGCGCGGTTGGGCGTGTTTGGGTCGTGAGGCCATGGCCTTCGCATGGTAGCCCAATCGGGCGGAAAATTGACGGTCGCAATCAGGCCGCGAATGCGGCGAGATCGCGGGCGAGGGCGGCGATGACGGTATCCCAGTCGCCGATCCGCGGCTGCCGGAACAGCCGCGCGGTTGGATACCACGGACTGTCGGCGCGGTCGCGCAACCAACGCCAGTCCTGGATCTGGGACAAGAGCACCCAGAGCGGCCGGCCCAGCGCCCCGGCGAGATGGGCCACGGCGGTGTCGACGGCAATGACGAGGTCGCACTGCGCCATGGCGGCGGCGGTGTCGGCGAAATCGACGAGCGCGTCGTCGAGGCGGCGGATCGGCGAGGCCGCCAGCACCGGCAGATCGGCCGGTCGGTACTCCTGCTGCAGGCTGACGAAGTCGACGCCCGGTACGCCCAAGAGCAGCGCGAGCTGCGCCAGCGGAATGCTGCGGTTGTGATCGTTCTTATGGCTTGGCTTGCCGGACCAGACGAGACCGACGCGGGGACGCTGCCCGCGCGGCAGGCGCTCGCGCCAAACGTCAAGACGATCCGCCGGCACGCTCAGATAGGGCACTGCTGCCGGCACCGTGTCGACAGTGGTGCCGAAGGCGAGCGCCAGGCTCATCAACGGACAATGCACGTCGAAGGGTGGCGGCGCCATGTTGCGATTGATGATGACGATGTCGTCGGCCATTGCTCCGACGAGCGGCCGCAACGCGTCCGGTAGTTCGAGAACGATGTGCGCGCCGCGCGCCTTCACCAGCGGCAGGTAACGCAGGAATTGGATGCTGTCGCCGTAGCCCTGCTCGGCATGCAAGAAAATCGTCTTGCCGGTGATGTCCTCACCGCGCCATTGCGGCTGCGCGAAGCTGCGCGATTTGAGATCGGTCGCACCGCGCCAACGCCATTCGTAGTTTTCCAGGCCCTGCGCGTAGTCGCCCAGCGTGAGCTGCAGCAGCGCCTTGTTCCAGTGCGCCTGCGGCAGCGCCGGATCGAGCGCGATGGCGCGCTCGAAGCTCGCCATTGCTTCGTCATTGCGGTCGAGATAGCGCAAGGCACTGCCGCGATTGACGAAAGCCGACGCGAAGGGCCTGGCGGTGATGGCGACGTCGTAGTCGGCTAAAGCTTCGTCAGGCCGATTGAGGTCGAGCAGCGCGTTGCCGCGGTTGTTGTTCGCCTCGCTGTAGTCGGGTTTGAGTTCGAGAGCGCGATCGAAGCTCGCCAGCGCCTCGTCGTGACGGCCGAGCGCATACAACGCGTTGCCGCGATTGTTGAAGCCGAAGGCAAAATCCGGACGCATCGCCAGCGCGCGGTCGTACTCCTTCAGCGCTTCAGCTTGGTTTCCCATCTCGTAATAAACGTTGCCGCGCGCGACCACGGCCTCGACGTAATCCGGCTTGATCGCGAGGGCGCGATCATAAGCGGCGAAGGCTTCGTCGAAGCGCTTGAGCTCGCGTAAGGTCAGGCCGCGATTGCCATGCGTCTCGGCGTCATCCGGCGTGAGCAAGAGCGCACGGTCGTAGG
>JANLJK010000148.1 GCA_029255525.1 Pseudolabrys sp.
TCGACGCGTTACAGATGCTCAATTCCGGCGAGACGCGCGCCGCGCTCGGCTTGCCCGACACCGCGACCAGCCCGCTCACGCCGATGAGCACCGGCCTTGCGCCGCTGCGCGAGCATGCGGTTCCCGCGATCAACGAGATGATGCGGCTGGCGATGGCGCGGCGCCTCGACATCGGCCTGCTCACCATCGAGATCGCCACGCAGCTTCAAGCGTTTTTGTCGGCCTTCGGCCGCCTGCCCGATTTCGTCGACGGCCATCAGCACGTCCATTTGCTGCCGCAGGTGCGCAACGCCTTCCTCAAGGTGGTCAGCGAGATCGCACCCAATGCCTGGGTGCGGCAATGTGGCCGGGTACGTTCCGGCCGGGCGCTGCACGACCCCAAGTCGCTGGTGCTCGACGTGCTGAGCTTAGGCTTCAAGGGCCAGGCCGCCCGGCACGGACTCACCACCAATCCGGCCTTCGCCGGCGCCTATGCCTTCAGCCCGAAGGCGCGCTTCTCGCGCATTTTCCCGCGCTTCCTGAAGGGCCTGCCCGACGGTGGCCTGATCATGTGTCATCCGGGCTTCGTCGATTCGGCGCTAGAAAGCCTCGACCCGGTCACCAAGCTGCGCGAGCACGAATTCGCCTTTTTCAATTCGGATGCTTTCCCGCACGTGCTGGCCGAACACGGCGTCACGTTGGCGCAGCCCTCTGGCGAAGCGGGCGGCGCTCCCTAGATTCCGCCGGAGCTTCGCTCACTGGAGGATTTAGATGACCCCGCAGGAACGCCAACTGGTTGACGACCTGTTCGACCGCCTCGCCAAACTGGAGACCGCGCCGCGCGATCCGGAGGCGGAGCGTGCGATCATCGACGGCTTGCGGAGTGCGCCCAACGCCGTCTACGCGCTGGTGCAGACCGTGCTGGTTCAGGACGAGGCGCTCAAGCGCGCCGACGCACGCATCCGCGAGCTGTCCGGCGAAGAAGCGCCCGGGCAGCAGAACGCCGGCTTCCTCGACAGCATGCGTGAGGCCTTCCTCGGCCGTACGCAGGGCTCGGTGCCGAGCGTGCCACTCGGCCGCGCCGGCGGACCCGACACGCGCTGGAATCAGGGCGGCGCTTACGCCAACAGCAATGCCGCGCCGGCGGCGCCTTATGCGCAGCCGCAAGGTGGCGCGTTCGGTGGCGGCGGCTCGTTCCTCGGCACCGCGGCGGCGTCCGCCGCCGGCGTCATCGCCGGCAGCCTGCTGCTCAACTCGATCTCATCGATGTTCGGCCATCACGGCGGCGGCCAGGCTTTCGCCTCGACGCCGTCGCAGGGCGCTTCTCCATGGGACAACAGCGCCACGAACAGCGACCTCGCGCGCGACGCCGGGCTCAACGATGTCGGCTCCGGCCGCAGCGGCAACGACGCGCAGCCGGCCGGACTGTTCGGCAATGACGACAATGGCGGCTGGGACGACGATACGTCCGGCGATCCGGGCGGCGGCTTCGATGGCGGCGGTGATTTCGGCGGCGGCGACAGCGCCTGACGCTAACTGTCATTCCGGGGCGCGTGCGCAGCACGCGAACCCGGAATCCAGAACCAGACGCCGGGCTCGCATCTGGATTCCGGGTTCACGCACTTCGTGCGTGCCCCGGAATGACCAAATCCTACAGCACCACGACCTTGGTGCCGACGGTGACGCGGCTGTAGAGGTCCATCACATCGGCGTTGCGCATGCGGATGCAGCCCGATGAGACATTCCGGCCGATCGTCCAGGGCTCATTCGAGCCGTGGATGCGGTAGAGCGTCGAGCCGAGATACATGGCGCGCGCGCCGAGCGGGTTGTTCGGGCCACCTTCCATGTGACGCGGCAGATAGGGCTGCCGTTCGATCATCTCTTTCGGCGGCGTCCAGTCGGGCCATTCCTTCTTCGCCGTGATCTTATGCACGCCGGCCCAGGTGAACCCCGGCCGCCCGACGCCGATGCCATAGCGCATCGCGCGACCGTTCCCCAAAACCAGATAGAGGAAATGGTTCGGCGTATCGACGACGATAGTGCCAGCCTCTTCCCTGCCGTCATACGGCACTTCCTGGCGCACATAACGCGGATCCATCTGGAAGCCCGGGCGCTGCGGCTCGAGCATCGGATCGACGGGATCGGTGTTCGCGTAAGCCTGCCGCCCGCTTTGCTCCTGATAATACTGCTGCGGCGGCGCGTAGCTCTGCTGCTGCTGATACTGCGGCGGAGCATATTGTTGCGGCGGCGGCGCGTAGTAACGCTGCTGCTGCGGCCGATCGCCGAAGACATATTCGATGAAGCCTCCGCCAAGACCGCTACGGACCTGCGGCGGCTGCGCCACCACGACCATCTGCGGCGTCTGCGGCATGCCGTACTGCTGCGCCGAAGCGGCGCTGGCGGACACGACGGCGAAGAATGCGAGTGCGGATACGCGTACCATAGACACGACTACAAAGCGCAAACCGCCACCGAATGGTAAACCGCCCATCAAGCTTGTTATTCAGCGTTTATTTTGAGTAAAGCGCGACGCATCATGGTAAACGCGCCGTTTCATCGCACTGCAACCCGGCGTTAATGGCCATTGAGGTAAAAAAGCCCCGTTTCTGGGGGCTTTGTCGTGCAACGCAAGGTATTTCGCATCGAGCAGATGACCGGCGCCGTCAACGGCGGACGCCGGCGCGCGACCGATATGCCGGCGCCGCTCGCGATCAATTCCGACATCGCGCACCTGCAGGAACTCGCCGCCAGCCAGAAGCGTGAGCTCGCCGCACTGATCCATGAAGGCAAAGCGCGCCGCATGGCGCTCGCCGCCGGCGAGCTCGGCGCCGCGGTCGAGAGCATGGAAAAGGCGACGCAGAATATTTTGAAAGCGGCCGAAAGCATCGACGACGATGCGCGCGCGCTGTCGGCAACGCTGAAGAACGAATACGAGCGCTCGGTGGCGCACGACATTCAAGAGCATGTCGTGCGACTTTACGAGGCCTGCAATTTCCAGGATCTCGCCGGTCAGCGCATCGGCAAGGTCGTCGATATGCTGGGCATGATCGAAGCGCAGCTCGCGGCCATGCTGGCGCGCTACAACGGCGGCAACATGCCGGCACCGCCGGATACGAAGGCCGACAACGGCCTGATCAACGGGCCGAGGCTCGACGGCGCCTCGGGCCACGTCACCCAGCACGACATCGACATGCTGTTCGGTTAATCGGGCCGCCTGATCATGATGAAGCAGACGAGCGCGGTGGCCGCGAAGGCGGCCGCGATCGCCAGCGCGGCGTGGTCGGAGGCCTGCTCGACGACGAAGGCCATCAACAACGGCGCCACCGCCTGCATGAGCTGGGACGGCGCGGCGATGCGGCCGATGAGGCGGCCGTAGCCAGTTGCACCGAACAGCGCCAGCGGCACCGCACCGCGCGTGATGGTAATGAGCCCATTGGCGCCGCCGAACATCAAGGCGAAGGCCGCCGCCGCCACCGTGGATATGCCGAACAGCGCCAGCATGGCGAAGGCGCAGAGCAAGGCGATCAGCGCGCCGCGCGCGACCCACAAGGGATGCACGTTGCGGCCGAAGGCGAACTCGATCAGCCGCGCGCCGACCTGCGCCGGGCCGAATAGCGCGCCGATCCACACCACCGTGCCGGCATCGATGCCGTTGCGCGCGAAAATCGCCAGCAGATGCGCCGACAGGCCGGACGGGACAAAAGCGTAAAGCGCGAAGGCTGTCGCCACCAGAACGAAGGCGAGACCATTCGGCGGCAGCACTTTCGCCGGCGGCGGCGCGTCGCCGGTCTTCGGCACGTCGGCCTTGACGCGCTCGCGCGGCAAGAGGAAGGCCAATAGCGGCGCGCATACGCAAGCGAGCAGCACCGCATAGGTGACATAGGCGCCGCGCCAGCCGACGTTTTCGATGAGCTGATGCGTCATGGGCCAGCTCACCGTCGAGGCGAAGCCGCCGGCGAGCGTCAGCGCGGTGATCGGGCGGCGGGCGGCCGCGCCGAAGATGCGGCCGAGCGAGGCGAAGGCAGCGTCGTACAGGCTCGCCGCCAGCGCGACGCCGAGCACGACCCAGACCGCGTAATAAGCGATGGGGTGCGCGGCGTTCGGAATCAGCGCCAGACCAAGCCCGCCGATCACAGCGCCAATGGTCATCGTCACATGACCGCCGAAGCGGTCGATGGAGCGGCCGACGAAGGGCGACACCAGGCCGGCAGTCAGCAGGCCGACCGAGAAGCCGCCCATCGTGAACGCGATCGACCAGCCACGTTCGGCGGCGATCAACGGCACGATCAGCACCGGCGTATAGAAGATGCAGCCCCAGGACAGGATCTGGGTGACGCCGAGCACGAGGACCGCGCGCCAGGGGCCGTGGATGTATTCACGTAACTGGATCATTGCGACCAATCGTGCATGACCGCAAAAGACCCCCTCCCCAACCCTCCCCCTTTCAGGGAGAGGGAGCACCTTGCCGCAATCTCTTTCCTCCCCCTGAAAGGGGGAGGAATAAGGAGGGGGTCATCACAAACGACGCATTGATCGTTTGCTGGTCCGGGCATCAGGTGGCGGGCTTCGGCGCCGGCTTGGGCTTGGCAGCGGGCTTCGGCTTGGCCGCGGTCTTCGCCTTCGGCTTGGGCGGCTTCTGGCCTTCGGCGCCGCAGCGCACATAGACCATGGTGCCGTAACGGCCCTGCACCTCGGAATCCATCCAGCGCAGGATCAGGATGCGGCCGTCGAACTGAACCACCTCGCGGTCCGCCTGGCTGCCCGGCGGGTCTTCGGCCAGACCGATATAGGTCTTGCCGCCGGGCGCGCCCTTCAGGCGCAGCTCGGTCGGGGTCGACTGGTCGGCAAGATGCATCATGACGCCACCGGTCGGGCCCATGGTGATGACGTAAGGCTGGCGGCATCCGCCGGCGGCGGCCGCCTCGGTGCGGCCGCGGTCCTCGTCCCGGTGATAGGCGGCCAGACCCCAGCGCCCGACGATGTCCTGCGGCGGGAAGGCCGGCGGCAATGTCGGCGTCACCGGCGGCGGCGGCGGCTCGGACGGCTGTGACGGCGTCAGCGATAGGCTCGAGCAGCCTGCCAGAGCCAAAGCGAGTATGGCGACCGCCAGAATTGACGAACGAGGGGACGTAGAACGGCTCATCGAGGCTCCTTGGGAACGGACGGCGACATTGCTCGGCAATAAAGGCCAGTGCAAGCGGCGAGTGCGGTAGGCTCAAACGTAGGGGCCGCCTGTGTCGTTCTGGCCGCGGTGGCGGCGGTCGCGCGCTTGACTCCCCGGCCCCAACCCAATATCTCCCGGGCAACCGTCTGGCACTCTCCTTTAACGAGTGCTAACGGCTTAAGAAATCGAGACTTTCCGGTAAACGAGACGCGCGCTAGCGCCGACGAGGAAGCCATGGCCAAGACCAAATTCCGTCCCCTGCACGACCGCGTTGTCGTGCGCCGCATCACCGCCGAAGAGAAGACCAAGGGTGGCATCATCATTCCCGACGCCGCCAAGGAAAAGCCTTCCGAGGGTGAAGTCATCGCCGTCGGCCCGGGCGGCCGCGACGAAAGCGGCAAGCTGACCCCGATGGACATCAAGGCGGGCGACCGCGTGCTGTTCGGCAAGTGGTCCGGCACCGAAGTGAAGATCGACGGCGAAGAGCTCCTCATCATGAAGGAGTCCGACATCATGGGCGTGATCGCCTAACGAAGATCCTCGTCCTGAGGAGCGCCCGTCAGGGCGCGTCTCGAAGGACGAGGGCCAAAGTCACCGGCCTCATCCTTCGAGACGGCGCTACGCGCCTCCTCAGGATGAGGGGCAACACAGCAACCCAATTGGAGTGAATTCAAATGTCTGCCAAGGACGTCAAATTCTCCGGCGACGCGCGCGACCGCATGCTGCGCGGCGTCGACATCCTCGCCAACGCCGTGAAGGTCACGCTCGGCCCGAAGGGCCGTAACGTCGTCATCGACAAGTCGTTCGGCGCTCCGCGCATCACCAAGGACGGCGTCACCGTCGCCAAGGAGATCGAGCTCGAGGACAAGTTCGAGAACATGGGCGCACAGATGGTGCGCGAAGTGGCCTCGCGTACCAACGATCTCGCCGGTGACGGCACCACCACCGCCACCGTGCTGGCCCAGGCGATCGTGCGCGAAGGCGCCAAGTCGGTTGCCGCCGGCATGAACCCGATGGACCTCAAGCGCGGCATCGACATCGCGGTCGCCTCCGTGATCAAGGACATCGAAAAGCGCGCCAAGAAGGTTTCCTCCTCGGCTGAAGTCGCCCAGGTCGGCACCGTCTCGGCCAACGGCGACAGCGCCATCGGCAAGATGATCGCCCAGGCGATGCAGAAGGTCGGCAACGAGGGCGTGATCACGGTTGAAGAAGCCAAGGCGATGGAGACCGAGGTCGATATCGTCGAAGGCATGCAGTTCGACCGTGGCTACATCTCGCCCTACTTCGTCACCAACGCCGAGAAGATGCTGGCCGAGCTCGAGGACGCCTACATCCTCCTGCACGAAAAGAAGCTCTCGGGCCTCCAGTCGATGCTGCCGGTGTTAGAGGCCGTGGTGCAGTCGGGCAAGCCGCTGATCATCATCGCGGAAGACGTCGAAGGCGAAGCCATCGCCACGCTCGTCGTCAACAAGCTGCGCGGCGGCCTCAAGGTCGCGGCCGTCAAGGCGCCGG
>JANLJK010000149.1:0-2793 GCA_029255525.1 Pseudolabrys sp.
GACGGATGCTTTCGATGCCGTCAAGGACGGGCTGATTCGCCAGACAGGCGTTGAACGTCTGCTCGGTGAAGCCGGCCTGCTTGGCGATGGCCATCAGCGGCGGCAGCGGCTTTTCCACGGCCCAGGTTCGCTGCTGGCGGAACAGGGTGTCGATCAGCGCGAAGTATTTCTCGGAATCTTCCTTGGCCGAGCAGCGGGCCAGCATGAAGGCCGCCGCCGCCAGATTGTCGAGCGGGAACTCGCGGAAGATGTAGCGGACTTTGCCGGTATCGATGTAGCGCTTGCGCAGTTCCGGGAACGTGGTCTCCTGGAAATGCGCGCAATGCGGGCATGTCATCGAGGCATATTCAACCACGGTCACCGGGGCCTTGTCGCTGCCGATGGCCATCTCCGGCAGGGCGTCCGGCTTCATCAGCTCGACGGGGGAGATGGTGTCGGCCAGGGCCTGGTCCGCGAAGGACAGTCCGGCAGCGCCAAAAACGGATATGGCGAGCGCCACGGTGGCGGTCGTCTGGCAAAGTTCGCGACGGGTGATCTGCAACGGGAGCTCCTGCGGGCTGAAGCCGGGTTTCTGGCGCCACTGGCTAGCTGGACTGGAGAATTGTGGCAATGGCGGGCCTCGACGGCAAATCGGTCCGCCGCCTCACTTTCGTTTGATCGAGGCGCCCAGACGGGCGATCGCCTGGCGCAGCCCGTCGTCCTCGACCGGCAGGCTGTCGGCGATCCGGGCCACGACGGCCGGGTCAGGCGGCTTTGGCGGGGTCGGGCGCTCCTGGCGGCGCAAGGGGGCTTGGCGGAGCGCAATGCGGCCAATGGCCTGCCAGCCGAAGAAACGGTTCACCCGCTCCAGGATCACCGCCGACATGTGCTGGATTTCGAGCGCCATCGGACCCTCTACGCGCAGCACCAGGGTGGCGGGTTCCGGCGGGGTCTCGGAGGCCTCTGCCTTGGGGTTGGGGCGCGGCCAGTTGATCTTCAGCGGCTCGCTGAAGTCGGCGACCTCCGGGCCGACGATGCTCGCCCAGCGCGATAGGATTTCGCCCGAGGCGAAGCCCTGCGCCTTCATGACATCGGTCAGCGTTGCGCCGAGCAGGTCGGACAGCGGCCGGGGAAAACTGCGCGCGGGTTTGCTCATGACAGGGTATCTCGTGCCAAAGTTGGCTTTATGACCGTAGCAGCCCGAGCGCCCCGGCGAAAGAAAGCCACCCCTGACGCCGCCGATCTTCTCGCTTGGTATGACCGCCATGCCCGCGTGCTGCCCTGGCGGGCGCGCAAGGGCCGGCAGGAGCCGTACCGCGTCTGGCTGTCGGAGATCATGCTGCAGCAGACCACGGTAAAGACCGTCGGGCCCTATTACGCCAAGTTCCTGAATCTGTGGCCGACGGTCGATGCGCTCGCGGAGGCTGCGCTCGACGACGTTCTGCGCGCCTGGGCCGGACTCGGCTATTACGCGCGCGCCCGCAATTTGCACGCTTGTGCGCAGGCCGTGGTCGAACGGCACGGCGGCGTCTTTCCCGAAACGCTCGACGGTTTGCGGTCCTTGCCCGGCATCGGCGACTACACGGCCTCGGCGGTGGCGGCGATCGCCTTCGACGCGGACGCCGTGCCGGTCGACGGCAATGTCGAGCGCGTGGTGACACGGCTGTTCGCGATCGAAGAGGAATTGCCGGCGGCCAAGCCTGTCATCAAACAACTGGCGCTATCGCTGTTGCCGGCAAAACGATCCGGCGATTTCGCGCAGGCGCTGATGGATCTGGGCGCCACTATCTGCACGCCGAAGAAGCCGGCATGTGCGCTGTGTCCCTGGAACGAGTCGTGTCAGGCGCTGGTGCGCGGCGATCAGGAGACGTTTCCCCGCAAGCCGGCGAAGCGCGAAGGCAAGTTGCGTCGGGGGGCGGCCTTCGTCGTGCTGCGCGCCGACGGCATGGTGCTGCTGCGCACGCGGCCGGACAAGGGGCTGCTCGCCAAGATGACGGAAGTGCCGGGCAGTGCTTGGACGCATGATTTCGATGTTGGGGACGCGCTTGCGCACACGCCGCTCGAAGCGAACTGGAAGCGTTTGCCGGGCGTCGTCAATCACGTCTTCACGCATTTCCCGCTTGAGCTGACCGTGTTCATGGCCAAAGTGTCGCGCACGGCGAAGGCGCCGAAGGGTGCGCGCTGGGTGCCACTCGCTGAGGCGGGCGGCGAAGCACTGCCGACGGTGATGCGCAAGGTGCTGGCGCATGCGCTGGAGTAAGAAAGAGAACAAAAAGATGATCGAGGAACGCCATGTCCGCCGACGAGTGGAGCCCGAGTCTGCGCTATCCAGAACCCGCGGTGGTGTCGTTCTATAATCGCTTCGATAAATATCGGTTACCGCTAGCGGGCGTGGAGCGCCTGTTCACCGGCGCGCGCTGGGGCGAGGGCCCGGCCTGGTTCGGCGACGGGCGCTATCTGTTGTGGAGCGACGTGCCTGGTGACTGCATTCGTCGCTGGGATGAGGAGACGGGCAGCGTTTCGTATTTCCGCAAGCCGTCCAACCATGCCAATGGCAATACCCGCGACCGCCAGGGAAGGCTTGTCACCTGCGAGCATCTCACGCGCCGTGTGACTCGCACTGAATATGATGGTCGCATCACCGTCATCTGCGACGGCTTCGAGGGCAAAAGGCTGAACTCGCCGAACGATGTGGTGGTGAAATCGGACGGCTCGATCTGGTTCACCGATCCACGCTTCGGCATCCTCGGCAATTACGAAGGCGAGATCGCGCAATCCGAATTGCCGATGAATGTCTATCGTGTCGACGGCAAT
>JANLJK010000149.1:2893-6592 GCA_029255525.1 Pseudolabrys sp.
GAACTTGACGGCGTGCGCGTGTTTGCGCCCTCAGGCGAGCCGATTGGCCACATCGCATTGCCTGAGCGCTGCGCTAACCTGTGCTTTGGTGGGCGCAAGCGCAACAGGCTGTTCATGGCGTCGAGCCATTCGCTCTACGCGCTCTATGTGAACACGCAAGGTGCGGCGGGGGGATGATTGGAGCTTATATGAGCCGTCACCCTGAGGTGCGCGCGTAGCGCGCCTCGAAGGGCGACGGCGGGTAGTAACTGCAAGCAAACCTCGGCCGTTCATCCTTCGAGGCCCGCCTTCGGCGGGCGCCTCAGGATGACGGGACTGAGGTGGTGCGCGATCTCCTCAAAGCATGTGACACGGCTTACCCCAGCGCCGGTATCCCTGCCGCCGCCACCAGGATCGCATCCTCCGCGCGTTCGATCTGACCCGGACTCGGCTTCTTGCGGGCGAGTGCCTTCTTGTTGATCTTGCGCTTGGCGATGCCGTCCAGCTTCTTGTCGGTCGCCTTCTCTTCCTTGAGGGTGGCGGCCAGGAGCCGTGCCACATCAGCATGGCCGAGCAGGCGGGCCCACGCCACCAAGGTGCCGTAGCGCGTGATCTCGTAGTGCTCGACGGCCTGCGCCGCGGCGATCAGCGCGGCATTGAGCACCATCTTGTCGTCGATCTCGCTGGCGATGTCGTTGGCCTCCTCAATGATGCCGTCGATGGCCGGGCACTTGGTGCCCTCGGGCTTCATCTTCAGTTTCTTGAAGGCCTGATCGAGCCGCTTGATCTGCCCCTTGGTCTGGGCGAGGTGGGCGCGGAAGCCCTTTTTCAGCTCCGGATCGGAAGCCTTGGCGACCATGTCCGGTAGCGATTTCTGGATCTGGTGCTCGGCATAGTAGATGTCCTGCAGCGTGTGAACGAACAGGTCGTCAACGGTATGGATATCGGACGAAAACCAGCCCATGGCCGCCTCCTCTTGGTTTCTCACAAGCATTAAAGTCTTGTTCCGCACCCGGGTTCCCAAACGCGCGAAAGATCGCTAGGGAAACGCCGGCTTTCATCGGAAATAGAGGACCAATATGAGCATTCAACGTCACGACGTCGGCGCCCGCATGAGTAAGGCGGTGGTGCACGGCAACACCGTTTATCTGGCGGGCATCGTCGCCGACGCCGCCAAGGGCAAGTCGGTGACCGAGCAGACCAAGGACATTCTGGCGCAGATCGACGGCTTGTTGGCCAAGGCCGGTACCGACAAGACCAAGCTGCTCACCGCCAATATCTGGATCACCGACATGGCGACCTTCGGCGAGATGAACGCGGTGTGGGATACTTGGGTTTCGGCCGGCAACACGCCCGCCCGCGCCACGGTCGAGGCCAAGCTGGCCGCGCCCGATTACAAGGTCGAGATCATGGTCGTCGCGGCCCGCTGAGCCATGACGTCCGTGCCTGCGCAGCCCGGTATTCTGGCAATCTGGCATGATTGCCGACCGGGCCGCGCGGCCGATCTGGAAGCCTGGTTTCAGGGCGAGCATCTCGTCGAGCGGCTTGCCGTGCCGGGCTTTCTGTACGGCCGGCGTCACCAGGCGATCTCCGGTGGTGTCGGATACTTCAATTTCTATGTTGTGGACGAACCTGACGTCCTGATCTCGGCGCCCTATCTGGAGCGGCTCGAGAATCCGACGCCGATGACCCGGTACATCATGTCCGAGGTCTTCGCCAATACGAGCCGCACGGTCTGCCGCCGCACAATGCGTCGTGGTGCCTTCCGTGGGGCTTTTGCCGTAACCGCTCGCTTCGACCAAGCGCCCGATGCGGGCGTGCTCGCGGTGCAGATCGAGACGTTGATGCAGGACATGCAGGTGGCTGCCGGCGAGATATGGTCGGCCGCTACCCCAGCCGGCGTATCGCTGACGCGCGAGGAGCAAATCCGTGGCGGGGACAAGAAGATCGAAGCGGCGCTGATGGTCGATACGCTGCGTCAGACGGACGCCGAACGCATTGCGGAACAACTGACGAAATCGTTTCCGGGGGGTGATGTGGGCGTGTTCCAGGTCCTCTGCCAGATCGGCGGCGGCGACATCTAGAGAAAGCACGATTGTCCTAGACTGCGCGCCGCCGATCACGGATGCGCGGTGAAGCCCTGGTTGCGGAGTTGAGTGCGGAGAGTCGTGACCTTCGGCTGGGTCATCTGCGGCACGTTCGGTCGCGGCGATTTCAACTCCTGCAGAAATTCCGCAAACCAACTGTGAATCGAGTGCTTGAGTAGGCTGCTCATCATGTTCTCCCAGCGCTCGCGACGCTCGGCGCGCGGCATAGCGAGTGCGGTGACGAGCTGGCGCGCGATGCCATCGACGTCGCGCGGGTCGACCAGCAAGGCGCCATCGAGTTCGCGAGCGGCGCCGGCGTATTTCGACAGTACCAGTACGCCCGGGTCGTCGGGATTTTGCGCTGCGACATATTCCTTCGCCACAAGGTTCATGCCGTCCTGCAGCGGCGTAATGAGGCCGATCGACGATGCGCGGTAGAAGCCTGCGAGCGACGACTGGCAATAGCCCTTGTTGAGGTAGCGGATCGGTGTCCAGTCGACCTCGCCATGGCGGCCGTTCACTTCGCCCACCAACGTGGCGAGTTCGTTCTGCAGGCCGCGATAAGCTTCAATGTTGGAGCGCGATGGCACCGCGATCTGCAGCATCGACAGACGTCGCTTGAGATCGGGGTTGTGCGTGAGCAGGCGATCGAAGGATTGAATGCGTTGGACGAGGCCCTTGGAATAATCGACGCGGTCGACTCCGATCACCAGTGCCGAGCCGGCAATGCTGTCGCGCAGCCGTTGCACTTCCGGGTCGGTCACGGCCTTTCGCGCGAAGTCGGCGAACGCGCTTGCGTCGATGCCGATGGGGAATGTTGCGAGCCGGCAGATGCCGTAGCGCGTCTTGAAGCTCAAGCCCGTGCCGGTAAGTCCGAGATCGTGCCGCAGAAGCTCCGCGAAATTATCGCGGTCACGGTCGGTCTGGAAGCCGATCAGGTCGTAGGCGAGCATGGCGGCTGCCATCTCGCGGTACTGCGGCAGTTGCATCATCACGCGGCGGTTCGGCCACGGCGTATGCAGGAAGAAGCCGATGTCGCGCGTGACGCCGAGTGCGCGCAGCTCCCGTGCCAAAGGGAGGAAATGATAGTCGTGAATCCAGAAGGTCGATGCTTCGTCGCCAAATGTCGCTAGAGTGCGCGCCATATAGGCGTTCACCTCGCAATAGGAGACGTAATCGCTCTGGGTCGGGGAGGACAGATCGATGCGCGAATGAAGAAGGGGCCAGAGCGCGGAATTGGCGTAGCCTTCATAGAATCCAGTGTAATGCTCTTCGGGAAGGTCCACTGTCGCGATGGTGCCACGACCGTAGGCTTCGAGTTGCACCAGAGGTGAAGTACGGTTCGCGGCCTTGCGCAAATTGCCGCTTGATCCGAACCAGACCACGCCGGATTTTTTCACTGCCGGCAGCAGCGCGGAAGCGAGCCCGCCCATCACAGCGCCACCGAGCGTAGCCCGCGCCACCCGATTGGATACGACGATGTCCACTTGCGCGCTCCCCCGTCATTCCAACATCGCGACGTTTGCGACATGGGCACAACGAAATTGCGGCGCGGATGTTCCGCCTCTGCGGCGTAAATGCGCATGCGTAGCAGCTAATTCATGCGGCAATGCATTTTAAACGGTAGTGTATC
>JANLJK010000150.1 GCA_029255525.1 Pseudolabrys sp.
AGTATGAGCTCGATCTGGAGGAAGCCAGCGTCGCCAACCGCGCCCGCGACGGCGGAGGGTGGATGTAGGCCTAGTTCTTCTCCACAAATGTCACGCGCACGGTCTTCGTGACATCGAGATGCTTCTTCACCGCCTTCTTCTCGTTGAAGCCTTCGGCCTTGGCGGCGTAGGTGATCTGCAGAGCCGTATTGGACAGCCATTCGATCTTCGGCGAGGTCGCGCGCTTCTCCGGCGTGTCGCAGGGGCCTGAGAAAACCTCATAGGCCTTGTTGCGCTCGGCGAAGCCGTCCGGATAGACCGCGAGCAGCACCGAGACGCTGTCGAAGCAGAACGGCGACGGCTCGCCGCCGGACAGAGTAATCCTGACCGCTCTGAACTTGTTGTCCGGCGAGACGACAGACGTGACAGCCTTATCGGCCTTCTCGATCGTCGCGCCCATGTAAAACGACAGCGCGCCGAGAAGAACGGCGACGGCAAAGAAGACGATGAAGAACGGCTTGGCTTTCACTCGGCGGCGGTACGGTTGGCGCCGCCCGCGCCGAAACGGCGTTCGATGTAATCGATCACCATCTGCTTGAACTCGGCGGAGAGCGTGGGACCGCGCAATGTGGCGGCCTTCTTGCCATCGATGAACACCGGCGCGGTCGGCGTTTCGCCGGTGCCGGGCAGCGAGATGCCGATGTCGGCGTGCTTGCTCTCGCCCGGGCCGTTGACGATGCAGCCCATCACCGCGACGTTGAGCGTCTCGACGCCCGGATAGCGCGTCTTCCACTCCGGCATCGAGGTGCGGATGAAGCCCTGGATGTCGGAGGCAAGCTCCTGGAACGTGGTCGACGTGGTGCGGCCGCAACCGGGGCAGGCGGCAACCAGCGGCACGAAGGTGCGCAGGCCCATGGTCTGCAGCAGTTCCTGGCCGACCTGCACCTCGCGGGTGCGGTCGCCATTCGGCTCCGGCGTCAGCGAGATGCGGATGGTGTCGCCGATGCCCTGCTGCAGCAGCACGCCCATCGCGGCCGACGAGGCGACGATACCCTTCGTCCCCATGCCGGCTTCGGTGAGACCGAGATGCAGCGCGTAGTCGGAGCGCCGCGCCATCTCGCCATAGACGGCGATGAGGTCCTGCACCGCCGAGACCTTGGCCGAGAGGATGATGCGGTTCTGCGGCAGGCCGATCTCCTGCGCGCGCGCCGCCGACAACAGCGCCGACTGCACCATGGCTTCGTGCATGACCGCGCGCGCTTCGAGCGGAGTCTCAGACTTGGAGTTCTCGTCCATGAGGCTCGTCAGCAGTTCCTGATCGAGCGAGCCCCAGTTGGCGCCGATGCGCACCGGCTTGCCGTATTTGATCGCCATCTCGACGATCTGCGAGAATTGCTTGTCCTTCTTGTCCTTGAAGCCGACATTGCCCGGATTGATGCGGTACTTGTCGAGCGCCTCGGCGCAGGCCGGATGATCGGCCAGCAGCTTGTGGCCGATGTAATGGAAGTCGCCGACGATCGGCACCGTCACGCCCATTTTACCGAGGCGTTCCTTGATGTGCGGCACGGCGGCGGCGGCCTCATCGCGATCGACGGTGATGCGCACCAGCTCGGAGCCGGCGCGGGCGAGCGCGGCCACCTGGCGCGCGGTGCCCTCGACATCGGCCGTGTCGGTGTTGGTCATCGATTGCACGACGATCGGGGCGCCGCCACCGACCAAAACGCCGCCGACATCGACCGGAACCGTCCGGTGACGCGCTTGTGCCGAAAATCCGCTCATGTGTGCTGAAGCCTGATCTGCCAAACCCTGCGGACTTTACAGTCCGCGCCGAATGGATGCCTACCTAGCATTTCCCTGGCCAATGCCCAACGGCTCTGGCGAGGCTCTGTTCCAGGTCCGCCAAGCGGGCTAAGTTGCCGTCGCAAGCGGGCCCGGCTTGAAGGCATAAACTGATGATAAATCAAGACATTTCGATGACGTTGACGTTCCGCTGCTTGGCGCAGCTGGAGCCGCTGCTGCCCAAGCCGGTGCCGGCGGTGCAGGGTCTGCCGGACTGGTTCAAGGCCATGCCGCAGAAGGCATTCAACACCCTACTGCATGCCGACGAACAGACGGTGAAGCGCTGCCCGCCCTTCATCGACGCCATGACCTACGGCTTCATGATCCCGCTGATCTGCGACCTGAAGGTCGAGGACGGCGAGTTCTCGTGGGCGTTCGACCCGCCGGCGGGGAGCGCCTTGCGCTCACCCATCGGCTTCCACGACGCCAGCCAGGCGACCGGCACGCCACTCCATGATCCCGACCGCTTCCTCATCAAGTTCAATAATCTCTGGACCATCCAGGCGCCGCCCGGCTACTCGCTCCTGTTTACGCATCCGGTGAATCGGCCGGAATTGCCGTTCACCACGCTGACCGGCCTCGTCGACTGCGACCTCTATTACGACAACTACGTGCACTTCCCCGCGCATTGGCACGACCTGAACTTCAACGGCGTACTGCCGAAGGGTACGCCGGTGGCGCAGTGCATTCCGGTCAAGCGCGAGAGCTGGGACGCGCACATCACGACGCTCACAGAGGACGAAGCTAAGCGCGTCAACGCCGTATCGGCGGAGATCGGCAGCGAACAGGGCGTCTACCGTCACAAGTTCAGGGCGGGGAAGCGCTAGATCTTTGCCGCCGCGTTCTTCAGCGCGCGTTCGGCATCGCTGACACGCAGCCAGAAACGCCCACGCCCGGACGCCGTCAGCGCGGTGAGCGCCTGGCCCTGCATCCGCGGCGCGATGCGCACGGCAGTGCCCAAAGCCTTGAGCGCCGCGTCCTTGTCGCCGCGCTCGAGCAGGCAAACGCCGAGCCCGATATGCGCGGCCGCCTCGTTCGGCTGCACCGTGAGCAAGCGGCGATAGATCTCGACCGCCTGCGCGTAGTCGCGCTCGGCCTGCACGGCGCGCGCCAGTCCATACAAAGCATCGACATGACGCGGCGCGCTTGCCAACGCATGGGTGAAGGCCGCGCGCGCCTTGGCGTGTTCATTGCGGCCGCTGTGCAGGAAGCCGAGTTGCACCGACAACTCGGCGACATTGGGCGTCAGGGTCAAGCCCTGATTGAGTACATCGATCGCAGCATCCGCGCCGCCGAGCGAGGCCAGCAAGCTCGCCAGCTCGAAGAAAGCCGGCGGGAACGGCGGCCGCCGCTTGATCGCCCGGCGCAGACGTTCGAGCGCGTCCTCCGCGCGGCCGGCCTGCTTGAGCGCCAGCGCGAGCTGCGTCTCCACCGCGGGATCGTGCCCGCGGCGCGCGGCCTGCTCCAGCGGAGCGATGGCATCCTTGCCGCGGCCTTGCGCCAACAAGGCCGTGCCGAGCAGTTGCAGCGCGCGCAGCTCCTGCGGCGCGGCTTTCAGGATATCGGCAGCGATCCACTCCGCTTCGGCCATGCGGTTGGCCTGCAGCGCAAGGGCCGCGCTTTGCAGCGCCTGTTCGATGGCGCCCGGCGGGAGGCGGGACGGCTTCGATTTCATGACGATGGAAACGCTAGCGCGCGCGGTTCACCAGCACCAGCCCGCCCGCCACCAATGCTACCGCTGCACCGAAGGCCGGCGTCAAAGGCTCGCCCAGCACCAGATGACCGGCGGCGACGCCGAACAAGGGCGTCAGGAAGGTGAAGGCCGACAGCCGGTTGGCGGAGTAGCGCGCCACCAGCCCGAACCAGATGACGAAAGTGATGCACACCACCCACAAGGTCTGATAGGCGAGCGCGCCCAGGGCCAGCGCCGAGGGCATATGCGTGATGTGCTCGCCGGCAACGAGCGCACAAGCGCCGAGCATCGGTATCGAGACGACGAGCTGGTAGAGAATCACCTTCTCCGACGAGATGCGGGTAAGCTTGGCCTTGATAACGAGCGTGGACGAGGCCCAGGACAGTGCCGCCGCGACCATCATCACATCACCGAGCATCTGCCGCGGATCGATCGCCGGCGTCGGCAGACCGAAGGCGAGCAGCATGCCAGCGAAGGACAGCGCAAGACCAAGCCATTGATATTTGCTGAAGCGATCGGCCGGCAGGAAAATCCGCGTGCCCAGCACGACGAAGAACGGCGCGAGATAGATGAACAACACGGCGCGGCTGGCGGTCGTATAAACGAGGCCCTGGAAGATGAAGACGAACTCCAGGCCGAAGCAAAGACCGGCGGCGAGGCCGGCCATGAGCGTGCCGTCGCGCGACAGCATCGGGATGCCGCGCAGCTTGCACCAGCCTGCGATCAGCGCCGTCGCCACCGCGGAGCGGATAAGCGCCTGTGTGAACGGCGGGATATCGGGCAGCGCGAGCTTCACCGCGACCTGATTGAAGCCCCAGGACAGGCAGAGGATCACCACGATGCCGGCGGCGAGCGCGTCGAGCGGACGGGTGACGTGAGTCGGCGAAGAAGAAGAGGACATGAAGGACTTCCGGCGGGAACGGCAACTGTCTTATCGCGCTCTTCCGCCGCAGGCTACTCAGGCAGCGGCTATGCCGCCTTGCAGTGCGCGCAGATGCCGGAAATCTCGATCACCGGTGTCTTCGGTGTGAAGCCGGCGGCGCGCGAAGCGGTCTTGATGGTTTCCGCCACCGCGGCGGAAGCCGCCTCACCGACCGCGCCGCATTTCTCGCAGATCAGGAACACCACCGGATCGCCACTGTCGTGATTGTGACCGCAGGCGATAAATGCATTGCGGCTCTCGATGCGATGCACGAACCCCTGCTCCCGTAGGAAATCGAGCGCGCGGTAAATCGTGATCGGCGCCGGCCGCGCGCCAGTTTCCGCCAGCCGGTCGATCAGTTCATAGGCCCCGAGCGGCTGATGACTCGCCAGCAGCGCCTCCAGCACATGGCGGCGGATCGGTGTCAGCCGTTCCTTGCGGGCGGAGCAGACCGCTTCAGCATGCGCGATCGCATCGCTGGCACAACGGCCGTGATCGTGGTCGGGTGCCGGAAACACCGCGTGAGTATGGGTTTTTCTTGCCACAAAAGGCTCCAGATACGGCCGCACTTTAACCCGTTAGACTGAATCGCAAAAACCAGAACACATAGATATATATTGCACCGCAATAAGAATAGAGGCAGGTTCCGCGCCTCTGTTCCCGCCAACGGCATCAGCGGCCGCCGCGGCCGCGCACCCAACGAGGACGGCCAATGCTCAAAGGCAAGACTGCGCTGGTCACCGGCTCTACTTCGGGCATCGGGCTCGCCATCGCACGCGCTTTCGCCAAGGAAGGCGCCAATCTGATGATCAACGGCTTCGGCGACAAGGACGCGATCGAGAAGGAACGCGCCGGGCTGGAGAAGGAATTCGCCATCAAGGTGCGCTATTCGCCCGCCGACATGAGCAAGCCGGCCGAGATCGTCGCGATGATTGAGGAAACGGAGAAGGCCTTCGGCTCGCTCGATGTGCTGGTGAACAATGCCGGCATTCAGCACGTGGCCAACATTGAGGACTTCCCGCCGGAGAAATGGGACGCGATCATCGCCATCAACCTGTCGTCGTCGTTCCACACCGTGCGTGCGGCGATGCCCGGCATGAAGAAACGCAAATGGGGCCGCATCATCAACATCGCCTCCGCGCATGGCCTCGTCGCCAGCGGCCAGAAGGTGGCTTACGTCGCCGCCAAGCACGGCATCGTCGGCCTGACCAAGACCGTGGCGATCGAAGCGGCCAATGACGGCGTCACCTGCAACGCCATTTGTCCGGGCTGGGTGCTCACGCCACTGGTGCAGAAGCAGATCGACGATCGCGCCAAGGCCTCCGGCAAGCCGGTGCGCGAGGAAGAGATCAAGCTCTTGTCCGAGAAGCAGCCGATGCACGAATTCAGCAAGCCTGAGAATATCGGCGCGCTCGCTGTATTCCTGGCGAGCGACGCCGCCGCCAGCATGACCGGCTCCGCCTATTCGATCGACGGCGGCTGGGTCGCACAGTAGTGATCGACTTCCTCACGCGCGCGTTCGGCGACCGTTCGGGCAAGCCCCGGCGGCCCAGGTCCGAAGGCCCGGGCGGCAAGAAGATGATCAACCTCGCTCTACAGGGCGGTGGCGCGCATGGCGCCTTCACCTGGGGCGTGCTCGACTATCTGCTGGAAGACGGCCGGCTCAACATCGAGGGCATTTCCGGCACGTCCGCCGGCGCGGTGAACGCGGTGATGCTGGCGGACGGGCTCAAGCGCGGCGGCCCGGACGAAGCGCGCAAGCGGCTTGCCGATTTCTGGCAGGCGGCGAGCCTCGGTGGCGAATTGCCGGCGGTACAGCGCGCCGTCATGAACCGGCTGTTCTCGCTGTTGCCGAGCGAAGGCTCGCCGACATTCGACTGGCTCAACGCTTGGTCGCGCTATCTGTCGCCTTATGATCTCAATCCGCTGAACATCAATCCGCTCAAGGACCTGATCGAGCGCTTCGTCGATTTCGAAGGACTGCGCGCCGACACGCGTCAGCTCTTCATTGCCGCCACCAATGTGCAGACCGGCAAGCTGCACATCTTCCCGAAAGAGAAGATCACGGCGGAAGCCGTGATGGCCTCGGCCTGCCTGCCGGCCGTATTCCGTGCGGTGGAGATTGACGGCGTGCCCTATTGGGACGGGGGCTCT
>JANLJK010000151.1 GCA_029255525.1 Pseudolabrys sp.
CCTGTCGTGATCGAAACCAAGGCCGGCGCGGCGGGCGCCGTCGGCGCGCAGGTCGCCGCCAATGCGAAGCCGGATGGCTACACGCTCCTGTCGCACATCACTTCGATCTCCGGCTTCGCCGAGGTCGACAAACTGTTCGGCCGCACACCGAAATTCACGCGCGCCGATTTCATTCCCCTGGCGCGCTTCGTCGCCGATCCTTGCGTGCTCATCGTCAACGATCAGCAGCCCTACAAGACACTGAAGGACCTGACCGACGACGCGCAGAAGCGGCCCGACCAGATCATCTTCTCCTCGTCGGGACTCTACGGCGCACTGCATATTCCGATGGCGCTCTATATGAAGGCCGCCGGCGGGCTGAAGCTGCGCCATCTACCGACCAATGGCGGCGGCCCGGCGCTGACCGCGCTCCTCGGCAACAACTCGCAGGCGCTGGCATCGTCGGTGTCGGCGTGTCTGGCGCAGATCAAGGCCGGCAAGGTGCGCCCGCTCGCGCTGTTCGGCGACAAACGCTCCAAGGCGCTGCCCGATGTGCCGACGATGAAAGAACTCGGCTACAACGTCGAATATTATCTCTGGGTCGGTATGTTCGCGCCCAAGAGCACGCCGCAGCCGGTCGTCGCTTATCTGCGCAATGCGTTGAAGCAGGCGGCGATGACCGATCAGTTCAAGACCGCCATGACCAATCTCGGCCAGGACGTCGAATTCCTCGACCAACCCGAGTTCGCCAAGTTCTGGGACGAGGACGCCGCCCGCATCGAGGCCGCCGTTCGCGACATCGGCAAGGTGGGATAATTTATCTCCCCTCCCCCGTGAGCGAAGCGAAACGTGGGGAGGGGTCGGGGGTGGGGGCGCTCTGCCATGAGCACAGACCGACGCGTCACGCATGCCCGCCGACTACGCCAGGCGGTCACGCCCGCGGAACGAAAATTGTGGTGGCACTTGCGGCGGCTTGCGCTTAGCCGCTCGCACTTCCGGCAGCAAGCACCGATTGGTTCGTACTTCGCGGACTTTGTCTGTCATGAGCAGAAGCTAGTCATAGAACTCGATGGCGATACTCACACGACACCCAATGCGGCAGCCGCTGACGAAAGACGGACGGCCTATCTGCAAGAGCACGGCTATCGCGTACTGCGATTTTGGAATCATCAAGCGATGAAGGAAATGGAAGGCGTGCTCGCCGTTATTCAGGCGGCGGTAGATGGGAAGGGCCCCCCACCCCTGACCCCTCCCCACGCTTCGCGGGGGAGGGGAAAAGAATGACCCTGCGCGCCGACCACGCCGCCGGTAGCGCCTTCGTCGCCTTCGGCGCACTGGTCATTGCGCTCAGCAGCGACCTGCCGACCGGACAGCTATCGATGCCCGGCGCGGGCTTCCTGCCGAAGATCGTGGCCACCCTCACTATCGTCTTCGGTCTGATGCTGATCCTGCGCGCCGGCGAGAGCGCGCCCTTCGTCAGCCTCGGCTGGAGCGACGGCAAACATGCCGTGATGGTCTGCCTGATCACCGCTGTGGCGATCTTCCTCTACACACAGCTCGGCTTCATCATCACCATGGGCGCTATGATCGTCACCCTGCTCGTCATCATCGAACGCCGCAACCCGCTTTATGCGGCCGGCTACAGCGCCGGCATCGTACTGCTTACTTATCTGTGCTTCGAAACCGTACTGAAAACGCCGCTACCTGAAGCTCCTTTCAGGTTTTGACGGATGGAAACCACCCTCCTCAGTCTGGCGCATGGCTTCGTCATCGCCTTCCAGCCCGACAATCTCTGGTACGCCTTCTTGGGCTGCCTGGTCGGCACGCTGGTCGGCGTTCTCCCCGGCATCGGGCCTCTCTCCGGCATCTCCATCCTGCTGCCGGTGACTTTCGGGCTCAATGCGACACAGGCCGTGATCATGCTCGCCGGCATCTATTACGGCTCGCAATATGGCGGCTCGACCACCTCGATCTTGATGCGCATTCCGGGCGAAGCCTCGTCGGTGATGACCTGCATCGATGGCAACGCCATGGCCCGCAACGGCCGCGCCGGCGCCGCGCTCTGCATCGCCGCTGTCGGCTCATGGGTAGCCGGCACTTTTGGCGTTCTCGTTCTCACCGTAGTGGCGCCGCCGCTCGCCACCATCGCGTTGAAGTTCGGCCCGCCGGAATACACTGCTCTCCTCGTCCTCGGCCTGATCTTCCTCGCTTACATGTCGTCGACCTCGCTGGTGCGCACGCTGCTGATGGCGTGTATCGGGCTGCTGCTCGGCATGATCGGCATCGACAACATGACCGGCCACTTCCGCTATGCCTTCGACCTGCCCGAATTGGGCGACGGCATCGGCATCGTGCCGGTCGCAGTCGGCCTGTTCGGCCTGGGCGAGATCCTGGCGACGCCGAGCCATAAGGTCTCGGGCGAGGTGATTAAGCCGAAGTTGCGCGAGTTACTGCCAAATCGGCAGGAATGGCGCGAGGCGACGTGGCCGATGGCGCGCGGCACCGTGCTGGGCTTCATCATCGGCATCATCCCCGGCTCGGCGCACATTATCTCCAGCTTCCTGTCATATGCCTTGGAACGTCGTGTATCGAAACATCCCGAACGGTTCGGTAACGGCGCGATCGCCGGCGTCGCCGGCCCGGAAGCGGCCAACAACTCCGCCTCCACCGGCGCCTTTGTGCCGATGCTGGCGCTCGGCATCCCGACCGGGCCGATCACCGCCGTTTTAATCGGCGCGCTGATGATGCATGGCGTCAATGCCGGACCGCAACTGGTCACCGAGCACCCGGACGTGTTCTGGGGCTTCGTCGCCTCGATGTATGTCGGTAATCTGATGCTGCTGGCGCTTAACCTGCCGCTCGTCGGCCTGTTCGTCAGCGTACTGCGGATCCCTTATGCCTATCTCTATCCGCTCATCATCATGTTCTGCATCGTCGGCGTCTACGAAGTGAGCCATTCGATCGTCGACGTCTGGATCATGCTGATCATGGGCATCGTCGGCTATGTCTTGCGCAAGTTCTCGTTCGATCCAGCGCCGCTGGTGCTCGGCCTGGTCATCGCGCCCTTATTCGAACAGAGCCTGCGCCAATCACTGATCATGTCGAACGGCAATTATCTGATCTTCGTCAGTCGCCCCATTTCGGCAGGCCTGCTGATCGTCTGCCTCATTCTTCTCGGCCTCTCTGTGCTCGCCTTCATGCTCAAGCGACGCGACTGGCGCACGCAGCTTGCCGAAGCGGAAGCCGCCGAGACGCAATAGGCTCGCGCAAGCGAGCTGACCCATATTTTTCGATAACCTGCATTATCGACGCGGCATACATGTTGATGGAACTTCGACCACCACAGAGATGCCTCGCCACGCCGGCACACGCCCCAATCGATAGCACGACTGACGTTAGAGCCACCTAATACCGTCAGAGGTATCGACGCATAACTTCCGCCCTTCGACTTACGTAAAAGTCCGTAGTCCATCATTAACCCGACCGTAAGCGGCAAATCTCATTTCTTACCGTCGTCGGTGTAGCACTACGCGATTCTGGTTCGCGGGCCGCAGGCAACAGGGATGACGTCGCATGCGACTCAATTTACCGGTCACGAACGTCGAGTACGAACTCGATGCCAGCCAAAGCATCGTCACGACGACGGACCTTCACGGCAACATCATCTACGCCAATCCCTATTTCATCGAAGCCAGCGGCTTTACCGAAGAGGAACTGATCGGCGCGCCGCAGAACATCCTGCGCCATCCGGATATGCCGCCGGCCGCCTTCGCCGACTTATGGGCGAGCATCAAGGCCGGATTGCCGTGGCGCGGCATGGTCAAGAACCGGCGCAAAAACGGCGATTATTATTGGGTGCTGGCCAATGTCACGCCGGTCATCGAGAACGGCAAGGCCGTCGGCTACATGTCCGTGCGCACCAAGCCGAACCGCGACCAGGCCGAGGCGGCGGCGGCCTTGTTCAAGGCGGAGAAGGAGAAGCCCGGCACCTTGCGCCTACGCCAGGGCACGGTGTTGCACTCACGCTGGTATAGCCGCTGGGCCGAGAAGACGAGCATACCGCTCGGGCTGCGCGTCGGCGCACCGCTCGCTTTCATGATCGCCGCAGCGGGCATTCTGGGCTGGGCCATCGCCGCGCCGGCGACGGTGGCGCAGTTCGATCTCACTTATTGGCTGATGGGATTGGCCGCAGGCGGTGCGGCGGCGGCCGCCTTATTGTGGATATTCTTGCAAAAGCAGGTCGTCGACTCGTTGAAGCAGGCCGTCAGGGTGTCGCAATTGATGGCGGGCGGCGATCTCACCGCCGATATTCAATGCTACCGGACCGACGAAATCGGCCAGATGATGCGCGCCATCGGCCAGTTGAACACCAACCTGCACAGCCTAGTCGGCGACATCCGCCTGAATTTCGGCAGCATGCTGGAGGCGACGCGTCAGATCGCTAGCGGGAACGAAAGTTTGTCGGGCCGCACCGACTCGCAAGCAGCGGCGCTACAGGAAACCGCGGCGAGCATGGAAGAGATCACTGCCGCCGTGAAGCAGAATGCCGATCACTCCGCGCATGGCGACGACATCGCCCATAAAGCGCTGACATCGGCGGAAAAAGGCGGAGCGATCGTGTCGAATGTCGTCTCGACCATCGCCGATATCAGCCAATCCTCGCAGAAGATCTCGGAGATCGTCGGCATCATCAACGGCATTGCCAATCAGACCAACCTGCTGGCCCTCAATGCCGCGGTCGAGGCGGCGCGCGCGGGCGAGGCCGGCCGCGGCTTTGCCGTGGTCGCGACCGAGGTGCGTGATCTCGCGCAACGCTCGGCGACCGCCGCGATGGACATCAGGCAGCTGATCGAAGAGTCGGTTGACCGCGTGAACGCCGCGACGGTGTTGGCACGCGATGCCGGCGGCGCGATGGAGGACATCCTCGGCTCGATCCGCGGCGTCACCGGCATCATGGGCGACATTGCCGCCGCCTCGAGCGAACAGAGCAACGGCATCGATCAGGTTACGAGCGCGGTCACGCAACTCGACGAGGTGACGCAGCAGAACGCCGCGATGGTCGAGCAATCCACCACCGCCACGCATGACCTCAAAGATCAGGGCACAAAGCTGATGCAGGCCCTCGGCGTCTTCAAGCTGAAGCACAGCGAGCCCGCGGCACGGGCCTCTCATGCCGCGGTCAAAGCGCCACGCCGGGTAGTCCGCCGCGCCGCCTAAGGAACGGCCCGCCGTCGTTCGGCAGCGGACGCCAAGCGAGAACAATAATGTAAATGGCGCGAAAGTTTGCGCTCATTAACCGTGCCGTAAACACAAGAACCATAACGTGCACCATCCCGAAGGTGCACCGAGCTTTTGCTCGCCGCCTGCTCGCAATGCCGGAAATTCGCTATGCGGCTTAATCTGCCAGTGACCGATGTGGACTACCCCCTCGACGAACGACAGAAGATCGTGTCGACGACGGACCAGAAGGGCAAGATCACCTACGCCAACCCTTATTTCATCGAAGTCAGCGGCTATACCGAAGCCGAACTGATCGGCGCACCGCATAACATTTTGCGTCATCCGGATATGCCGCCATCGGCCTTCGCCGACCTGTGGACGAGCATCAAAGCCGGGCTGCCGTGGAGCGGGCTGGTCAAGAACCGGCGCAAAAACGGCGATTTCTACTGGGTGCAGGCGCATGTCACGCCGATCATCGAGGACGGTAAGGCGATAGGCTACCTGTCGGTGCGTACCAAGCCGGAGCGGGCCCAGGTCGAAGCCGCCAGCGGGCTATACAAACAAGAGAAAGATAAGCCGGGCAGCTTGATCCTGCGCCAAGGCCGCGTGTTCAGCTCGCGCTGGCGGCGGCAGCTGACGAGCATGCTCGAGATTCCGATCGGCCTGCGCCTCGGGATGACCTTTGCACTGCTGCTCGCTGCCGTCGGTGTCCTGGGCTGGGCCGCGGCCTCGCCCGAGACGGTTATCCGCACCGGCCTCGCCGGCTGGCTGGCCGGATTTGCGGGCGCAGTATTCCTCGCCGTCGGCGGATTCTGGCTCTACGTGGCGAAGGAAATCGTCTCGCCCCTGGTCGATGCCGTGAAGTTCGCCCAGCGCATTGCCGGCGGTGACCTGACCGCGACCACCACTACCCAGCGCGCCGACGAGATCGGCCAGCTTACGCGTGCCCTCTGCCAGATGAACGCGAACCTGCACAGCATCGTCGGCGACATCCGCGTGAACTTCGCCAACATGCTGACGGCCGCGCAGCAGATCGCGGACGGAACGACCGACCTGTCAGGCCGCACGGATTCGCAAGCCGCCGCGCTCGACAGAACCGCGCAGAGCATCGATCACATCACCGCCGCCGTAAAGCAGAATGCGGGCCATTCGACGCAAGGCGACACCATGGCCAACAGCGCCCTCGCCTCCGCCGAAAAGGGCGGCGCAATCGTCACCAAGGTCGTCACGACCATCGCCGACATCAGCCAGTCGTCGCAGAAGATTTCCGAGATCGTCGGCATCATCAACGGCATCGCCAATCAGACCAACCTGCTCGCGCTCAACGCGGCGGTCGAAGCCGCCCGCGCC
>JANLJK010000152.1 GCA_029255525.1 Pseudolabrys sp.
TGTTCGTGCGGCGATGATGCGTAGAAGCGATCAGTCTGCAACCGATGGTAATTGGATGCTCGACCACAATCGCTATCGATCATACATCTCTTAAAGCGTATATGATTGCACCTATAACAATGCGAGAAGAAGTCGCCGCCTGCGCGTCTGCATCATCCGTCATTGCTGCGTGCCGACAAGATCCAGGCGCTTGAGCAATCCGCTCCACTTCTCTGTCTCGGACCTGACATAGGCCTTGGTTGCGTCCGGCCCCATCGGCGGATCGACCGGCGTCAAACCCATCGCCTGAATGCGCTGGCCCACCGCGGGATCCTTGAAGGCCTCGGTCAGCGCCGCATAGAGCCGGTCGATGACCGGCTTCGGCGTCTTCGCCGGCCCGGCGATGACATGCCAGGACACGGCCTCGAAATCGAGCGCGTTAATCGCCTCGCCGATGGTAGGCAGGCCCGGCATCTGCGGCAACCGGGCGAGAGAGCTGGCGCCGAAGGCCTTCAGCTTGCCGTCCTTGATCAAAGGAATGGCGATAGACGGATCGGCGAAGATCAAATCGACATGCCGCGCCATCACGTCGCTCAAGGCCTGCGTCATGCTGCCTTTGTACGGCACATGGGTGAGGTCGATGCCAAGCTTCATCTTCAACAGCTCACCGGCGAGATGCGGCGCAAGGCCAACGCCGGTCGATCCAAAGGTGATCTTGCCTGGCTGCTCCTTCGCCAGTTTCACCAGTTCGGGCAGCGAATTGATCGGCGATTGCGCACTCGTCACCAGGACGAAGGGTATCTTCACGTAGAGCGCGATCGGCGCGAAGTCCTTCACAGGGTCGAAAGGCAGCGATTTGAAATAGGTGCCGTTGATCGCGTAAACGCCGCTCGAAGCGACCAGCAGCGTGCGGCCGTCGGGCTGGGCGCGCGCCACCGCCTCCGCGGCGAGGTTTCCCGCGGCGGCGCCGCGGTTCTCGACGACGAAGGGCTTGCCGAACTGCTCGGAAAGTTTTTGCCCATAGAGCCGCGTGATGACGTCCATCGAGCCGCCCGCGCCAAGGGCGACAATAGCAGTGATGTTGCCGGCCGGATAGTCGTCGGCACGGACTGGGCCGAGCGCGGCAAGCGCCAGCACGACCACACAAGAGAGCCGAATGGCTTTCGCAATATTGGATGCGCCGAACATGTTTCTCTCCCCCAGGCTTTATTGAGTCTTATGTGTTTGGCAGGTCGTAAGGTTGACTTGAGGCTGGCTCCTTATTGCGCCGGCAAGAGCGCGCCGAGCTGACGCACGAGATCGTTGAGCTGCTCGGCATTGGCGGCAGCGCCGAAAACATAGCGATCGGGGCGCACGACCACCGCCGCGACGCCATGCGCACGCAGCCAGTCCGAGAACAGATGGCCTTCTTCGGCGAGCGCCGGCACGCCACCCGGCGCGTCAGACGGCTGATCGGCAATGACGACCTGCTCACCGCCCAGCTGCTTCCAGCCGCACCGCGTATCGGCCGCAAGCCAGGTCATCGGCTCCGCCGAGCCGGCAACGATGGCAAAGCCTGGTCCGAGGAGATCATCCAATCGGACGCCACGTCCGTCGGCGCGCCGGATGTTCGGCTGCACGAACAACGATCCAGCCAAAGGCGCACCCGCTGCGATCAGTCCCCCGGCAAGATCGGGAATGAATTTCTGCCGAATGGTCTGCGCCGTGCCGGCGCGCAATTCGGCGCGCAGCCTTTCGTCGCGGGCCTGCGCGGCGGCGGGATCGAGCTCGCCGATGATCTTGCCGAAGTCCTTGGCGGTGGCGACCACCGCGCCAACGTGCGGCTTACGCTCGGTCTCATAGCTGTCGAGCAGCGCGTCACCTGCCTTGCCCACCAGTACGAAGGCGAGCTTCCAGGCAAGGTTGAACGCATCACGCACACCCGCCGACAGGCCCTGGCCGAGGAACGGCGGCGTCTGGTGCACGGCGTCACCCATCAACAGAATGCGGCCCTCTCGCCACCGTTGCGCCAATAGCGCATGGAAGCGGTAAACCGCCGAACGCCAGATCTCCAGATCGGACGTGTCGGTGAAGCCTTGCAGCACCTTGATGACGTTGTCGTTCGAGGCGAAGTCTTCGGGCGTTTCGCCCGGCAGCATCTTGATCTCCCAACGCCGCAAAGCGCCGGGACCGGGCAGAAAAGTGCCCGGTCTCGACGGCCAGCAATATTGGAAGCATTTGTTCGGCCGCTTGCTCAGATCCTTGGCGAAGGCATCGACCACCATCCACAATTCGTCGAACATCAAATCGTCGAGACGGATGCCGAGCTGCTTGCGCACAAAGCTGTTGGCGCCGTCGCAGGCGACGACATAGCGCGCGCGCAAAGCCCGCGCGCCGTCCGCGCCTTCGACCGTCAGCGACACACCGTCGGCGTCTTGCGCGAAACCAGCCGCGCGCGTCGACAGGAAGACGTCGGCACCGTCATAGCCGCGCAATTTGTCGCGCAGCGCCTGTTCGAATTCCGGCTGCACGAAGGTCGCGGTCGGCACCCAGCCGAGCGGATAAGGCTGAGGCATCGGATCGAAGATCTTGATGATCTCGTGATCGACGCCGAGATAATGCGTGCCTGGATGCGGCGCGATGCCCTTCTCGGCCACCTCCGCCAGACCACAGGCCTGGAACACGCGCAACACCTCGTGATCGATGGTGATGGCGCGCGGCTTGTCGTAAATGCCGGCGGCCTGCTCGATGACCGCGATCTTCAAGCCATAGTTCGCCAGGAGATTGGCAAAGGTGGCGCCGACCGGCCCATAGCCGACGATCGCGACATCATAGGTCATTGGCACATCCTGCGGCATCGCATGTTCTTTCCGTCACGTGCCTTGCCGCTTGAGCACTTCCCGCACCAAGTCGGCGGTGCGCTCGAAATGCCGCTTGATCACGCGCGCGGCGGTCTCCGCGTCGCGCGCCACCACCGCTTCCATCAGCTCGCGATGCTCCTTGTCGCGGTTGCCCTTGACGCCGGCTTTGCGGCCGACATGGCGATAGCGCTCGGCGCTGTCGAACAGTTGCTCGCAATAGCGGGTCAGACGGTCGGAGCCGGAGGCTGAGATCAGGCTCGTATGGAAATTGCGATGCGCGATTTCCCAGGCGCCGGTGCGCTCGGTCTCGACACCGGGCGCAAAGCGCGGCGTGCGCGACAACCGATGGAATGAGAGCACCACCGACTCCTCCCAGGCGGCATCGCCGTTCTCGATCGACTTACGGATCGCCGTCTCGTTGAGCCAGCAGCGCGCACGCGTCAGATCGACGAGATCGGTCTCGTTCATCGCCGCCACCGCGAAGCCGCGGTGATCGCTCTGCGCCACCAGCCCTTCGGTCGAGAGGCGGCTCAAAGCCTCGCGAACGGGGCTCAAGCCGACATCGAAGCGCTCGCACAAAGAGCGGATGTGCAGCTTCTCACCGGGCGGCACGGCGACGGAGATGATCTCCTGCCGCAGCCGGTCGTAGACGATCGACGCCAGTGTCTCCTTGCGATCGGCATTCTCTTCAAGATCGACGGTCGACACGGCTCAAGCTCCTCCAGCGGCCTTGGCGAGAAACTTCTCCAGCGTTAGCGGATTGGGCATGACCGCCGGATCGCGCACGGTCACACCTTCGAACACGGTCGCTTCACGGTACCAGGCTTCCCGCGCCGGCATGCCCCAGGGGAACGACACGTTGTGATCCGTCGGATCCCAGGCCACCGGCTCGTTCTCGATATCCATGATCTGATAATGCGTGTTGAACAGCTCGACACGATGGCCGTCCGGATCGCGGAAGTAGACGAACAGCGCATGGCCCGGCCCGTGCCGGCCCGGACCGCGCTCCACCTCGAAGCCGTAGCCGAGCTCGCCCGCGACGTCGCAAGCGTGCAGCAGATGATGCACTTCCGGCGCCAGGAACGCGAAGTGATGCAGCCGCGGCCCCGTGCCGTGGAAGAACACGATGTCGTGCGGGTTACCCTTGCGCTGTAGGAACACGCCGCGCAGGTCGGTCGTGCCCTTGGGCGCGATGTATTCGCTGAGACGGAAACCCGCCGACATATAGAATTCGCAGGCCTTGCGGACCTCCGGCGTCAGGATCTGGTAGTGATCGATGCGCAGCGCGCAACCGCCGCGCTGCGCCGTGAACTTGGTGATCATACGCGGCTCAACCGGCATGGTGGCACAAAACTCAAACGGCGTGCCGACCGGATCGGTCACATGCAAGGTGCGCCCCTGATGCGGCACCTCGACCCAGGCCGTGGCGCAGCCCTTCGACTCGAAGAAGGCCTTGCCCTTCTCGAGATCAGCTTCGGTGAACATGCGCATGCCGATACGGGCGCAGGCGGGCTTGGCGCCTTTGCGCAGCACCAGGCTGTGATGGCAGGCCTCCTCCACGCCGCGGAAGTAGAGTGCATCGGCATCCTCGGCGGTGAGGATCAGGCCGATGACCTCCGTATAGAAGCGCTTACTGGCCGCGAGATCCTTCACAGTCAGCACGACGTGGCTCGTCCGCGTCACACGGAAGGCCGGGTCGAGATTGACGACGGGCAGGCTCATTTCACTGATCTCCAAAGACAACTTAAAACAGGGTGCATGATCACGAGCCGCGCAGCAGCGCCGGCAGCCAGAGCGCGAGCTGCGGAAAGGCCGTCAGCAGCGCCAGCACGGCGATGTCGGCGGCCACAAAGGGAATGATGCTTCTGTAAAGCCGCTGCAGCGGGATATCCGGCCGCATGGCATGGATGATGAGAATTACCAGGCCTATCGGCGGAATGACCAGCCCAAGCTCAACAATGATCACATTGATGATCGCCCACCAGATCGGGTCATAGCCGAAGTGTACGATGATCGGCAGCACGAACGGCAGGGTCACGATCATCGCCGCCAGTTCGTCGAACACCGCGCCGAGGACGAGGTAGGCGCCGAGCATCAGCACGATGACGCCGACCGGCGGCAAATCCACGGTGCTGAGGAAGGCGATCAACTGCTCTGGAATTTTAGCGAGGCTGATGAAGTACGTGAAGATCGAGGAGCCGATCAGCACGAAATAGATCATGCCGGCGATCAGCGCCGTGTCGCGCAGACCCTTGACGAAGTTCTCGCGCGTGATCGTCCGGCGCATCAGCGCGAAGGCGAAGGACACGATCGCCGCCACCGACGCCGCCTCGTTGACGGTGAAGATGCCGCTGTACAGACCGACGAAGATGATGCCGATGAGCAGCACCGCCGGTGCCGCGCGCAGCGCCGCCGCCAGCTTCTCCTTACCAGACACGCGCTCGGAGGTCGGCGCGATGCCGGGATTCGCGCGGACGACCAGCGCAATCGCCAGGATATTGGCGGCGATGGTGATCAGCGCCGGCACCACCGCGGCGATGAACACGTCGAAGATATAAGTCCGCGCCACCACGCAATAGAGGATCATGCTCAGCGACGGCGGGATGAGCGCCTTCAGCGCGCCGCCGGCGGCGATGGTGGCGCCGGAAAAACTCGGCGAGTAATTGCGCTGGAGCATTTCCGGCAGCGACACCCGGGTGAAGGTCGCGACCGTCGCCGGCGACGAGCCGCAGATGGCACCGAAGGCAGCGCTGCCGCCGATGGTGGCGTAAGCGAGCCCACCCCGGCGATGGCCAAGCAGCGCGGCCGCCGCCGTGTAGAGGTCCTTGGAGAAGCCGGACACGTTGACGAAGGCGCCCATCAGCAGGAACAGCGGCACGGCGGCAATGTCCGTAGAGCCGAGCACCTGTGACGGCTCACTCGCCAGGAAGGTCAGGGCCGGGCCCCATTCGGTCTGCAGCGCGAAAGCGACGATGCCGACCGCGATCATGGCGAAAGCCAATGGCACGTGCAGCGCCACCAGAACGAACAACGCGACGATGCCGGATGTGCCGATGACGGTGGCGCTCACAGCGCGGACTCCTCGGAGCGCTCGATGCCCTTGCCGGTGAGTGTCTGGGTCAGGATGAAGGCCTGCACCGCCACCGCCACCCACAGGACGCCGTCGACGATGAACCAGAACGGCGCCTTCGGCACATTCATCAGCCAGGTCACGTCGTTTGCCTGCATCGTCTTGACGCTGAACAGATAAAATTGCCAGGCCATGCCGATCATCACGACCGCCATGAGGACATCCGCGAAGGCGTCGATGATCCGCGCGCCGGATGGCGGCAGAAATTTCTCGAAAAGGCGCAGAGTGATGTTGTTCCGGTGCAGCAACGCGATCGGCAGGCAGCAGGCGCCGCAGATCGCCGCCACCAGATCGCCGATCTCGCGCACGAAATCGAGCGGATAATTGGCGAGCGCGCGCAGGAGGCCGTCACAAAGCGTGAAGGCCGCCAGCACCAGAAGGATCGTCAGGCCAGCGACGGCGAGTATATTCGCCGCCGCCGTGACAATTTTCTCGACCGCCTTCACTTCTTGGCCCGGATTTGAACGAGCAACTCGCGCGCCTTGGCCAGAAGCTGCGCATTGTGCGGGTCCTTGGCCGCCCAATCCGCTGTCACCTTCTCGGACGCCGCCTTGATAACCTTCATATCGGCTTCGGACGGCGTCACCACCGTACGCTT
>JANLJK010000153.1 GCA_029255525.1 Pseudolabrys sp.
CTCTTGCCCGCGGAGTGCAGCGCCGAGAGCTGCTCGCGAGTCTGCTGCGCCAGATAGCGGCGCAGGCGGATGAGGCCGGCGTCGTGCTGGTACAGCATCTCGTATTTCTCGATGCCCGTCTTGCAGCCGGCGAGCATCTCGCGGTCCTGCTCGAGCACCGCCCAGTGCCGCGCCTCGATCTTGGTCTTGTAGAGGAAGCGCCAGGTGTCGCGCTCCCAGCCCTCAACCTTGCGCACCCGCCAGAAGAAGCAGGCGGTGTGTTCCTCGTCGACCGGCGTGCCGAAGGAAATGATGGCGAAGTTACCGCCGGGACCGGCCGACGGCGGGTAGGGGATCTCCAGGCGCACGAACAGCGCGCTGTCATCGACCAGTTCGCTCCAGTCGAAGTTGACGTCGCGCTGGCCGGCCTTTTCGAAGAAGAAGCCGGTCGGCGTATCGCGCGTCACGAAATGCGCGCTGGTGTCGCCCTGGTACATGGTGTGCGACACGGCGTGCAGGAACGTGCCGTGCATCGGGTCCATGTTGTTGTCGTAGAGGAAGCGCCAGTGCATCTCCCAATCGGCGTAGCAGAGCATGTGCGCATATTCGGGCGCGACGAGCTGCGGCGGCGGATTGAAAGGCTTCGGTGTTTCGTTCAAGGCATCGCCGAACCAGACGAAGACCGCGCCGGCGACTTCCTGGCTCGGATAGGTCTTCACCGCCTTTTTGCCTTCGAGCGGGCAGCCCGGCTGGCCGGGCACGGCGAGAACGGTGCCATCGGGACCGACCTCGACGCCGTGATAATTGCAACGCAGACGGTCGCCTTCATTGATGCCGCGCGACAGCGGCACCGCGCGGTGCGGGCAGCGGTCGGTCTGCACATGGACGGTGCCCTTGCCGTCGCGCCAGACGACGAGCGGCTCGCCGAGGCGGGTGAGGCCCAAGGGTTTGCCGCCGGCCTCGACGAAGCGGGAGGGCAGGATCGGCCACCAGCGATTGCGCAGACCGGTGCGCAAATAAGCCTGCACCTGTTGATCGGTAGGGGCGGTAGCGTTTTGTGGCTTCGGGTTCGTCGCGATGTTCATGGCTCGCTATCCCTTACGCGCCCAGTTCGTGCATCAGCGCGGTGTAGTTCTCGGCCGTCCATGGGCCGCCTTCCGGCGGCTTCACGCGCGAGCCGTTCAGACCCTCGATCAATTCGTCGAGCGAGTGTGCGCCCTTGGCGAAGATGGCCTCGATCGCGGCGGCGAGTTCCATTTGCCAAACGGTCGGCTCGTGCGTGCGCGTCTGATGCGCGCTCAAATAGGGATATTGATAGGCGCTCATTTCTTGTCTCCGCGCTTTTCTCGCCATTCGCGTGTTAGGCGCTCGCGCACCGGCACGAAGTCGTAGGTTGGGTAGAATTCTGTCGAGAACACCCCCCAAGCACTGCGCTCGATCTCGATATTGATCTTGTTCAGAAGCTCCGGCGGGAACCGCAAAGTCACGATCTGGCCGATGCCCATCGCCACGGTCCAACTGACGATCTCGCAGCCCTCCGGCGGAAAGCGCTCCCACCAGGCCCGGTCGGCGAGCTTGCCCTGGATCTGATCGATGTTCTGCGACTGATCATGCTTGAGAAAGATCGTCAGCATGATCTTTTCGGGCTCGGCCATCGGATCCTTCCTCGGTCTATCTTTAGATATCGAGCACCAGCCGCGCGCCCTTGGCGCGCGACACGCAGGTCATCATGGTCGCATTGGCGGCGCGCTCCGACGACGACAGGATGCTGTCGCGGTGGTCGACGTCGCCGGAAATCACGCGCACCTCGCAGGTGCCGCAAATGCCCTGCTCGCAGGAGCGCGGCACCTCGATGCCGGCATCGCCCAGCACTTCGAGGATCGACTTTTCCGGCGGCACCGACAGCGTCAGGCCGGAGCGTTCGCAGACGACCTCGAAGGCGCCGCTGGTTTCATCGGCGGGCCGCGAGCGTGGCGCGAACCACTCGAAATGCACGGTGCCTTCGGGCCAGGCGCCCGTCGCTTCCTCGACCGCGGTCATCAGGCTCTCAGGCCCGCAGCAATAGACGACGGCGTCCTTCTCGACCGCGGTCAGACGCTGCGCGACGTCGAGCCGCGTGCCGGCCTCGGAGGAATGCAGCGAAATCTCGCCGCCGAGTTGTCTGATCTCGTTGAGGAACGGCGCGTCCTCGTTGCGTTTGTTGCAATAGAGCAGGGTCCAGGACCGGCTCTTGGCGCTCGCCTCGCGCATCATCGGAATGAACGGGGTCACGCCGATGCCGCCGGCGACGAAGATGTAGTGCTTGGCGTCGACCAGCGGAAAGTTGTTGCGCGGCGTGCTGACGGTGATGAGGTCGCCCGGCCGCAGTTTGCGATGCACATAGCTCGACGAGGCGCCGCCGGAAATGGCGCGGATGCCGAGGCGATAATGCGAGGTGTCGTTCGGGTCGCCGCACAGCGAATATTGCCGCAGCGTGCCGTCCGGCAGCTTCACGTCGATATGCGCACCGGGCTCGAAGGGCGGCAACGCGCTGCCGTCGGGCGCGGTCAGTTCGAGCGACAGGACGCCCGGCGCTTCCCACACCAGCGCGCGCAGCCGCACCTGCATCGTCTGTTCGCCTGGGCGTGGCGCCGCGGCGGTCGATGGCTTGGTCATTTCTGCAGCGTCGGCCATCGGTGCTCCTTACAGTGCGCTCTTCGCCCAGGGATGCGGCGCCTGGCTCAAGTCGCAATAGAGTGACTTCTGCGCCATCCAGGCGCGGATGCCCTCGCGGCCCTTCTCGCGGCCGAGCCCTGAATCCTTGGTGCCGCCGAACGGCGTCGAGATCGAGAACTGCTTGTAGGTGTTGATCCACACTGTGCCGGTGTCGATCGCGCGTGCGATCCGCCATGCCTTGGGGAAGTCGCGCGTGTAGATGCCGCAGGCCAGCCCATAGCTGTTGTCGTTCGACTGGCGGATCAAGTCCTCCTCATTGTCGAAGGGCAGCACGGCCAGCACTGGTCCAAACACTTCCTCGCGGCAGAGGCGGCTGGTGTTGTCGAGGCCGGCGATGATGGTCGGACGATAATAAGTGCCGTCGGCATAATCGGCGCCCGAGGGCCGCTCGCCGCCGGTCAGCACCTTGCCGCCGTCCTCGCGGGCGAGGCGGACATGGCTTTCGACCTCGTCGCGATGCTTCGGACGGATCAGTGGAGCGACCTGGGTGGTCGCTTCGAAGGGATGGCCGACGCGCAGCCGCTCGGTCGCCGCCACCAGCTTGGCGACGAAGGCATCGTAAATGCCGCGCTCGACGAACAGACGCGAGCCGGCGATGCAGGATTGGCCAGTCGAGGAGAACACACCGAACATCACACCGGCGACGGCGATGTCGAGATCGGCGTCGGCGAAGACGATGGTGGGCGACTTGCCGCCAAGTTCCAGCGACACCGGCATCAGCTTGTCGGCAGCCTTGCGGGCGATATCGCGGCCGGTCTCGGTGCCGCCGGTGAAGGACACCTTGCGGACGGCGGGATGCGTCACCAGGCGCTCGCCGACGATCGAACCGGCGCCGGGCAACGTCGAGAACAAGCCCTTGGGCAGGCCGGCTTCCTCGATCACGCGGGCGAGTTCGAGGCAGACCAGCGGGCTCCAGGACGACGGCTTGAGCAGCACGGCATTGCCGGCGGCGAGCGCTGGCGCAACCTTCTGCGCGTCGGAGGCAATCGGCGAATTCCACGGCGTGATGCCAGCGGTGACGCCGAGCGGCTCATAGACCGACATGGTGAGATAGTTGCCGCGCGACGGCGTCAGCGCGTCTTCCATCGTCTCCAGCGTCGCCGCCATATAGCGGAAGGTGCCCGACGCGCTCATCGCCAAAGCGCGCGTCTCGGTCAGCGTTTTGCCGGTGTCGCGCGACTGGACGTGTGAGATGCGGTCGGCGTGGCGGGCGAGGCCTTCGGAGATCTTGTAGAGGAACGTCGCCCGCTCATGCGGCAAGAGCTTGCGCCACGCCGGATCGTTGGCGGCGTCCTGCGCGCGCTCGATGGCGAGATCGACATCTTCCTGTGAGGCGCCGGCGATCCTCGCGTTCAGCGAGCCGTCGGCGGGGAAGTTTGATTCAATCTCCGCGCCACGGCCGCGGCGCCATTCGCCGCCGATATAGAGCTTGTCCTGGGGAGTGACGGTCTGGTCCATTAGATCACCACGGGTCCGGCGCGATTGATGAGCTCGCGCGCGACGCTGTACCCCGCCAGCAGCGAGGTCTTCGGATTGGCCGGCGAGGGGCGGCCTTCCAGCTTGACGGTGAAGTCGCCGCAGGCGGAGCGCACGGCGAATTCATGCACGTTGCGCTCGATACCGGGATCGGCGACGAGGCGCACTTGTGTGTTGTCGAGGCCGATGCCGGCGATCGCGAGGGTCGCCGCGACATTGGCGTTGAACGGATAGTCGGACGCGGCCTTGCGCGCACTGCCTTCGAAGAAGACAGCGGGCTCTTTCAGCGTGTCGAGCGCCAGCAGTTTTTCCGCCGGGGTGCCCTTCCAGGCCTTGGGCGGCTTGCGGCCGGTATAGACCACGGATTCGAGGCCCGAGAGACGGGCCGCCGACAGCGCATCGATGCCGCCGACGGCACCGGCGGGCAGCACCAGTCGCGCGCCACCTTTCTTGGCGGCCTGCGTCAGGCGCGTGTACAGGCCTTCGTCCGACAGCGAGCCGATCGAGATCACGATGAGGTCGCGGCCGGCTTCGAGGATTGCCGGGCCATAGTCGCGCACGGCGACATGCGAGGCGCATTCGGCGACGGCCTCGGGCTTGTCGGCGAGCAGGCCGGCGACGTCGGTATGCACCGCGCGCGACGGCGCGAGCTTGTCGCCGAGGCGGTCGAGCAGCGCGCGGGCCTGACCGGCGAATTGCGCCGGCACCAAGAGCGATACCTGGTCGAGCGGCGCGGCAAGCTCTTTCACGAGCGTGGTCAGGACCACGTCCGCGATGCCGCCGCAACCGATGACGCCGAGACGTTTCAGGCTCATGCCGGTTTCCCCGCGGCGCCGGCCGGCGGACCGGCAAAGCTCTGGCTGAAGGGGCCGATGGCGACCATGTCGATCTCGATCAGGCGCGGGCCTTGTGTCGCCAGCGCGCGGTCGAAGGCGGCATCGAATTGCGCGATGTCGGAGACGCGCTCATGCGGCAGGCCGACCGACTGGCAGACCAGGCCGAAATCCGGCGTCAGGATGTTCGAATAGACGTGGCGGCTGCCGTATTGCGCGTCCTGGATGTTGCGGATGACGCCGTAGCCTTTGTCGTTCATCAGCACGAAGACCATGTCGGCCTGCATCTCCACCGCGGTGGCGAATTCGCCGATCATCAATTGCGCGCCGCCGTCGCCGAGCAGGGTGACGGTCTTGGCAGGCAGCCCGGCGAGCGCCGCGCCGATGCCCATGGCGATGCCCTGGCCGATGCCGCCGCCGAGTGCATGCACGCCGAGATGCGGCGCGGCGAGGCGGACATAACGGTTGCCGAAGGTGCTGTTGGAGACGGTGACGTCGCGCACCCAAGGATGGCCGCCCTTGAACACGCGGGCGCTCACGGTATCGGCGAGGCTGGCATAGGGGCCGAGGCCGGCGCGCAAAGCCGCTTCCGCGCGTTCGCGCGCGGGTGCGATGTCGGCGAGGAAGGCGGGATCGGTGTCGAGCTTGGCGGGCAGGCGTTCGATGAGGCCTTCAAGCGCGAGCTTGGCGTCGCCGGCGATGAAGAAGTCGACGGGATAGTTGCGCGCGCCCTGCGTCGGGTCGGCATCGATCTGCACGATCGGCGGCAGCGGCATGCGGTTGTTCTGCGTCTCGTTGCCGCGCAGGCGCGAGCCGACGACGATCAGGAGATCGGCGCGGGCGTAGATCTCCATCGCCTCGCGCGTCATGTTGAAGGCGCCCAGGCTGCGCGGATGGCCTTCCGGCACCACGGCGCGGCCATTGGTCGAGGTGACGGCGCCAAAGCCGCGCGTCACGAGCGCCGTTGCCGCCTCGCTGGCAGCACGCGCGCCCCCGCCGAGCCAGAGCATCGGCCGCTTCGCCTTGCGCACGCGCTCAGCCAGCGCATCGAGCTGCGCGGCGTCGGGCACGGCGCGCGCAATCGCCGGCATGCCGGCAAGCGCCCGCTGCGGCACATTGGTGCGCTGCACGTCGACCGGAATTTCGAGTGTCACCGGGCCGGTCGGCGCGGTGAGCGCCTCGCGCGCGGCCGCGATCAGCGTGTCGATGGTCGCCGCAGGCTCCCAGACCCGCATGTAACACTTGCTGATGGCTTTCAGCATGTCGGGCTGGCGCGGCACGTCATGAATGGCGGCGCGGTCGCGGTCGACGAACTCGCGGTCGACTTGCGTGGTGATGTGCAGCACCGGCGAACCGGCGGTCAGCGCTTCGACCTGCGAGCCCGCGGCATTGCCGGCGGCGGTGCCGGTCGAGGTGATGGCGACGCCGAGCGAGCGGGAGACGCGGGCATAGGCATC